>JAJKJM010000176.1 GCA_021153985.1 Polaromonas sp.
CATAAATCTCGCCCAGGAAAAACATCGAACCCGCTTCGCGGTTCAGCAGCAGCGTGTGTTTGCCGCGCCAGCCCTGGCCACTGCGCGCGGCCAGCTCGGCTTCCAGCACGGGGGCTGAATCGGTGAACGCGCGGTGGCCCAGTTGCCCTACATGGCCGGAGATGCGCTCGCTGAGCTTTTGCAGGCGGCCGCGCAATATCTTGTGATAGTCCCGGCCGCGTGCATAGACTGACACAATCCCTTCGGCGGGCCGCTGCAGGCGGCTGAACTCCAATGCCTGCCACTCGCCCGGCGCGGCAACGGTAGAGGCCGGCAGGTAGTCCATGCGCGCCGTGATGACGCTCACCGTGCCGGGAATCAGCTCGGCCGGCCGCGCACGTTTGAGGCCGTGCGAGGCCATGTAATGCATGTCACCATGAAAGCCCGCCGCCAGCCAGGCCGATAATCCGGGCTCAGCTGACGATAAATCGACACCGGCTATGCCAATTTGCGAAAATCCAAGCTCGCGCGCCCAAGTTTGAATTTGAGAAACGAATTGATGACTGCTCAAAGAGTTGCTGGCGGACACCCGCTCATTGTAAAAAACATTGCCTGGCCCGATGAGGCGGCCACGCAAGCGTTTGCGCAGGCGCTGGCCCGCCGCCCCGCCATCGGGCGCGCGCTCATTGAGCTGCAGGGCGATCTGGGCGCCGGCAAGACCACCTTTGTGCGCCACTTGCTCAAGAGCCTGGGCGTTGAGGGCCGCATCAAAAGCCCCACCTACGCGGTGGTGGAGCCCTACACTCTGCCGGAGATGAACATCTGGCACTTTGATTTTTATCGCTTCAACGACCCGCGCGAGTGGGAAGAAGCCGGGCTTCGCGACATTTTTGCCAGCACCGGCCTCAAGCTGGTGGAATGGCCGGAAAAGGCGGGCCCGCACCTGCCGCAGCCTGACCTGCTGCTGCACCTGGAAGTCCTGCCGGACGACGGCCGCACGGTCACCCTGACGGCCCGCACGCCCACCGGCGCGGAACTGCTGGCATGACGCGCCGCTCCATCAACCGCCGAAGCGCCCTGCAAATGGGCAGCGTGGTGCTGCTGCTGGGTGTGCAGCACATTGCGCGCGGCGCCACCATCGTGGCGGTGCGCGTCTGGCCTTCCAAGGATTACACGCGGCTCACCATCGAATCCGACGGTGAAATCAAGGCGCGCCAGTTCTTTGTCGCCGAGCCTCCGCGGCTGGCCGTCGACATCGAAGGCATAGACCTGATCCCGGCGCTGCGTGAACTGGTGGCCAAGGTGAGGTCCGACGACCCGAACATCTCCGGCATACGGGTCGGGCAAAATGCGCCCGGCGTGGTGCGGCTGGTGATCGATCTGAAGCAAGCCATTCTTCCGCAGGTGTTCACCCTGCCCCCTGTGGCGGCCTACCAGTACCGGCTGGTGTTTGACCTTTACCCGACGCAGGTCGCCGACCCGCTGGAGGCCTTGATCGCCGAGAAGCTGGCAGACAAGCAGACAGGCACCCCTGCAGCCACACCCGGCAGCGACCCGATCGCCGACCTGATCGCCAAACAGTCGGGCAAGCCCGAGGGCAGCAAGCCGCCGCCGGCCGTCGTCGCCGAAAAAGAAAAAGACAAAACCCCCACGCCGGCCCCAAACCCTGCCATCCCGGGCGCCAAACCCGCACCCGAGGCGCCGCCCCTCGCAAAGGGCAAGACCGACCGCCTCGTCATCGTGGCACTTGACCCCGGCCACGGCGGTGAAGACCCCGGCGCTGTCGGCCCCGGCGGCACACGCGAGAAAGATGTGGTGCTGCAAATCGCACACCGCCTGCGCGACCGCATCAACCAGCAGCCCAATATGCGCGCCTACCTCACGCGCGATGCCGATTTTTTTGTGCCGCTGCACGTTCGCGTGCAAAAGGCGCGGCGTGTGCAGGCCGACCTCTTCATCAGCATCCATGCCGACGCCTTCTTCACGGCACGCCCGCAAGGCGCCAGCGTGTTTGCGCTCAGCGAAAAGGGTGCGTCCAGCAGCGCCGCACGCTGGATTGCCGACAAGGAAAATTCAGCCGACCTGGTGGGTGGCATCAACGTCAAGGCCAAAGACGCGCAAGTGCAAAAGGCCCTGCTGGACATGAGCACCACCGCGCAAATCAACGACAGCCTGAAGCTGGGCAGCGCCATGCTGGGCGAGATCGGCAATGTCGGCAAGTTGCACAAGCCGAAGGTGGAGCAAGCCGGCTTCGCGGTGCTCAAGGCGCCCGACATTCCCAGCGTACTGGTAGAGACCGCCTTCATCAGCAACCCCGACGAGGAAGCCAGGCTGCGCAGCGAGGCCTACCAGATCCAGCTGGCGGACGCGCTGATGCGTGGCATCTCGCGTTACTTCGCGCGCAATCCGCCGCTGGCGCGCAACCGCGCGGTGTAAGGTCTGTTTCCCTTGCCCAACAGACAAACACACCTGTAGCACTTCAGGCTGCAAAAAACCGGTCTGCCCCTGCAAGAATCCGCAGAGGATTACCGCAAAAGGCCCCATAGGGCCGACAGTTCGCGGCGACCTTCTCCTACACCTCCTGGGCCGCGCTGCCCCTACATTGAGGTCACAGGCAAAGCCGGGACATCCCAACACCACAGTGTGAATGTCAACAGCAAGCGCCTGAACTCTTAGTAAAGGTAAAAACCATGAACACGAAACTTATCTTGTCGACCGCAGCAGCAGCGGCACTCATCGGCCTCGGCGGTTGCAGCACCAACCCGACAAACGCACAAATCGGCACCGGCGTTGGCGCTGTGGCCGGCGGCCTGGTGGGCAATGCCGTGTTCGGCAGCACGCTGGGCACCGTAGGCGGCGCCGCAGCAGGTGCGCTGATCGGTAACGAGGTCGGCAAGAAGCGCTGATCGCGCAACCGGGGTGTTCGCCAAAGGCGGGCGCTACACCGGATAGATCAGCGAGTTGAGGATCATCTCGCTGTCATACACACAAAGACGGCTCCTGAATTTCAGTGAGCCGTCTTTTTTGATGAGCTCGTCGATATAGCGGCCTACGTTGTAGACCTCGCTCACGCCGCCCGGCTTGGTCCGGAAAACCGCATAGTTCGCTTCGGCACAGACGACATCCCCGTTCAACGAAACAATGCGCGCCGGGCTGATGATGTGGCGCATGTAGTACGGCCCGTGATAGATCGTCTGCGTAACGCCATACACCCGGTCTTTCATCATGCCTTGGCTTTCCAGCGCCATCAGGGCCAGCGGCAGGCCCCGGTCGAAGTTCTCGCGGGCTTGCACCTTGTAGCGGCCGTCTTCCACAAAAAATTCGGGCCACTCTTCAAAACGCTTTTCGTCCAGCGCCGCCGCATAGGCCGCGTTAAGCTGGTCCACCTCTTGTTGCAGCATCAGGCGCTGCAGCCCTTGTTCGCTTGCCGTCATAGGCCCATGACTTTCTTCCAGTAGCCATACATGCTGCGGATCAAGGTTTCGGTGACCATGTGCTCGGTCATCTCGGTGCCGGTGCCGCCCAGCTCGCACAAGGTGGAGCCGCTGTCGCCCGCCTGCGTAAAGCCGGCCTGGCTGAATTCGATCACTTCGCCGTCGTCGGCACTCACAAAACCCGCTGGGCCGAACAGGTTGGCCTGGCGCAGCCGGCGCTGCGTCATCTCGGGCGTGTCGTCGGCAAAGCCGAAATGCGTCCAGATGAAATCAAACTCGCCCTGGCCGCGCGGCACGATGTGGCGGGTGCTCAGCGAATTGACCTGCTGCTGGATGATGAGGCTGGGAAACAGCGTGATCATGGTGACGGTAGGCATGATGTCGCTGCCCGGGTTGGAAGGGTCAGGCACTTTCCACCAGGGTTCGGGCACCACGTCCAGCAGGCGGTCATCATGCAGGGCCATATTGGCCTTGAACGAGGTCACGCCTTCAGTCACGGCGGCGTTCTGTCCGCCTTCATTGCGGCGCGAAATCATCACCGCGTGGCGGCCTTCTCCGTCCATCACCATGCGGCTCTTCTGGTCGGCGCGCCACAAGCCGAAGGTGACGAACCAGGTGTGCAGCAGGCCCGGGTGATAAGGGTCCTTGATGTTTTCCATCATCAGCTTCCAGTTGCCCGGAATGCGCTGGCGGTTGTAGCCCAGCAGGGTCAGCTTGCGTGGGCCTTCCGGGCCTTTGAAAACGCGGTCCAGCCACGGCATGACCTGCGGGCCCAGGTAGTCTTCGAGCGGCTCGGTATCTTCGCTGAAGGTGGCAAACACCAGACCGTGCAGCACCGCCACGCGCAGCTTGGTCAGGCCGTGGTCCTTCAGGTCAAAACCCTCCGGCATGCCGCCGTTGACGCAATCGGCTTCTTTCACGCCGTCCTTGAAGGGCAAACCCGCCAGGTCGCCGTTGAGTTTGTACGTCCACTGGTGATACGGGCACACAAAGCTGCGGGCATTGCCTTGCGGGTTCTGGCAAAAACGCACGCCGCGGTGGGCGCAGCGGTTTTCGACCACGCGTATGCCGTGGTCGGTGGCGCGGTCCTTAGGCGCAATGCGGTCGCGCACCATCAGCACCTGGCGCTCGCCCACATGGGTGAGCCTGTAATCGCCCACGTTCGGAATCTCTGCCTCAAGGCCCACGTAGCACCAGTGCGCGCCATAGAAGATTTTTTCCAGCTCGCGCTGGTAAAGCTGGGCGTCCGTGTAGGCCCAGAAAGGGACGCGGCTGGAGCCGGGCTGGGTCCAGCGGGAAAGCTCGGTGCTTGAAAGGGGCGGCGCGTTCATGGGTCCTCGCACAGAAAGTGGGATGCGGGATAAATCATACGCTTACTTATTAATTTCCGGCATTCGGGGTTTACCCGTCTCAGCGCGGGTTTTCTGCCCTGCCTTCCCTGCTTTCCCCGGTGAACTTCAGACGGAGGAAGCGGACGACATCGACTTGCGCCTGGCCTTCCAGGCGCCAAAAATCACAATCAGGCCGGGAATGAAGATCATGGCCCAGATAATTTTGTCGAGGTGGGTTTTGACAAAAGGAATGTTGCCGAAGAAGTAACCCACTGTCACGATGCCGCCCACCCACAGCGCGCCGCCCGCGACGTCGTACAGCGTGAACTTGCTGCGTGTCATTTGCGATACCCCGGCCACAAAGGGAGCGAAGGTACGCAGAAAAGGCATGAAGCGCGCAGCCACGATGGTGATGCCTCCATAGCGCTCATAAAACGCATGCGCCTGGTTGAACGCCTTCTTGTTGAAGAACTTCGAGTCTTCCCACTGGAACACCTTGGGACCGAAATAATGGCCGATGGTGTAGTTGGACTGGTTGCCCAGCACAGCGGCGGCAAACAGCAGGCCCACCGACAGCGGATAGCTCATCAGCCCCACGCCGCACATCGCACCCACTACAAACAGCAGCGAGTCACCCGGCAGAAAGGGCATGACCACCACGCCGGTTTCGACAAAAATAATAATGAACAAGAGCGCGTAGACCCAGGCGCCGTAGCTGGTGACGAAGGCCTCCAGGTGCTTGTCGACGTGAAGGATGAAATCGATGAGAAAGGTAGCTAGTTCCATACGGCCGATTTTGACAGGTATGAAACCCCCACAACAGACCGTGACACAACGGTACAACGGCACGGCCAGCAGAAAATTACAACTTCGTTCTTCAAGCCCGTGCCGGCGATCAGGCTCTGCCATGTTGTTCATCGGTAAAAGGGGCGAAGCTCTAAAATCCCCAGCAATGACCTCCTCGACCACCCGCCGCCCTATCCGCGAGCTTCCCGACGAACTGATCAGCCAGATTGCCGCGGGCGAGGTGGTGGAGCGCCCGGCCTCGGTCGTGCGCGAACTGGTCGACAACGCGCTGGATGCCGGCGCCACGCAAGTGACGGTGCGCCTGCTGGCCGGCGGCGTGCGCCTGATCCTGGTGGAAGACGACGGCTTTGGCATTCCGCGCGAAGAACTGCCGGTGGCGCTGCGCCGCCATGCCACCAGCAAGATCGCCTCGCTGCAAGACCTTGAAGCCGTGGGCACCATGGGTTTTCGGGGTGAAGCGCTGGCCGCCATCAATTCGATTGCGGACATGAGCCTGCTGTCCAGGACCGCCGCCGATGAACACGCCTGGCAACTCGACGGACGCACCGGCGAACTCAAGCCCGCGCCGCGCAGCCGAGGCACCAGCGTGGAAGTGCGTGAACTGTTTTACGCCACGCCGGCGCGCCGTAAATTTTTGAAAACCGACGCCACCGAGCTGGCCCACTGCATCGAGGCGGTGCGCCGCCACGCGCTGGTGCGGCCCGATGTGGGCTTCGCCATCTGGCACGAAGGCAAGCTGGTAGAACAGTGGCGCGCCGCCACGGGCGACAAGGCCCACCAGCAGCGCCTGGCCGATGTGCTGGGCAGCGAGTTTGTCGAGCAGTCGGTCAACGTCAGCTACGAGAGCAGCGCCCGCCGCGCCGACGGCTTGCCCGCCGTGCGCGTGTGGGGCGTGGCCGGCATCCCGGACGCCGCCCGTTCACGCGCCGACCAGCAGTTCGCCTACGTTAACGGCCGCTATGTGCGCGACAAGGTGCTCACGCATGCGGCACGCAGCGCCTATGAAGACGTGCTGCACGGCCACCGCCAGCCGGTGTATGCGCTGTATGTCGAGATCGACCCGTCCCGTGTGGATGTGAATGTGCACCCGACCAAGATCGAGGTGCGCTTTCGCGACAGCCGCGAGGTGCACCAGGCGGTGCGCCATGCGACGGAAAACGCGCTGGCCGTCCCCCGCTCAGCCGCGGCAGCGCCCTCTGCCACAGCAGAGATGCCCAGCGGGACTTTAGAGTCAAATCGGCCTTTCGCCCAGGCAGGATGGGCGCAGCCAGCTATTAATTTTGTAGCAAACGGCGGCAGCCGGGTTTCGGACTTTGAGGCCATGTGGCCGGCGCGGCCGCAGGTCCCCGGCTCAAATGGATTCGGAGCAGGTAACACCGATTCGCCTGCGTTCACTGCTCCAGGCGTCGGCATGCCCAATGCCTATACCGCGGCCAGCAGCCCCGCCGTCAACGGCGGTGACAGCGCCTTCACGCCCCTTCCTTCCGGCGACTGGCCGTTGGGCCGCGCCATCGCCCAATTGCAGGGCATTTATGTGCTGGCCGAAAACACCCAGGGCCTGGTCATCGTCGACATGCATGCGGCCCATGAGCGCATCGTTTATGAGCGCCTGAAAACACAGATGGACGCCGGCGACGGCGCCAGCATCGCCAGCCAGCCGCTGCTCATTCCTGCCACCTTTGCCGCCAGCCCGCAGGAAGTAGCCACCGCCGAAGCCAGCGCCCAGACCCTGGCGACACTGGGCCTGGAGATCACGCCCTTCTCGCCAAAAACGCTGGCCGTGCGTGCCGTGCCCACCAGCCTGGCCCAAGGCGATGCGGTGGAACTGGCCCGCAGCGTATTGGCGGAACTGGCCCAGCACGACGCCAGCACCGTGATCCAGCGGGCGCAAAACGAATTGCTGTCGACCATGGCCTGCCACGGCGCGGTGCGTGCCAACCGCAAGCTCACGATGGACGAGATGAACGCCCTCTTGCGTCAGATGGAAGCCACAGAGCGCTCAGACCAATGCAACCATGGCCGGCCGACCTGGCGGCAGGTCAGCATCAAAGAGCTGGACGCGCTCTTTATGCGCGGGCGCTAACGCCCTCTGGCTTTTCGTAACTTCACGGCGCGGAGACCGGCCGGAAGACGTGCGGGCTAGAGAATTGCATGCCCGAAGCTGCTACTGGTCGGGCAACAGTCAGGGAAAACGCGGCCCCTGAGAACTTTTTGGACAGGGTTCACTCAATCATGACCATGAAACGCTGGCACCTTTTCACCTCCTTTGGCATGGCGCTGGCGTTGCTGGCCGGTTGCGCCACCCTCGACGAAAAACAGCGCGCCTGGATCTTCCAGCCCAGCGACCGCACCTGGAGCGGCGGCGCCGCGGCGGCTGTCGGCATGGACGACGTCTGGATTGACTTCACCTCCGCCGTCAGCGAGCAGCCGGTCCGCCTGCACGGCCTCTGGGTGGCCAGCGACAGGCCCGATGCCGACAAGGGCCCGGTGATGCTGTACCTGCATGGCGCGCGCTTCAACGTCACCGGCTCCGCGCCGCGCATGCGCCGCATGCAGGAGCTGGGCTTTTCAGTGTTGGCCATCGACTACCGCGGCTTCGGCAAAAGCACCAACGAGCTGCCGTCTGAAAAATCCGCCTATGAAGACGCCCGCGCCGCCTGGGACTGGCTGGCCAAAACCTACCCCAACCGGCCCCGCTACATCTTTGGCCACTCCCTGGGCGGGCCCATCGCCATCAATCTGGCCACCGAGGTGGCCGACGAGCGCGGCACCATTGTCGAAAGCACCTTCACCTCCATCGCCGATGTGGTGAGCAGTTCCCCGCAATGGGGCTGGATGCCGGTGTCGCTGCTGATCACGCAGCGCTTTGAGGCCGTGCGCAAGGTGAGCAAAATCGGCTCGCCGCTGCTGGTGGTGCACGGTGACGAAGACCGGCTGATCCTGCCGGGCCTGGGACGCAAGCTCTATGAGGCCGCCGCGGAGCCCAAACTCTTCATGCTGGTCGAAGGCGGCTCACACCATAACGCCAACCTCATCGGGCAACCTCAGTACCGGGAAGCGCTGGCGCAACTTTTTGACCTGAAATAGGCTACGAGAAGTTATCCCGCTACCTTTGGCCGGCTCACCTTGAGCCCCCGGTTTGCTCCAAAAGACAACAATACGGCCGCAACTCCGGTAACAGTTCTCATAAATAGGTATTTTTTACTTACTTAGTATATGTAGCCGGATGTAACATCCCCTTTCGAATAACGCCTAAAAAATCGAGAGGGGACTTTATGAGCCAAGCCTTGGTAATCCGCAGGCTACCTGCCTTCCGCTTTCTGGCTCTTGCCCTGCCGCTACTGGCATCGGCACCCCTGCACGCCCAAACGGCTGCCACCGCGGCAATGCCGGCGCTTGCAAAATTCAACGGGGCAGACACGGCCTGGATGCTGATCTCGACTGTGCTGGTGCTGATGATGACCATCCCCGGCATCATGCTTTTTTACAGCGGCATGATGCGGGCCAAAAACGCCCTCTCCATCGTGGCACATACCTTTGCCGCAACAACGGTCGTGACGCTGGTATGGGCAGGCATTGCCTATTCGCTCGCATTCACGCCCGGCAATCCCTGGGTCGGGGACATGAGCCGGGCGCTCAGCGACGGACTGCTCGGTGCCAAGGTCGGCGCACACGTTTCGGCGCCCACCGTGCCCGAATCCGCTTTTTTCATGTTCCAGCTGGCATTTGCCATCATTACCTTCGCCTTGATCGTCGGCGCCACCGTAGAGCGCATGCGCCTGAGCGCCACCATTTTCTTCGCGGCTTTCTGGACCATATTGGTTTATGCCCCCGTGGCGCACTGGATCTGGCAACCCACCGGCTGGCTCGCCAGCCTGGGGCATATGGACTTTGCGGGCGGCACGGTGGTGCACATCGCCGCGGGTGCCAGCGGCCTGGTGGCGGCCAAGGTAGTCGGCCCGCGCAAGGGCTTCGGGACCGAACCCATGGTGCCGCACAACCTGCTGGTGACGATCATCGGCGCGGGGCTGTTGTGGGCCGGCTGGTTTGGCTTTAATGCAGGCTCGGCCTTTGAAGCCAGTTCACGCGCAGTAGGCGCCTTGCTGGCCACCCAGGTGGCAGCCTGCGTCGGCGCGTTCGTGTGGGGAATGTGCGAATACGTCCAGCGCGGCAAATTCAGCGTGCTGGGCATGGCAACAGGCGCCATCGCCGGCCTGGTCGCCATCACACCGGCATCCGGTTTTGTCGGCGTTCTCGGCGCATCGGTGCTGGGCGCGGCGGGAGGTATCGGCTGCTTCCTCGCGGTGACCCGTTTCAAGCGTGCGACAGGAATCGACGACTCACTCGACGTGTTTGCGCTGCATGGCGTGGGCGGCTTCATAGGCACGGTCCTGACGCCGGTCTTTGCGCTCAAGGAAATTGCACCGGTCACCGCTACTGTGCTGACCAATCTCATGGGGGCCGGTGCCGTTGCGGCTTATGCAGGCGTCATGACCTGGCTGATTTTGCTGGTGGTGAAACCCCTGGCAGGCCTTCGTGTGACCCAAGAAGAGGAACAACTGGGGCTTGACCTTGCCCAGCATGGCGAAATGATTTCAGGCGCCTGAGCGCACGGCGATCAATACCCCCGTGCAGCTCACCATGAATCCGCCAGACTCCGACCTCATGACCTACGCGGTGCGTATGGTCATTCCCATGAAGCGGGAGTTCGGGCGCTCACTGAACGTCCACCAATTCCTGCACGACCTGCCGTACGCCACAGAGGTTATTCAGGAGGCGCTAAAAAGCAAGGACGAGCGCCTGCGCGGCTATGCCGCCTATACGCAGACCAAAATTTTCGGTCCCCGCAGCAGCGATCCTTTGCCGCCAAAGGCCCCTGCAACGGCCGACACCTCGCCGGCCGCACCGGTTGCATCCGCGGCCAGTGAAACGGAGATCAACGAAGACCTCCGGGCCAAAGCCATCGCCCGGTACAAGTCGGGCCTGCGCTGAACAAGCCGGCGGCGGCGGCGCCGCCACAGCGGCGTTTGTCTGATACGCTCAGTTGAATGGATGTTTCCGTTTCGAAGACCGTGGCGCCCGCCATGCCGGCCGGCATGGTCGTATTGATCCTGTCGATGCTGCTCGGCATACAGCCCGTCACCACCGACCTCTACCTTCCCGCCCTTCCCGCGCTCACCGAAGGCTTCGGTGCGCCGATGTCGCAGGCCCAGCTCACGCTCAGCGCGCTGCTGCTGGCCTTCGGCTCCTCGCAACTCATCTGGGGCCCGCTGTCTGACCGCTTCGGGCGCCGCCCCATCCTGTTATGGGGCCTGTCGGCCTACACGCTCGCCTCGATCGGCAGCACGTTCGCACCGTCGATGGCGCTGCTCATTGTCTGGCGCATCGTGCAGGGCGCGGCCATGGGCGCGGTGGTAATGTGCGCGCGCGCCATCGTGCGCGACCTGTACCACCCTCTGGAAGGCGCCCGCGTCATGTCCAAGGGCCTGAGCGGCCTGGGCGTGCTGGCCTGCATCTGCGCGCCGCTGGGCGGCGTGCTGTCGCAGCTGTATGGCTGGCGCATCGCCCTGGCCGCGCTGGCGGTGTTCGGCGGCGCCACGCTGGCGCTGGTCGGCCTGTGCTTTAAGGAGTCCCTGGCGCACAAAAACCCCAACGCCCTGCAACCGGCGACGCTGTTTCGCACCTGGCTGCAGATCGTGCGCAATCCCACCTTCCTGGCCTTTTCGGCCTTGACGGCAGCCTCTTACGGCGGGCTGTTCACCTTTCTGGCGACCTCATCGTTTGTCTTCATCCAGGTGCTGGGCCTGAGCAAGACAGGCTACGGCCTGGTGATGTTTTCCATGTGCTCCTGCTATCTTGCCGGCACCTTCATCTGCCGGCGCCTGCTGCCACGCTTTGGCGTACGGCGCTCCGTGGCCATCGCCGCATGCCTGAGCCTCGCGGGCGGCACCACCATGGGCGTGCTGGCCTGGTTCGGCGTGCAAAACGTCTGGGCCATCATGCTGCCCTTCTACCTCTTCATGCTGGCGCACGGCGTGCACCAGCCTTGCGGCCAGAGCGGCGCGGTGGGCCCCTTCCCGCAGGCAGCGGGTGCGGCCTCGGCGCTCAACGGCTTTTTCATGATGCTGGTGGCCTTTGCCATGGGCGGCTGGCTCGGCACCCACATGGACGGCACGGTGCGGCCGCTGACACACGGCATCTGGCTCTGGAGCGTTCTGATCGCAACGGCGGCATGGACCGTGGTGCAGAAATACGGCGAACCGGCCCACGAGGCCGCCGCCAGAGCCTGACACCGGCACGGAAAGCACGTGAGCGCTCAATACATCTGCATCGCCGGGCCCACCGCATCGGGCAAGACCGCCGCCGCCATGGCCATTGCGCGGCAGTACGACGTTGAAATCATCAGCGTGGATTCAGCGCTGGTGTACCGCGGCATGGACATCGGCACCGCCAAGCCCACGCCCGATGAACTTGCCGCCGTGCCGCACCACCTGATCGACATCCGCGACCCGCTGCAGGCCTACAGCGCCGCCGAGTTTGTGGCCGACGCCCATCGCCTCATTGGCGAGATCACCGCGCGCGGCAAGTTGCCGCTACTGGTGGGCGGCACCATGCTGTACTTCAAGGCGCTGTTTGACGGGCTGGACGACATGCCCAAAGCCGACCCCGCCGCGCGCGCCGCGCTGGCCGAAGAGGCCGCCGCCAAAGGCTGGCCTGCGATGCATGCAGAGCTTGCGCGCGTGGACCCAGCCACGGCCGGCCGTCTGGCCCCCAACGACTCGCAGCGCATCTCGCGCGCGCTGGAGGTGTTTCGCGTGTCGGGCCAGCCGCTGTCGTTCTTCCACCAGCAAGGCGCTATCAAAAAAGTAGCTGAAGGTGCAGGTGCCACTTGGTCTGGAGGCCTTATTTCCCTTGAACCGGAAGACCGGAGCTGGTTACATGAACGCATCGCCCAGCGCTTTGACGCGATGCTGGCGGCCGGCTTTATGGAGGAAGTGAAAGCCTTGCGCGCACGTGGCGACCTCCATCCCGATCTGCCGTCGATGCGCTGCGTCGGTTACCGCCAGGCGTGGGAGGCTCTCGACGGCGTCTACCCAATGAGCGAGTTGCGCGACAAGGGCATCTTCGCCACACGCCAGCTGGCCAAACGCCAGATTACCTGGCTGCGCTCCATGCCGCAGCGCCATGTGGTCGCCTGCGATGGTGATGAGCCCGTGGCGCAGGTTTTGCACACCATCGGGCGGCTTATCCAGCCCTGAAAATCGCTCATTTGAACGTGAGCCGCTTACTTCTCGTCTGTTTCTTTCTCCGGTTTTCAATCTGCGTAAATCTGCGAAATCTGCGGATGATTTTGTATCCACAGATTTCGCAGATTACGCAGATGAAGACCATCAAAGAAACTCGATACGCTGTCATTCGTATCCTGCGGAGAAGATTCCTCAGTGCGGGTTAGGATAGTTCGATGCTGCAAGTCCGCAATCTCACCAAACGCTACCTCAACACGCCCGTCTTTGCCGGTGTCTCGCTCGGCGTAGCGCCCGGCGAGTTCGTCGCCATCGTCGGTGAATCGGGCGTAGGCAAGTCCACGCTGCTCAACTGCATGGCGGGCCTCGACAGCTGGGACGAAGGCTCGGTGCAACTCAACGGCCAGGACCTGGGCGCCCTTAGCGACGACGCGCGCGCCTTGCTGCGCCGCCGCCATGTGGGGTTTGTGTTCCAGGCCTTTCATGTGCTGCCGCACCTGGATGTGGCGCAGAACGTGGCGCTTCCGCTGCTGCTGCTCAATCAGCCGGACGATGCAAGGGTGAAGGCCATGCTCGATGCCGTGGGCCTGGGCGAGCTGGGCGGTCGCCTGCCGCAGCAGCTCAGCGGCGGGCAGTTGCAGCGCGTGGCGATCGCGCGGGCGCTGGTGCACCGGCCCAGCCTGTTGCTGGCCGACGAGCCCACCGGTAATCTGGACCCCACCACGGCCGCGCTGGTGATGGACGCGCTGATCGCGCAGACGCGCGAGGAAGGCGCATCTCTCGTGCTGGTGACGCATTCGGAAACGGCTGCGGCCCGGGCCGACCGGGTGCTGCATCTCTCGGCAACGGGCATTGCCTGAGACCTGAGTGCAGCTCAAGCAGATCGGGGGTACCAGTAAGCGTAGTCCCAGGCATGCACAAACCCGGCCCGCGCATAAAGCGCCTGAGCGCCGGTATTTGATCGTTCCACTTGCAGGAACACCCGCGCAATGCCGCGGGCCTGCGCCTCGGCCGCCAACGCCATGAGGATGCTGCTGGCCAAGCCTTTGCCGCGATGTGGGGCCAGCGTGCGCATGCCGTGAATGCTGGCCCAACCCTGGCTGTAGCTTCCCATGCCGGCCGCCACGGTATCGCCCGCCAGCCGCACGCGGGCAAAAGCGGCATCGCGCGCACGGCCGAGAATCTGCACGCGGCTGGCGCCGTCGGCAGGATCGAATCCCTCCCCGAGGAACAGGGCGCGCCAGGCGTCGTCGGGCGCGGCCAGCAATTCGGCCTCCCACTGTGCCTGGCGCTCTTCCCGGCGCTCCACCTTGAGGGCGCGCATGCCCTCCGTGGTTCCGGTGAAAGTGCAAGTGGGCTTGGTCTGCACATAGCCGCGTTGTGCCAGTTCGGCGTGCACGCCGGCGAAGGCCGGCAGCACCGGCACGCGAAAAACGGCACGCAAGCCGTGCGCCGCATAGCGTGACTCGATCAGCGCCACCGCGCCGGCATCGGCAAACTCACCGTCATGCCTCAGGGGCACAGCACTATGCGCGCGGCCCACCGTGCCGGCGTCCAGGCCGAGCAGCCAGCCTCCCACGTTCTCCATGGCTTGTGGCGGCACGGCATCCAGCGTCGCGCGCTCGATGGCCTCGATGTCTGCGGGGGCAAGGCTCTGGATCATTTCACTCGAAAGTTGCCGTTCTGCCATAAGGGCGTCAGGCCAGCAACTCGGCGTAACGGGCGAGGTCGACATTGCCGCCGCTGACGATCACGCCCACACGCTCACCCTTGCCCGCACCGCCTTCCAGCGCAGCGCAGGCCGCGGCAAACGCCAGGCAGCCCGTGGGCTCGACCACCATCTTCATGCGCTCGGCAAAAAAACGCATGGCCTCCACCAGTTGCGCATCGCTCACGGTGAAGATGTCGTCGACGTCGCGGCGGATGATGCCGAAGGTGTATTCGCCCAGGTACTGGGTCTGCGCGCCGTCGGCAATGGTTTTGGGGGTGGCGATGCGCACGATGTGCCCCGCACGCAGGGACTGCAGGCCGTCGTTGCCCGCTTCAGGCTCTACGCCGTAGACCTTGCACTGTGGCGCCAGCGCCCGCGCAGACAGCGCCGAGCCGCTGGTCAGCCCGCCGCCGCCCAGGCAGATATAGAGGCGGTCCAGCGGGCCGGTTTCTTCCAGCAGCTCTTTGGCCGCCGTGCCCTGGCCCGCAATCACATCGGGGTGGTCGTAGGGCGGAATCAGCGTCATGCCGCGCTCCGCGGCCAGCCCCTTGGTCAGGGCCTCGCGGTCTTCGGTGAAGCGGTCATACAGCACCACCTCGGCGCCGTAGCCACGCGTGGCGGCCAGCTTGGCGGCAGGCGCGTCCTGCGGCATCACGATGACAGCCGGCATGCCCAGCATGCGGGCCGACAGGGCCACAGCCTGTGCATGGTTGCCTGACGAGAACGCAATCGCACCGGCTTTTCGTTGCGCGGCGTCAAACTTCGACAGCGCGTTGAAGGCGCCGCGAAACTTGAAGGCGCCCATGCGCTGGAAGTTCTCGCATTTGAAGAAAAATTGGGCGCCCCACCGGGCGTCGGCGGTGGCCGATTGCAGCACAGGGGTGCGGTGCGCGTGGCCTTCAATCCGCGCGGCGGCGGCAATCACGTCGTCATAGGTAGGCAGTTGCATGGAGCGCTCAAACTTTCTTCAATAAGACTGTTCAGGGATGCGGGTCATGATAGCCGAGGCTCCCTCGCGGAAGGGCCTTCTCCGCGAATTGCAGAGGGACAGTTATAGTCAACATCGCCATGCCTGAAACCCCCGCCACTCCCCTGGAAATCACGCCCAGCCGCCTCCCCGAGGACCTGGCCGCCGTGCAACACCTGATCAACCAGTCGCAGCCGCAGGCCGCGCAAGCCGCGCTGCATAGCGTGCTACTGCAGCGCCCTGATGACGCATTGGCCCGCGTGTTTGCGGCGCTGGTGGCGCGCATGGGCAAGCAGTTCGCGCAAGGCCGCACCGAGGTCGAACATGCGCTGAAGCTCAACCCGCAGTTTTTCCCGGCCTGGATCGAGCTGGCGCGGCTTGAACACGCCACCGGCCGCCTCGACGAGGCCGCCCAGGCCTTCAAGCAGGCCCATGAACTGTTGCCGGAGGCCGTCGACGGCCTGCTGGAATGGTATGGCGTGCTGTATGACGCCAGGCGTTACGCCGAATCCCTGCCGGTGATCGCGCTGCTGGCCGAGCGCCGGCCTGAGGATGTGGCCGTGCAGCTGTACCTGGCCTCCAGCCTGCAGCAACTCGGCCGCCACGCGGAGGCGGCAGCGCTGTATGAGCCGCTGCTGGCACACGCGCCGCAGTTTCCGCTCATGCTGAACAACTACGCGGCCGCCTTGATGAACACCGGCCGGCAAAGCGAGGCCCTGCCGATGTTCCAGCAGGAAGTGGCCGCCCGCCCCGACAACACCCTGGCACGCGTGAACCTCGCCACGCTGCTGAAAGAACGCTTTGACATTGACGGCGCACACGAGCAGTTGCGCACCGCTGCCGCCCAGGCGCCCCGCTACCCCATCGTCCACAACAACCTGGGCCTGCTGCTGAAGGAATACCAGCAATGGGAGGAGGCCGAGGCCTGCTTCAGGCGCGCACTCAGCCTGGACGAAAACTATTTCGGCGCGCGCTGGAACCTGGCCATGCAGCGCCTGCTGCGCGGTGATTTTGCCGAAGGCTGGCCGCTGCATGAGGCCCGCTGGGTCGGCGCGCCTGAACTGCGTCACCAGCCCAACGAGTTGCCCAAGCCCCGATGGCAAGGCGAGTCCCTGGAAGGCAAGACGCTGCTGGTGTGGGGTGAACAAGGCGCCGGCGACATCCTGCAGTTCGTGCGCTACCTGCCGCGCCTGGCCGCACAGGTGCATGCACAAGGCGGGCGCCTGCTGTTCAGCGCCGGCAAGCCCCTGCAGTCGCTGCTGAACGCCAGCTTCAAGGGCGTGCTGGACGCACCCGTCCTGGACGACAGCTTGCCGCTGCCGCTGGCCGACTTCGACTGCCACTGCCCGTTGCTCTCATTGCCTTTGCACCTGGGCCTGGGCGCCGGTGATCTCACCGTGCCGGTTCCTTATCTCAAGCCCACAACAGCGCGGGCGACGCACTGGAAAAAACAGCTGGCCGACGACCGCCAGCTGCGCGTGGGCCTGGCCTGGAGCGGCAGCCTCACGCACCAGCGCAACCCGCTGCGCGCCGTGGGCATTGAGGCCTACACCCGCTTTGCGGACGTGCCGGGCGTGAGTTTTTACAACCTGCAGTTCGGCACCGCAGCCGATGTGGCCAAGGCCCGCGAGGCCGGCCTGCCCTTGATTGACCTGACGCCGGAGATGGAAGACTTCAACGACTCGGCCGCCTTCATCTCGCAGCTGGACCTGGTCATCAGCGTCTGCACCTCGACCGCTCACTTGGCGGGCGCGCTGGGCAAGCCCTGTTGGGTGCCGCTGGATGTGAACCCGCACTGGGTCTGGATGCTGGAGAGCGAGGAGAGCCCCTGGTATCCCCACACCCGGCTGTTTCGCCAGTCGCACTACCACCAGTGGGAGCCGGTCTTGCAGCGCCTGCATGCCGCGCTGCATGATTGGGCCGCCAAGCCATCCAGGCCCAAAACCGCCAAGCCGCGCCAGCCCCGCAAAAGCTGACGCCGGCACGCCGCACCCCACCCATGCGCGCCCTGCTCTCAAGCTTTTCCTGGCGGGAGCTGCAGCACCACCCCTGGCGTAATGCCGCCGCCGTCGTGGCCGTGATGCTGGGTGTGGCGCTGGCGTTTTCGGTGCAGCTTATTAACGCTTCCGCCCTCAGCGAATTCTCACAGGCCGTGCGCGCCGTCAACGGCCAGCCCGACCTGGAACTGCGTGCTGTGCAGGGCGGCTTTGACGAGAACCTGTACCAGCGCGTGGCCGGCCACCCGCAGGTCGCCCTGGCCAGCCCGGTGCTGGAGGTCAGCACCTATGCCCTGGACGGCAAAGGGCAGCGGCTGCCCCTGCGCATCATCGGGGTGGATGTGCTGGCGGTGGCGCCTATCGCGCCGGCACTGATGCCGGTGCCGTCATTGCAGGGTGTGCAAACGGAGCGCTTCGCACTCTTTGCGCCGGGCATGGTGTTTTTGAATCCTGCCGCGCGCCAGCTCTTCAGCGGCGACAGCTTGCGCCTGCAAAGCGGCCTTGAACTGCGCCCCGCGAAGGTGGCGGGCAGCGTGGGCGCCGGCGGCGGGCCGCTGGCGGTAATGGACATTGGCGCCGCGCAAGACCTTTTTGGCAAAGGCGGGCAGCTCTCACGCATCGATGTGCGGCTCAAGGCCGGCGCTGACCCGCAAGCCTTCATTGCTTCGCTGCAGCTTGCGCCCGGCATCACCGCCACCGCCCCTGGCGATGCGGCCGAGCGTGTGAGCAACCTCTCGCGCGCCTACCGGGTCAACCTGACGGTGCTGGCGCTGGTGGCGCTTTTTACCGGCGCGTTTCTGGTGTTCTCGGTGCTCTCGCTCAGCGTGGCCAAACGCGCGCAGCAGTTCGCGTTACTCGGCGTGCTGGGCTTGACGGGGCGCGAACGCCTGCAACTGGTATTGGCTGAATCCCTGCTGCTGGGCCTGGCGGGCAGCGCGTTGGGCATCGCACTGGGCACAGCCCTGGCCGCGCTGGCGCTGCGCCTGCTGGGCGGCGACCTGGGCGGCGGCTACTTCACGGGCGTTGCGCCCGGCCTGCAATGGAGCGGCTGGGCCGCGCTGACTTACGGCGCGCTGGGTGTTCTGGCCGCGGGTGTGGGCGGCTGGTGGCCGGCGCGGGCCGCGCAGAAATTGCCGCCGGCGCAAACCCTCAAAGGCCTGGGTGTGGTTGCCAGGACAGGCAGGGCGCACTGGCTCAGCATCGGCCTGGTGGTTGCCGGCGCGCTGCTGGCGCTGGCCCCGCCGGTGTTTGGCGTTCCGCTGGCGGCCTATGTGTCGGTCGGCCTGCTGCTGGTGGGTGGCATCACGGCCTTGCCCTGGTTGATTGCCTTGCTGTATGACCGGCTCAGCCCCTGGGTGGCGCACCACCTGCTGCCCTTGCTGGCGGTGGAGCGCGCGCGCCGGGTGCGCGAAAGCGCGGCGGTGGCCGTGAGCGGCGTGGTGGCCTCACTCAGCCTGGCGGTGGCGCTCACCGTGATGGTCGCCAGCTTTCGCGAGTCCGTCACGCGCTGGCTGGACGTGGTGGTGCCGGCCGACCTGTATGTGCGCACGGCCCTGGGCACCTCGGCCAGCGACACGGCGTATTTCTCACCGGAATTTGTTGAAGCGCTGGGCGGCTTGCCTGGCGTGGCACGGGTGGGCGCGTTGCGCACCACCCCGCTGCTGCTCGACGCGGCCCTGCCCGCCGTCACGCTGATCGCGCGCCCGCTGGACGCGCCGGCCACCTCGCTGCCCCTGGTCGGCCAGGCGCTGGCGGTGCCGCCCGGGCACATCGGCATCTATGTGAGCGAGCCGATGGTGGATCTTTATGGCCTGCGGCCGGGCCAGGCCTTCCCCTTGCTGTCGCAGGCATTTTCACAATCATTTAGGCTTCCAGCCCAGACTGAGCATGGGCGAGCAGCTCCTGATTTGATAGCAAATCCTTCCACCGCCCAGCTAACCCAGCCACCCCCATCACCCCAGCCGCCGCAGTTTTACGTGGCCGGCGTCTGGCGAGATTACGCGCGCCAGTTCGGCGCCATCGCCATGGCCCGCGGCGACTTTGAACGCCTGACCGGCGACCGCCGGGCCAACGAGCTGGCCCTGTGGCTGCGCACCGGCACCGATGACGACCAGATGCAGCAGGCCGTGCGCGCGCTGGCAGAGCGCCAGTCCGGCGCGGGCGCGCTGCTGGAGATGGCCTCGGTCAGCCAGCTGCGCGCCACATCGCTCAAAATCTTTGACCGCAGCTTTGCCGTGACTTACTGGCTGCAGGCGGTGGCGATCGCCATCGGCCTCTTCGGCGTGGCCGCCAGCTTCAGCGCGCAGGTACTGGCGCGCCGCAAGGAGTTCGGCCTGCTGGCACACCTGGGGCTGACGCGGCGGCAAATCCTGGCGGTGGTGGCGGGCGAAGGCGCGGCGTGGACGCTGATCGGTGCGCTCGCGGGCCTGGGCCTCGGGCTGGCAGTGTCTGGCGTGCTGGTGTATGTGGTGAACCCGCAGAGCTTTCACTGGACCATGGACCTGATGGTGCCCTGGCAGCGCCTGGGCCTGCTGTGCGCGGCCGTGGTGCTGGCCGGCACCGTGACAGCCTGGCTGGCGGGCCGCGCGGCAGCGGGCAAAGACGCCGTGCTGGCGGTCAAGGAAGACTGGTAAGGCAAGCGCCGATGCGCGGTGGCTGAGCCCCCGCACCCGTGCCGTCCTACAGGGGCCAAGGCCTGATTCCCACGCCTCGCGGCAGGCCTGCGCAGCACACTGGGTTCAGCCATTCAATGCACGTGGAGCCCCCTATGAGCACCAGCACATTCCCCAACGTCCCCAATACCGTCATGCCTCGCCCCCAGGGCGCCGGCAACCAGCCAGGCGCAGGTCACCCCACCGAAGCTGCGCCGCTTGCGCCTGTGCGGCTCGCGCACGGCCTGTTCGCCATCCGCCACGACGACGGCAGCGTGACCCTGAAGCCCACGCAGCCGCTCACGCTGCGGGCTGAAGAACTGGAAGAACTGGTGACAGACCTGGCCGGCCTGCGCGCCTCCATGGACCCGCCTTACCCCCTGGACTGCCCGCCACTGTCCGCGCTGGAGCCTTGCTACAGCCCGCGGCACTGGGTCGCGTGCGATCCCCTGACCGGGAAGATTCTGCTGTTCCTGCGCCATCACCTGTTTGGCTGGCTGGGCATCGTGCAAACCCCGGAAGCCGCGCTGGAGATGCTGAAATCAGTCGCCGTGGAGATGAAAAACCTCGAGTGGTCGGAGGACGACCCCAAGCGCGAATTGCACTGACGGGTGCCTCGCGCGCACTGCCCCGCCATGCAGGAGCCCGTCCGCTTCATCCTGCTGTACTTCGTGCTGCCCGCCTGGCTGCTTGCCGGCGTCGCGGACTGGGTCTGCCACCGGCGCAGCGGCATTGAGCACACCAGCGGCGCAAAAGAGTCGCTGCTGCACATGCTGATGATCGGCGAGGTGGGCCTGGGCGTGCTGGCGGCGGTCTTTTTGCGGATCAATGCAGCCGTATTGCTGCTGCTCGGCGCCCTGCTGGTGGCGCACGCGCTGACCACCCACTGGGACCTTCATTACGCCTCCAGCCGGCGCCATGTCAGCGCGGCCGAGCAAAGCGTGCACGCTTACCTGGAGGCGTTTCCGCTGGCCGCTTATGCCCTGCTGGTGGCCGGCCACTGGGGGCAATTTACCGCCCTCTTCGGTGCGCCAGGTACCGCGCCGGACTGGGCCTGGACATTGAAGGCCGACCCTTTGTCGGGGCGGCAAATTGCGGTAGTGCTGGCAGCCTCTTTTTGCCTGGGTTTTGTGCCCTTTGCCGAAGAGCTGCACCGCAGTTTCAGGGCGCGCGGCAAGCTCCGGCCACAGCGCCAGCCCGAGCGCTGAGCGGCTTTGAACTAATGGCTTATTTAGTTTTTGTTAATGGTGCAGCGACAGGCACAAGGCGTTTTCGTTTGCTTACTCACCGTCACGGTTTTGACCCGCAATTGTCATCACAGGAGCGCGCGGCGCTTTTACCATGGAGGCCTCACTCAAAGAGGTCTTCACCATGGCATCTGTCAAAGCACCGCCACATGACTACCGCATTGAAAACGTCGACCCCGTGCACGGCAGCCTGTTGCATGCCAACTCACAGCACCTGTACGCCGACTATTCCCTCGCAGTAGCCGTCGCCGTCAAGAGCGTCGCCGACCCCACGCGCCAGGAAGTGCGGGTCGTGCACATACCCAGCGGCGAAGTTGTCTTTCGCACGTCCGGCGCGGGCCAGTCGTTTTGAATGTATCGTCAAGCCAGCGTGATGCTGGCCGCAAAGTGGTCGTACACCGCAGAGATTCTTCGCAGGTGGCGCGATTCGGCGTGCGCCAGCAGCCACAGGTCTGACTCGCAATCCGCCAGCGTGCCGCCCAGCGGCACCAGCGCAGGCTCGCTCCCGAGCATGAAGACGGGCACGATGCCCACCCCCAGCCCCGCCTTGATCGCATCCATCACCGCCACAATGCCGTCCGCATGATGGCGCGGCGTGAGCTTGGGAAACTGCTTGCGCCGCCACAGCACTGACGGGTGCTCGGGCAGCGATTCGTCGGGTGCTATCCAGTCGAGGGCGCCCAGGCTTTCCATCTTTGTTGCAGCTTTTTTTGACGCCATGGCCTTGGCTTGCGCCTTTGAGCCGCACAGCACAAAACGCACCGTGCCGAGTTTTCGGCCGACCAGGTGATCGGGTGGCTTGCGGGTGGCGCGCAGGGCGAGGTCGGCGTCGCGCCGGCTGAGGCTGACCAGTTCATTGCCCGTTCGCATATCCAGTTGCAGCAAGGGGTGCTGCGCCAGCAAAGGCTTGAGCGAAGGCAGCACCAGCCCGCGCAGCACGGCGTCGGTTGTGGTGAGCCGCACCCGGCCCGACACGCCCTCATGCGGCCGCTGGGCGCTGGCCCGCGCCGCTTCCAGCTCGGCCTCGATGCGCTCGGCATGTTGCACCAGGGCCAGCATCGGCTCGGTCGGCAGGTAGCCCAGGCGGGAGCGTTCAAACAGGCGCTGGCCCAGGCTTTTTTCAATGCGCTGCACGGATCGGAAGACGGTGGAGGCATCGGCCTCCAGCCGCCGCGCGGCCTCGGCCAGCGTGGCGCCGCGCACCAGTGCCAGCAAGGTTTGCAGGTCGTCAGCGGTCAAAGCGTACGGTGCCTTGGCGTATTGCGTTTTTGCAATGAATGTTTTCATGAATGCCAATTTACATTGTTTTTTTGCAATCGTACAGTGGCGGCCTTCCTTCCGCTCTTTTTACCTGTTCACTTTATTGCGAGGCTTTTCATGAACACTTCGACATCTCCTTCTTTTGACGCCGCGATCACGCAAAACTGGGGCGCCACCCTGCTGCGCATCAGCCTGGGCCTCATGTGGGTCACCCACGCGCTGCTCAAGATCGTGGTCTACACGCTGCCCGGCACCGCCCAGTTCTTCAGCTCCGTGGGCCTGCCCGGTTTTGTGGTCTACCCCGTGGTGGCGATGGAGTTGGCGGGCGGTATTGCGCTGCTTCTCGGCTTGTATGGCCGCCAGGTGTCGCTGCTGCTGGCGCCCATTCTTCTGGTCGCAGCCTGGGTCCACCTGCCCAATGGCTGGGTGTTTACCAACCCGAAAGGCGGCTGGGAATACCCGGTGTTCCTGCTGGCGGCCACGCTGGCGCATTGGTTGCTGGGCGACGGCAAATGGGCGCTGCGCCGCAGCCGCGTGCTGGTTCCGGCTTGATGGACACAAAAGGAGAAACCATCATGCAACTGACCCTGATCAGCCACACCCTTTGCCCCTATGTGCAGCGCGCCGCCATCGTGCTGGCCGAGAAAGAAGTCGCGTTTGAGCGGCGCTATGTCGACCTGGCCCACAAGCCCGACTGGTTCAAGGCCGTATCGCCCTTGGGCAAGACGCCGGTGTTGATGGTGAATGACGACGCCATTTTTGAATCCGCCGTGATCTGCGAATACCTGGACGACACACTGCTGCCGCGCCTGCACCCGGCGGATGCCCTGAAGCGCGCGCAGCACCGTGCGTGGATGGAGTTCGGCTCGGGTGTGCTGAACACCATCACGGCCTTTTATAACGCACCCGATGCGGCGGCGCTCACCCGTCAGCGCGAAAACTTGCAGCAGCGCTTTGCCCAGCTCGAAGCTGTGCTGCCTGGGCAAGGACCCTATTTCGCCGGCGGATCTTTCAGTCTGGTTGATGCCGTGTTCGGCCCGATGTTCCGTTATTTCGATGTACTTGAGAAGGCCGGTGAAACCGGGTTCTTTGACGGTCTGCCAAAAGTCCGGGCCTGGCGCACCGCCCTCGCCGCGCGCCCGTCAGTGCAGCAGGCTGTGGGTAGCAGCTATGCCGCAGAACTGCAGCGCTTCTTCCTGGCCCGCGGCTCTGAACTCTCGCGCCGAATAGCAGCATCGCAGTGCAGGAAAGTGATCCCAATGCTATAAAACCGGATAGCTGCTCCCGGCCTCAGCTGACACTTGGGGAATCACATGATCCAAATGAAACAACCCGAAGACGCGCCCCGCGCATTTCAAACCGCCTGGAACAAGCACGACATGGAGTCGCTCGGTACCCTGTTCCATCAGGATGCGACATTCGTGAACCGGTTCGGCCACTACGTGCGCGGCGTCGACGAGATCGTCCAGCTGCATGCACCCATCCACGCAACCATCTACAGCGATTCCACGCTGGAGAACGAACTGATCGACCTGGTCACGATCAGCGCCGACGCGGTTGTCCTGCACTTCTGGAGCCGCCTCACGGCCGGCGCGGCTCACCCGGCAGGCCCGCATGCAGTCGATACGCTGATCCTTGCCGTGCTGACGCGGCAAGCTGGCGAGTGGCGAATCAAGGCGCTCGAGAACGTCACCCTGACCAATCCCCGCACAGGAGAAGCCGTGCTGAGAGACGGCCCGGCATCCTGATGGTGATCCGGATTCTTCCCTCTCCCAGGGGGAGAGGGGACAAGACAGAAAACAGCAATTTCACCCCTGTTCAAGCCTGGCGAAATGTCGCCAGCGTCTTGAGCAGGTTGCGAGTGGCGCCGTCCAACGCGTCAAGGGGACGGTGCACCATGGCGGTGTGACGTGTCAGCGCAGGCTTGAGCGGCACCAATTGCACGTCATGCCGCACATTGGACTCTTCCAGTGACTGCTCCCTCGGCAACACCGCCGCACCGTAACCCGCAGCCACCAGGCTCTTGATGGCCTCTGAGTAATTGAGCTCGATGCGCGCGCGCGGCGTGAAACCCGCATCGGCAAACCAGGCCATGGTCATGCGGTACATGTGGGTCGGGGTTTCGTTGAAGATCAGCGGCTTGGAAGCCAGCCACGCGGGGGTGGCGTGTTTGGGCGCTTTCCAGCGCTTGGGCACAAAGGCCATCATCGGGTCGCTGCGCCAGTGCGTGATCACCATGCCGCGCTGCGCGGGTGGCGGTGTGGCGACCAGGCCGACGTCCAGCGTGCCGTCGAGCAACCGCTGCATCGTGTCGGCGGAGCCCAGGATGCTGACTTCGACATCGATGTCAGGGTGAATCTCTTCCATCGCCTTGAGCACCTGCGGCAAAAAGTACACCAGCACCCCGGTGGTGGTGCCCAGGCGCACGCGGCCGGTGCGGCCCTCGACGTGGCGCTTCACGGCATCTACCGCGTCGTCGGCGTCGCGCAGCAGGCGGCGGGCTCGCTCGACCAGCATGGCGCCTGCCGGTGTGGGCTCTACGCGCCGGCCGCCGCGCACGACCAGCGGCGTGCCCAGGCGGCTTTCAAGTTCACTCACATGCAGGCTGACGGTAGGCTGCGCCAGGTGCAGGCCCTGCGCCGCGGCAGAGAAGGTGCCCAGGTCGGTGATGGCCACCAGCGTTCTTAATTGGTCCAGGTTCAGTTCGCGCATAAAGATCTCGGCATCAGGAATCCTGATAACTTCAATCAGAAATCTCAACTTCCACAATAGCACGATTTTCAGCACCATAGGCCACTTCCCACCAGGAGTACGAGATGCTGACGAAGACGATGAGGATTTTTCCGGTAGCCCTGCCCGGTTTTCCGGCCAGGGAGCTGGGCCAGTGGCTGCTGGCCGCCTTGCGTAAAAGCGCGCAGAGGCAACGCGACCTGAACGAGTTGCGGCTGATGAGTGACCACCAGCTCAATGACCTCGGCATAGGCCGCGGTGAAATTCCCGGCCTGATGCATGCGCCTGTGCGCCCTCGCCGGGAACGGTACTGAAACGGCTGCGCCGGGCAGCCAGGCCAGGCAGCCGGCAAAGGCGTTTTGCATCGAGAGGTCTTGCTGCGAGAATCGGGCGATGACCTCTGCCACCCCTCAAGCCTCCAGCAGCCCCTGGCTCAGCGCCGCCATCGCCCGTATCGAGGCCGACTACCAGCGCAGCGCCGACACCCACCTGATTCCCCTGCCCCTGCCGGAATTTGCGGCGCGCGGCATCGACTTCTACCTCAAGGACGAGTCCACCCACCCCACCGGCAGCCTGAAGCACCGGTTGGCACGTTCGCTCTTTCTGTATGCGCTGTGCAATGGCCTGATCCATGAAAACTCCACCATCGTGGAAGCCTCCAGCGGCTCCACCGCCGTGAGCGAAGCCTACTTTGCGCGGCTGCTCGGCCTGCCCTTTATCGCCGTGATGCCGCGCAGCACCTCTCCGGAGAAAGTGGCGCAGATCGAGTTCTATGGCGGGCGCTGCCATTGGGTGGACAGCGCCGCGCAGGTGTATGACGATGCACGCAAGCTGGCCGCGGAGACCGGCGGCCATTACATGGACCAGTTCACCTACGCTGAGCGCGCCACCGACTGGCGCGGCAACAACAACATCGCCGAAAGCATGTTCAGCCAGATGGCCCACGAGCGCCACCCGGTGCCGCGATGGATTGTGGTGGGCGCGGGCACGGGCGGCACCAGCGCCACCATAGGGCGCTATGTACGCTACCAGCGCCACAACAGCCAGCTGTGCGTGGCTGACCCTGCCGGCTCGGTGTTTGGCGCCTATCACCGCACCGGCGACGCCAGCCTGACGGGCGTGGGCTCGCGCATCGAGGGCATAGGGCGCCCGCGCGTGGAGGCCAGCTTTATTCGCACGGTGATAGACCGCATGATCGAAGTCGCCGACGTCGATTCAGTGGCCGCGATGCAGGCGCTCTCTCGCCTTCTGGGCCGCCGCGTCGGGCCATCGACAGGCACCAACCTGGTGGGCATGCTGACGCTGGCGCATGAGATGCTGGCGCGCGGCGAGCAGGGCTCCATCCTGTCGCTGCTGTGCGATTCGGGTGAACGCTACTTGCCGACGTATCACAACGCGCAATGGGTCAGCGAAAAGATGGGCAGTTGCACGGCCGCCGATGCGCAAATAGAGCGCTGGATGCGGCCCACATCGGCGGCCTGAAGAGATCGCATGCAACTTTCGCTGTTGCCTGCGAGTTTGTTGCGGCGCCAGTTGCTGCTGGGCAGTGCGGCCGCGCTGGCTGGACGGGCGATCCCGGCCCATGCGCTGCCTGCAAAAGCATTGGTGTTTCCACGCGACCGCGGCGCCCACCCCGGCTTTCGCACTGAATGGTGGTACATCACCGGGCAGGCCACAACCCAGGACACCGGCGAGCGCGTGTTCGGGTTTCAGCTCACCTTCTTCCGCTCACGCGTGGACGGCACGCAGGGCATGGCGTCGAAATTTGCCGCCAAACAATTGCTCTTTGCCCACGCCGCCATCACCGACGTGCAGGGCAAAAAGCTCTGGCATGACCAGCGCATCGCGCGCGACGGTTTTGGCCTCGCGGCCGCCGGCGAGCAGGACATGGCCTTGAAGCTGCGCGACTGGTCGCTTAAAGCCGAGGGAGCGACATACACCGCAGAGCTGCCGGCCACCGACTTCACCATCAAACTGCAATTTGAAGAAACCCAAGCCGTGCTGCTGCAAGGCAATAAGGGCCTGTCACGCAAAGGGCCTGATGAAAAGCAGGCCAGCTACTACTACAGCCAGCCGCAACTGGCCACGCGCGGCAGCCTGCAGGTCAAAGGCCAGAACTTCAACGTGACCGGAAAGGCCTGGCTGGACCACGAATGGAGCGAAGAAATTTTGCACCCCGACGCCCTGGGCTGGGACTGGATCGGCATGAACCTGCTGGACGGCAGCGCCCTCACCGCCTTCCGGCTGCGCGACAAGGATGGCAATGCGCTGTGGGACGGAGGCTCTTTCCGCTCACCGCAGGGCGGGCTTTACACCTTCAGCCGGGGCGAAGTGATCTTCAAGCCCGTGCGCCGCTGGAAAAGCCCGCTGACGCAGGCCACCTACCCTGTGGAATGGATAGTGCGCACGCCGGCTGATTTTTATACGGTGCGCGCCGTCATCGACAACCAGGAGTTGGACAGCCGCCAGTCGACTGGTGCGATTTACTGGGAAGGCCTGAGCGAGCTGATCGACAGCACCGGCAAGCGCGTGGGGATGGGATATCTGGAGATGACGGGTTATGCCCGGCGCCTGAGGATGTAGCGCAAGGTCCAACACCAGGTTGGCGCCGGCCGCGGTGCGGCGCAGCGCCCCAAAGAAATCAGTAATCAGCGCGGATCAGGCGCTGGCTACGCGCGCTCATGTTGCGGCGGATATCGGCTGTCAGCCATGGGTAGGGCTGGCTGGACGCCTCAGCAACGATGGCGGTACCTGGCAACACAAATTGCGCGGCATTCAGCAACTTGCGCAGGAACGAAGAAACGGACGAAGCCGGAGCCTGGCGGCCGGCTGCAGCGCCGTTGGCAGTTGCGGGTTGGTTAAAAAAAGCGGTGCGTGTCATTTCAGGGTCCTTTCGAAGTGACGTGAGAGGCACGATTGCCAAACCAGAGGTCATGGCAAGAAATATAGGGTTAACGAGTATAAAAGTAAAACGATTAATATTGCGTTTGAATGCAATAAAACTGCATATAAAAAACACTCTTTATCCAGACAAAAACCGGGCAAAAACAGCCCCCCATCGAGCCTTAAATCGGGAGACAAGCCATGGATATCAACCTCGCCCGCACCTTCCTCGAAATCGTGTCTTGCCACAGCTTTGCGCAGGCCGCCGAAAGGCTGCACGTCACCCAGACCGCTGTCAGCGCGCGCGTGAAGACGCTGGAGGAGCTGCTGGGACGCACGCTGTTTGTGAGGAACAAGGCCGGCGCCTCGCTGACTCCGGCCGGCGAACAATTCGTGCGGCACGCCATGACGCTGGTGCAGGTCTGGGAAAGGGCCCGGCACCAGATGGCGGTGCCAGCCGGGCGGCGCGCGCTGGTGACGGTGGGCTGCGAAATCAGCCTGTGGCAACCGTTGATGCTTGACTGGCTCTTCTGGATGCGCAAGCATGCGCCCGACCTGGCGCTGCGCACCGAAGTGGGCGTTGCGGACGACCTGCTGGAGCGCGTGGCCCACGGCACGCTGGACATCGTCATTGCCTATGCGCCCCGGCAGCGGCCCGGCCTCCGCATCGAACTGCTGATCGAGGAAAAACTGGTGCTGGTCACCACATCCCCCGGGCTTGAGACGCCGAAGCCGGCCGACTATGTGTATGTGGATTGGGGACGTGAGTTCTCGGCCCAGCACAGCCTGGCGTTCCCGGAGCTTTCCAGCGTCGGGGTCTCTTCCAGCCTGGGACCGCTGGGACTCGAATACCTGCTCGCCGTGGGTGGCGCCGGCTACTTCCGGCAAAACGTGGTGCGCCAGCACATCAAGGAAAAGCGCCTCTACCGTGTGCCCGGCAAGCCTGAGTTTTTGTATCCGGCTTATGCGGTTTATTCAGGCAATGCCGATATGAAGGTGCTGGAGCCGGCGCTGGCAGGGCTCAGGCAGGCGGCGGCGGCGGGCCCAACAGCAGGCCCCGGGCCATAAAGCCTCCGAATGCGCATGGCAAAGACAAGCAAGCCGTGCCATGACACGGAATGCACGGCATACCTGTGGGGTTGATTGGAAAGGACGCCGGGCGGGATGACTACACTGGGGGAGCCCAGCCAGCCTCCTCCGATCTCCCCTTTTCCCAATAAGCAGCAATGGATTTCTTTCTTCTGGTGACCTTTGTCGCCATCGGCATCTTTCTTCTCAAGGCAAAAGATGAGCGCAGGCGAATCGCCCTGCTGGGCAGCCACCTCGGCCAGTACCAGATCGAAAAGCTGATGGAAACCCTGACCGATGGCTACCTGCGGGCCCTCGGCGAGAACGACTCGGAGCGACGCGAACAGATCTGGAACCAGCTGGCCAGCTCGGAACTGAAACTGTGCGGGCAGTTCACCAGCTTTGTCGCCAAATTTTCCAAGGCGGACGAGGCCGACGTGCGCGTCAGCAAACTGCCCATTTCTTTTCCCTACGCCGACCGCCTGCTCCCGGCGCTCACTTTCGATATGCGCAAAGCCTTGGCTATCCATGCGCAGGGCTTCCTGAACGCCGCAGAGAACAAGGCAGGCCACTCCCTCAAAACCAAGGCCTTCACCATGTCGGCCGAGCTGTTTTTGATGCAGCACAGCTGCCACTGGTTCTGCAAATCCAAAACCGTGGCATCGGCACGCGTACTGGTGCGGCACAAGACCTCGTACGAGCAATTGGTGGCGGCCGTGTCGCCGGAAACCCGCAAGGCCTATACCGCCCTGGTTGGGCGATAGTTCACCGCCCGGCTTGCTGGCGGCGGCCCGGCTTGTCACTCACGCTACAGCGTGTGGCCGCGGCTCGTCCTATATTGCCCTCATGACAGACCAACCACTCCTGAGCACCCTGCAGGCCGTGAACCAGAGTGCATCATTCAACCGGTGGGCCGGCTTCAAAGTCACCCACGCAGCAGCCGGCGAGGCTGAGTTGCGCATGGACTGGCGCAAAGACGATATGGGCCAATACGCGGGTTATCTGCACGCCGGGATGATAGGCGCGATGCTGGACACGGCCTGCGGCTACGCAGCCGCCACCGTATCGGGCCGGGTGCTGGCCTCACACTTTTCAGTCAACTGCCTGGCGCCAGCCGTGGGCCGCAGCTTTGTGGCGCGCGGGCGCGTGGTGAAGGCTGGTCGCAAGCAGGTGTTTGCGAATGCGGAGCTTTTCGCCGAGCAGGACAGCGGAGAGTTACTGCTAGTGGCGACGGGGAATGCGATTCTGGTGCCGGTGGAGACGCCTGGGTTGACTTAAGCGGCCTCCCACACGCAGGTCCGCTTGAAGGAAGGGTTAGGCCTCAGCGGGCGACGCACAGCATTCCTCTACGCACTTTGCCTTGGGCCACCCCACGTTTGCGGCACGACGAAGACTGGCTTTCACAACCTGGCGATGGAAGGGAGCAATGACCGATAAATAGGTTCGGCCCAAAAGGTTGTGACAGTGAACGACGGTTGACAAGGTCAGTTGGTTGCCGGTATTGGGCGGCGCGCCTGGCGTACAAAGAATTGACACCCGAAAGTCAAGATGCTTGTCGTTCTCGCCTAAGACGACCTCAGTTTCGCTGGTGCCGAAGACCCTGAAGATGCTGATGCGGGGGGCTGCGGCGTCATCAGAAAGCGTTGCGAGATGTTTTGCGGTCTTCAGACCAAACCCCTCAACGATTGCATCCCTGACGTTGGTGAGCGCTCCGATCCAGGATGGCTGCACCGAGAAGATGAACCGGGCCAAGACATCCGGATTTGCGGAGGCGCCAGGAGGAAGTTGAATCGAAAATGCGTCTGCGAGATTCACCGACTCGAATGCAGTAGCGACGGCTGACTGCGGCGGGAGGGCAACCTGCTCTACTAGCGTGAATGTGCTTGGCATGGATGGACCTTCTTAAACCTGACATTTGAGATGAGACAGACAAGCAAGGGCGAAACACTTAGCAGAATAGCAGGGCCTTTTCACTTGCGATACTCAACCTCGATGCCTCAAACAGCAGCAGCCAGGCTGTCTGGAGCTCTTCAAACTCTTCATTCGAGCAGTCGTTGATATCTTCAGCATGCTGATCGGAAATATTTGTCGAATCGGGTTCGATCTCGATCGCAGGGGCAAGCGACACGAGCGACTTTCGTACGTTATGGGCGCTCAAAACATGGCAGTGCTCACCAACGAGCGGGAGTGTGCTGTTGTACGGCATGAGCAGTACGGGGAGATCCAGGCGTGTGAAAGGGCTGAGGTGGGCTGCAAGGGCGGGGATTTTGGCTGAAGCAAGCGTTGCCAGGTCTGCGAACCACGACGCGGGCCCGTGATCCAGTTCCGCCCTGCCGAAGCAGGTAGGGCCGCCACTTCCAAAGGCACCATAAAAAGTAGCCTCGCTGCTTGCCTCCAGGCTGCCCAGCAATACGCTCAGCGGTTGGTCGAATGCCTTGCTCGCCTTCTCGACGTCGTGCTTGATCATGGGGTTGTGGTCCAGGACCGCAATATGTATGCCAACGCTCATCGCAAAGCTCCCTAAATTTCTGTAGCCAAACAGATATTGGGCCTACAGAAAATTTACGGATTTCCTACGAATACCAAAAGCCACTGAAAACGCCAACGCTCCAAACTCGACGAACGAAAGGACGTGGTTCGGTGTTCTGGTCAGAGCGGCTTTTCTTGGCGTTCATTTGCGATCAGTGCCTCTGCAAAGAAGCGAACGCTGTCTTCGTCGCCGTTCTCGATGAATTTGCAAACCTTGGCCAGAGGAAACATCATGGTGTCGTTGCTTTTCCACAGAATGCCAGCCGTAGCAATGGAACGCTCAAACCCCGCCATGGTTTTCGAGTGCTTTGCCGCTTCATCATGGCCAACCCAATGCCACGTTCCGGGCAATTGCTTGCGTATGACCTCTCCAACGTAGGCTCCGCACCGAAGTGCAACCCGCATCAGGTCGTGTCCGTCGGGAGGATTCAAATGCAATGCGGCCAGGTAGGCATCGATATGACGCAGGCTCTCCATTGAAAAATCGAGCTTTGATTCGTCCAGGAGTTCGCTTCGGTACGTCGGGGTTGCCGTCTTTTGGGTCAACATCAAAGACAGGTCTGCGAACTCCTGGTCAATGAACCGTGGCCCCTTTCTGAAGTTTGAAACCATGGTTGCCGCTCTAACGCAATGTGTGCCGCAAACCCTGCGGTGTGGGCTGGCAGGTGCAATTCAATTGATACATCAAAACTCCTGTAGACCAACTGCGTATTGGAACTTCAGGAAATTTACGGAATTCATACAAACCGCCAAAACCCGGTGAAAACCCCGAGCCCTTTTGTTGCGATTTGATGGTTCGGGCACATCAATTAAATTCAATTCGCACTCGCCCGCGTCAGAATTTTTTCCTATGAAATTGGCCTCCAGCCCAATAAAGGCCTTGGCAAGTAGCTACTGATTTGATAGCAAAAAGAAAAGGCGCCAGTAGGCGCCTTTTTTTCGCAAGCAGCCCGCGCCAGCCTCAGTGCGCCCCAGCCGCAGCGTCCGCACTCCCCGCCCCGGCCTGGGTATGCCGCGTCAGGAACACCAGCGGAATCAGGAGCAAAAAGATCAGCGACGACACGTAGAACACGTCGTTGGCGGCCAGCATGTAGGCCTGCTGGTCGACCAGGCGGTTGATGGTGCCCAGGGCCTGGTCGGGCGTGAGGCCGGCGCCGGCCAGGCCTGTGAGCGCGCTGTTGGTGGCGGTGCTGCCCTGGTTCACGTACTCGCTGATCTGCGCGTGATGCATGGCGGCGCGGTCTTGCCAGATCGTTGTGGCGATGGACGTGCCGAAGGAGCCGGCGGTGATGCGCACGAAGTTCGACAGGCCCGAGGCTGCGGGTATCTTGTCGGGTGAGATGCCCGACAGCGTGATGGTGACTAGCGGGATGAAGAAGAAGGCCATGGCCACACCCTGGATGATGGTGGGGATCATGATGGTGCGGAAGTCGGCCTGGGTGTTGAAGTTGGAGCGCATCCACAGCACCAGCGCAAACACCAGGAAGGCAAACGCGGCGAAACGGCGCGGGTCCACCTTGGCAATGTTTTTGCCGACGACGGGCGACAGCAGCAGCGCGAAAGCGCCCACGGGCGCAAGCACCATGCCGGCCTGCGTGGCGGTGTAGCCCATGTACTGCTGCAGCCACAGGGGCAACAGCACCACGTTGCCGAAGAAGAGGCCGTAACCCACCGACAGTGCCAGCGCACCGGCCCAGAAGTTGCGCTTCTTGAACAGCGTCAGATCGACCACCGGATGCTCTTCGGTCAGCTCCCAGATCACGAACGCGATCAGGCCGACCAGCGCGATGATGGCCAGGGCGACGACCTCGCCGGAATGGAACCAGTCGAGCTCCTGGCCTTTGTCGAGCATGATCTGCAGCGCGCCCACCCAGATCACGAGCAGTGCCAGCCCCACCGAATCAATCGGCAGTTTGCGGGTGGCGCTTTCACGTTTTCTGAAGATGCTCCAGGTAATGAAAGCTGCGCCGAAGCCGACGGGGATGTTGATATAAAAAATCCACGGCCAGGAGATGTTGTCGGTGATCCAGCCGCCCAGCAGCGGCCCCATCACAGGCGCGACCAGTGTCGTCATGGACCATAGCGCCATGGCCAGCCCCGCGAGCGCTTTCGGGTAGCTCGACAGCAGCAGCGCCTGCGAGAGCGGAATCATGGGCCCGGCGACCAGGCCCTGCAGCACGCGCAAAAAAATCAGCGTGGTCATGTTGGGCGCCAGGCCGCACAGCCATGACGTGAGCACGAACAACATGACGCTGGCGGTGAAGAGGCGCACCTGGCCGAAGCGCTGCGACAGCCAGCCGGTGAGCGGCACGGCGATCGCGTTGGCCACGCCAAAGCTGGTGATGACCCAGGTGCCCTGGTTGGGGCTGACGCCCAGGTCGCCGGCGATGGCCGGCAGCGACACGTTGGCGATCGAGGTGTCGAGCACGTTCATGAAGGTCGCGGCCGAGAGGGCCAGCGTTCCCCAGAGGCGTGCCGAGCCTGTCAGGGGCGGCGGTGGGATGTAGTCGGAAGCAGGTGCGGTGGCCATGAGAACCTGGAGGATGTGAGCCGGTAAAAAGCCAGTGCGGCGTCAGGGATGGCGCAGCAACTGGCGGCGGGCTTGAGGGGAGTTAGTGGGCCTGGCCAGAAGTCACCGGGCCGCGCCATGGCTGGCCACGGACAGCAGGTGCGTCGTCCCGGCATCAGGCGATTCGCGTCGCACTGCCGGCACGGGTTGCGCGGCCGCGCTGGGCGACTTGGCCAAAGGCTCAGTCTTCACGGCCTTGCCTGCCTTGCCGGTGTTGGCGGCAATCACGCGCTGCACGTCCCTGTCGGCCGCGTCGTTCTGCGTGCCGTAGGTCTGGGTGTGCGCCAGGGCCGCGTCGCGCGGCGCGTCGGCCAGCGTTTTGCCGTCCTTGTTGCTCACGTCGACTTCGGCGTCCATCGACAGGCCTACACGCAGCGGGTTGTCGGCGAGCTGCTTGGCGTCCAGCGCGATGCGCACGGGCACGCGCTGCACTACCTTGATCCAGTTGCCCGTGGCGTTTTGGGCAGGCAGCAGCGAGAAGGCCGCGCCGGTGCCGACGCCCAGGCCGGAAACCGAGCCCTTGTATTCGACCTTCTTGCCGTAAAGATCAGCCACCAATGTCACGGGCTGGCCGATGCGGATATTGCGCAACTGCACTTCCTTGAAATTGGCGTCCACCCACACCTGGTTGAGCGGGATGATGGACATCATGGGCGTACCGGCGGCCACACGCTGGCCGAGCTGCACCGTGCGTTTGGCCACGTAGCCATCGACCGGCGCCAAGAGGCCGGCTCGCTGGGTGGCCAGATAGGCTTCGCGGACCTTGGCGGCGGCAACTTGCACGCTGGGGTGTTGCTCGATGCTGGTGCCTTCGGTCAGGGCCTGGTTGCTGCTGAGCTGTTCGCGCGCGGCGACCACACCGGCTTGCGCCGCGGCCAGCGCGCTCTTCGCGGTGGCCAGTTGCGTTTGCGCGTGGTTGAGTTCTTCTTTGGACACGGCCCCGTTGCCGGTGAGCGACTGGCGGCGGTTCAGGTCGTCGGTGGCGCGTGCGATGTCGCTCTGCGCCTTGGCCACGTCGGCATCGCGCAGCGCGATCTGGGCGGCGAGCGAGCCGTTGTTGGCATACAGCGTGCGCACCTGGCGCACGGCCTGGGCCAGCGCAGCCTCGGCTTGCTCGAGCGCGACTTTGGCGTCGGCCGGGTCGAGCTGGACCAGCACCTGGCCGGCTTTCACGAAGTCGGTGTCGTCGGCCATGATGGCCATGACGGTGCCGCCGATTTGCGGCGTGATCTGGATCACATTGCCTTGCACATAGGCGTTGTCGGTGGACTCGTAGTGGCTGGCCACCAGGTATTCATAGGCGGACCAGCCCAGGCCGGCGACAACCACCACCGCGGCAAGCGCCGTAAGGGCCTTCTTGCGTTTGGGGTTGCCTGCGGGCGGTTGCGCTGGTGCGGCGGCGGAAGTGTTCGATGCGTTGGATGCGTTGGAGGATTCAGGTGTGCTCATGATGTTTGCAATCCGTTTGTGATGTGTTTGTTTTGCGTTGCTCGTTTGCGTAATGGTTGCCTGGTGACGCGGAGGCCGTCGGAAATCTGCCGAAATTTATGGGTGAAATGTGCCTCTAGCCCAGTCGTTGCCTTGATAGTTAGCTACTTTTTTTGTAGCAACTTGAGAAGGCTCGGCATTTGGTGCGGCGTTTGAAACCGGTGTTGGTGTGGGCGTTTGGGCGGCTGCGTAACCACCGCCCAGCGCGCGGATCAGCGCGACTTGCGTGTCCAATGCGCGGGCGGCCAGGTCCACAGCCTGCCGGCGTTGGGCCAGCACACTGGTTTCAGCGGTGAGCACATTGAGGTAGTTGCCCAGGCCGGCCTTGTAGCGCTGTACGGCAATCTCGTAGGCGCTTTCGGCGGCTTCCTGCGCGGCGCGTTGCTCGGTTTGCTGGCGAACAATCGCTTGCGACGAGGCGACCTGGTCGGCCACGTCACGCACGGCGTCGATCACGGCGGCGTTGTAGCTTTCCACCGCGGCATCGAGGTCGGCGGTTTTGCCGCGCAGGTTGGCGCGCAGCCGGCCGGCGTCAAAAATCGGCAGGCGCAGCGCGGGGCCAATGCCACATTGCCGGCTACCCGAGTCCATCAGCTGGCCCAGGCCGATGCTGGAAAAGCCGGCGAAGGCGACGAGGTTGATGTTGGGATAAAACTGGGTCTTGGCGTTGACCACGTCTTTGGACGACGCCTCGACGCGCCAGCGTGCAGCGGCGATGTCGGCGCGGCGGCCCAGCAGATCGGCCGGGATGCTGGCGGCTATTGCTACATTTTTGATAGCGGATTGTTCAGATGGTGTCTGGGCTACGGCACTATTTGCCACATTTGGCTGGCCAACCAGCGCGCCCAGGGCGTTGCGCGTGAGCGCCATCTGCTCTTGCAGGGTTTCAAGCTGCAGGCGCGCTTCGGGCAGGCCGCCTTCGCTTTGGCGCAACTCAAGGCGGGTGTCCAGGCCGGCATCGACGCGGTCACGCACCAGCTTGAGCGTTTCTTCACGCTGGGCCAGCGTGCGGCGCGCCACATTGGTTTGTTCGTTCAGGCGCACCAGCTGGAAGTAGGTGCGGGCGACGTTGCTGGCCAGGAGCACGCGGGCGGCTTGGGCGTCGGCTTCTGCGGCGTTGGCGCTGCCCAAAGCGGCGTCCAGCGCGGCACGGTTTTTGCCGAAGAAGTCGAGCTCCCAACTCGCATTGAGCTGGGCCGTGCCGCTTTCGCGGATGGAGCCTGCCAGCGGCGGCGGCACCGCGCCGTTGGCGGTGTAGCGCTGGCGTGTCGCGTCAAGCTGGCCGGTGAGTTGCGGCAAGGTGGCGGCGTCGGCCACTTCCGTCACGGCTTGCGCACGTGCCAGGCGGGCCTGCGCGAGCTTGAGTGTCGGGCTGGTCTGCAGGGCCTGGGCGACCAGGGTGTTGAGCTGCTCGTCGCCGAACTCGCGCCACCATTCGGTAGCCAGCGGCGCCTGGGCTGTTGTGGTTTCAGCGCCCTGGGCACTGAGGCCAAGCGAGGATGCGTCGCGCAGGCTGGATTGCGGCGTGATGCCGGACATGTCTGCGCAGCCGGTGAGGCCCGTCGCCATCAGGCCCACGGCAACCACGCTGGCGGCGGCCACCAGGGCCATGCGGAAGGAGGCGCGCCACACGGGCAGGCGCTGTTCGTGCTCTGCGTGGTCAGGTTGGCCGGTGCATGACGCGGCGGAGGCGGTGCAAAGGGTGTTGCTGTTATTTGTCATCTTTTTCATTCGCTGCTTGAAGGGTGTGCGCGGTCTCGAGAATGCGGCGCAGGTAGCCTTTGAGGTTTTGCCATTCGTCCATCGTGAAACCGGCCAGGTGGGCGTTTTGCACCCGGCTCAGAACTGCGGGAATTTCTTTTGCCGCTTCGCGGCCCTCGGGGGTCAGCTCGATGTTGACCACACGCCGGTCTTCACTGGAGCGGATGCGGCGGCAAAAGCCCTTGGCTTCGAGCCGGTCGAGCAGGCGTGTCATGGAGCCGGCGTCGAGCTGGCATACACGGGCCAATTCAGCCACTGTGGAAGCTTTTCCGAGGTAGAGCTTGAGCATGGGCACCCACTGCGCGTTCGTCAGGCCCTTGGGCTCCAGTTCGCGTGTGACCTGCTGGGAAACGCTGTTGAGAATCTGGCGCATCAGCGCGCCGGTGCTTTGGACAGCGTCGTAATCGGAGGCGCAATAGAACTCAGCAGGCAAACCGCCGCACAGAGGGGTTTCGAGAGTGGCTGGCGCCTGCGGACTGGCAGGCAAGCTGGCTGTTTTGGATTTCATGGGAACGAATAATACATGCCTAGGCAATTAATGTCAAGGCTGTGTTTGTTTGGGCTTCTTTTGCCTGGGATGCCTTTGGTAGGGCAATTTGTTACACGGCTTTGTGACTAAACTCGCGGCATGGCTACCTCCTCTGCACCCTCTTCCTCGTCTTCCTCGCCTTCTTTATCTACACCCCCTTCAGTCGCCCCCGCACTTGCCTCCCCCGGCGCCGGCGGCGCCAAAGGCTCGCCCCGCTCGCTGTCGGGCCTGCTGCCCTTCTTGCGGCCTTACCGGGGGCGCATCCTGATGGCCGTTTTCTTTCTGGTGATGGCCGCGGTGGCCACGCTGGTGTTTCCGCTGGCGCTGCGCAGCCTGATTGACGGGGGCCTGAGCGCTGCCGACAAAGGCCAGCAGCTGATGGCGCTGCGCACGCATTTCTTCGAGCTGTTCGGCGTGGCCGCGGCGCTGGGGCTTTTTTCAGCGGGCCGCTTTTATATGGTGAGCTGGCTGGGCGAGCGGGTGACGGCCGACTTGCGCAATGCGGTGTACGGGCATGTGGTGCGGCAAAGCCCCGAGTTCTTTGAGACCACCCAGACGGGCGAAGTGCTGTCGCGCCTGACGGGCGATACGACGCTGGTGCAGACGGTAGTGGGCTCGTCGCTCAGCATGGGCCTGCGCAATGCGGTGATGGGGGTGGGTGCGCTGGGCATGCTGGTCTACACCAACCCGTATTTGATGGTGCAGGTGCTGGGCGTGCTGGTGCTGATCGTCGCGCCTTCGGTGTGGTTTGGCCGGCGCGTGCGCAAGCTCTCGCGCGCCAGCCAGGACCGCGTGGCCGACTCGAGCGCGATTGCGGCCGAGGTGCTCAATGCGATTCCGGTGGTGCAAAGCTATACCGCCGAGGCGCGCGAGTCGGCGCGGTTTGACCAGTCAACCACCAACGCCTTCAACACCGCGATTCGCCGTTCGCGGGCACGCTCGGTGCTGGTCGCCTTCGTCATCATCGCCACATCGGCGGCGCTGCTCTGGGGCCTGTACCAAGGCACGCAGGCGGTGATGCGCGGCGACATCACCGCTGGCCACCTGGGCCAGACGGTGGTGTACGTGCTCATTTTGGCCAGCGCCGCGGCGGTGCTCGGTGAGGTCTATGGCGACCTGCTTCGCGCAGCCGGCGCCACCGAGCGGCTGATGGAGCTGCTGCAGTCGCGCTCACCCGTCACTTCACCATCAAATCCGCTTCCAGCCCAGGTAATACAAGGGGGAAGCGCTATTAAATTTGAAGCAGTGACCTTTCATTACCCGTCGCGGCCGGCACAGCCCGCCTTGAGCGACTTCAATCTGAGCGTGGCGCCTGGCGAGACGGTCGCCATCGTGGGGCCTAGCGGCGCGGGCAAGAGCACGGTGTTCCAGTTGTTGCTGCGGTTTTACGACCCGGGCTCTGGCCGCATCGAACTCGACGGCGTGCGCACCGGCGACATGTCGCTGGAAGACCTGCGCCAGCGCATCGGCATCGTGCCGCAGGACGCGGTGATTTTCTCGACCAGTGCGCTGGAAAACATCCGCTATGGCAAGCCCGGGGCCAGCGATGAAGAGGCGAAGGCCGCAGCCAAGGCGGCCTTCGCGCACGAGTTCATTACCGCGCTGCCTGAAGGTTATGACACGTTTCTGGGCGAGCGTGGCGTGCGGCTGTCAGGCGGGCAGCGCCAGCGCATTGCGATTGCGCGCGCCATGCTGAAAAACTCGCCCTTGCTGCTGCTGGACGAAGCCACCAGCGCGCTGGACGCCGAGAGCGAACGCATGGTGCAGGCCGCGCTGGAGTCGGCGATGAAGGACCGCACCACGCTGGTGATTGCGCACCGTCTGGCCACGGTGCAACAGGCCGACCGCATCCTGGTGCTGGACCACGGCCGGCTGGTGGAGCAAGGCACGCATATGGAACTGGTGAACCGCGGCGGCGTGTACGCGCGGCTGGCGGCCTTGCAGTTCACGGTTTGACGCTTCGCGGCCGCGTCTGGCGGGTAGCGGAATTCGACTCCCTCGATATGCATTATTTGCATAGATTGTGGTTCACAATGCCTTGGACTAATTCAGGGCGGGCTTTTAAGCTCCGGAGATTAAGTTTTCCACACACGTTTCACACACGAAGTCCCACAAGGAGTTTTCAATGTCACAGTCAGCAGCCCCATCGGGCTCCACCGCCATCCCCAACGGCTCCCACCCGCTCCCCTCTTATCTTCAAGCCGACAACCTCGGCCCCTGGGGCAACTATCTGCAGCAGGTAGACCGCGTCATCCCTCACTTGGGCAGCCTGGCGCGCTGGGCTGAGACGCTCAAGCGTCCCAAGCGCGTGCTGATCGTCGACGTACCCATTCACATGGACGACGGCACCGTCGCCCACTTCGAAGGCTACCGCGTGCAACACAACGTCTCACGCGGCCCCGGCAAGGGCGGCGTGCGGTTTCACCAGGACGTCACGCTGTCTGAAGTGATGGCCCTGTCGGCCTGGATGTCCGTCAAAAATGCGGCGGTGAACGTGCCTTACGGCGGTGCCAAGGGCGGCATCCGCGTGGACCCGAAAAAGCTTTCGCGCGGCGAACTCGAGCGCATGACACGCCGCTACACCAGCGAGATCGGCATCATCATCGGCCCCAACAAAGATATTCCGGCGCCGGACGTCAACACCAACGACCAGATCATGGCCTGGATGATGGACACCTATTCGATGAATACGGGCTCGACCTCGACCGGTGTGGTCACCGGCAAGCCGGTCGACCTGGGTGGCTCACTGGGCCGGCGCGAAGCCACGGGGCGCGGCGTGTACACCGTGGGCGTGGAAGCGGCCAAGCACATCGGACTGGACATCGCGAGCTCGCGCATCGCGGTGCAGGGCTTTGGCAATGTGGGCGGCGTGGCGGGCAAACTGTTTGCCGAAACCGGCGCACGCGTGGTGGCTGTGCAAGATCACGGCGGCACGATTTATCGAGAAGCGGGCCTGGATGTGCCGGCGCTGCTCAAGCATGTGGAGGCGGTCGGAAGCGTGGCGGGGTTCGCTGAAGCGGAGGTTATCGCCAATGACAAATTCTGGGACGTGGAGTGCGACATCCTGATCCCGGCCGCACTCGAGAAGCAAACAACGGAGGCCAATGCCGGCCGCATCAAGGCACGCATGATCATCGAAGGCGCGAACGGCCCGACCACCCCGGCGGCCGACGACATCCTGCACGATCGCAATGTGCTGGTATTGCCGGACGTGATCGCCAACGCCGGCGGCGTGACGGTGAGCTACTTTGAATGGGTGCAGGATTTCTCCAGCTTCTTCTGGGACGAGGAAGAAATCAACAAGCGCCTGGTCAAGATCATGAAAGATGCCTTTGCAGGTGTCTGGCATGTGGCGCAAGACCAGAAGGTCAGCCTGCGCACCGCCACCTTCATCGTGGCCTGCAAACGCATCCTGCACACGCGCGAGTTGCGCGGTCTGTACCCCTGATGTCATCGATGGACGAAAGCGCGCCAATCAGCCCGGACGAGCGGCCCGCTATGGCCGCTTTTCGCCGGGCCGCGGCGGCGCTCTTGCTGGGCGCCGTGGTGGCGGCGCTCGCGGCGCTGCTGGGGCCTTTGCTGGACGCCCCAGCCATTGCGCGCTGGACGATACAAAGCTATGAAGAAGAGAACCTGCGTGCGGCCTTCGCGCTGATCGGCGTCCGCCATCTACCGATGTTTCTGCTAGCAGTGGCCGCCGGCAATGCGGTTTTCAGGCTGCTAAAAAACACCTCACTTGCCACGGTGGCCGCGAGCATCGCCCCGTGGCTGCTCTATGTCCTGGTGACCGGCACGATGGAATCGATGGCCGTCGGAGAAAGCCCGCTCAGCTGGATGAGTTATGAGCCGGCCTACTTCATCTGGCCGCATTTCGTCGCCGTGCCCCTGGGGCTTTATATGGCCAGCCGCATGGTGCGCCGGCGCCGGGCAATGCCTGCGCACGGCTGACTGCGCCGCCGCCGGAGACGGTGGCTCATAGCGTTTATTGCAGAATTTCCTTGCCCACAGCCGGCAAGGACAAAGGTATCACCTTGATGCCCTCCTCCATCAACTCTGCGACTTCGCACGCGCTGGTCTGGCGGCCAATACTGCGCGCCTCTTGCTCACCATAGCCATAGTGCATCCGGCGCAGCTTGCCGGCAAACCGGGTTCCCACGTCTTCGATGCAGGCCAGCACACGATGCAAGGCCCTCAAGAAGACAGCACGCGCTGAACGGTCATGCCCGGCCGATGGACGGTCCTTGACGGTGATCACCCTTCCAGATTGGTAACCCATACGTATACCAACGATACCTAGAATTTTCCCTAAGTAATCAGAACGCCGCACAAGCGTGCACAAGGCGCTTTGACCCCCCTCCAGCCAGATGTCGTTGAAATTCCCAGTTGTCGTACCCACAGATCAATCCGTTTGAACCTGATCAACCCCCCGGAAATTTATAGATATAGCGCACCTTCTGCCCAGGCCACAACGTCATTGAAGAGATTTGCAGTCATGAAGAAATCAGGAAGAAATTTACTCATGCAGCGCGCCCGCAGCACCCGCGCTGCGCGCGCTCAACGCCAATCCCGAGGTTTTTCACTTCTGGAAGTTCTGATATCAATGGTCATCCTGTCCTTCGGGCTGCTCGGCATGGTCGGCTTGCAGGCCTCGGCCTTGCAGGTCAATCACCAGGCCAGGATCCAGGCAACGGCAGGAAGCCTTGCGCACGAGCTGGCCGAAATGATGCGAGGCAACAAGGACGTCGGGCTGCTCGCTGCGACAGACAATCCTTACCTGGGCCAGTACTCTCCATCCGACGCGCTGCCAGTTACGCCATCGTATTGCCTGAATGTCGATCCTGCCGCAACGCCCTGCTCCAGCGCCACTGAAATTGCCAACGCACAACTGACCGAATGGCTGACCCGCGTGCGGGCCGAACTGCCAAACGCCTACGTGAAGATTTGCGTGGACTCCGCACCGTTTGATGCCAATGGAACGCCCCGTTTTAGTTGCGTGAACACAGGCGCTGGTGCGACAACCGTTATCAAAATCGGATGGTCACGGCTCTCTACCGACCGCTCAGCAACAGGCGCCAGTGCGATAGAACAAGGCACCGTCCCGTCGCTGACCCTCCCCGTCACACCAGGCAATTCGACCTAGCATGAGGCAGGATCGCGCGACTCCTCGGCCTTACGCAATGGGCTCATTGCCCCCCTCGAAATCGCAGGGGCAAGCTGGAGTCACGCTGGTGGAACTGCTGGTCGCCATGGTGATCAGCATCGTCATTGCCCTCGCCGCAGTCTCCTCGCTGATTGTCAGCCGGCGCGGCCTGACCACCGTCGATGCGGCCGCACAACTCGGCGACAACGCCCGCTTTGCGAGCACTCTTTTGCTGAGGCTCGGTGCCCAGACCGGATTCCGGGACGTTGAATATGCGGCAACACCGAGGACGGCCAATACCGCGGGCCTGACCGGCACTGCCGCCCCCAATGTGTCCGGCGTCAACAACGCCGTCCCCTCTTACACCGACCCCTACAACGGCTACACGGCGCGGAGCACCGGCTCCGTCGCTTACGGCAGCGACATCCTGATCTTGCGCTACCAGGCAGCCGAGACCTTTCCGGGATCAGGCGTATCAGACAAGACCATGATCGACTGTTTGGGCAACCCTTCCACCACGGTACCGGTTGATCGCGACGACCGCATGGTCAGCGTTCTGTATGTCGATATTGTCCAGGGCGAGCCATCACTCATGTGCAGCACGGGTCCTTCAAATGCACAACCGATCATCTCCGGCGTGGAGAGCTTCCAGGTCTTGTATGGCGTCTCAGGCGTGACCCCCAATAGCCCGCCAGGGACTGCATTGGCCACCAGCGTCGCGGACCGCTACCTGCGCGCCGATCAAATCGTGGTTCCCGGCGATGCTGCCGGCACCAACGCCAACTGGAGTCGTGTGCGCAGCCTGCGTATCGGAATGCTGCTGCGAGGGCCGCAAGGCTCGGCACAACAGAACGTGGCGGAAACCTTTTATCCACTGGGGCTCGCCAAGGCATCCTCGACAGGCACACCGGGCTCCGCCATGTCCTCTACCAACGACCCAGGCACGATCTTCAACGCGCCTGCCGACGGCCGACTGCGCCAGTCCGTGACTTTCACGATTCACTTGCGTAACGACCAGGGACTTTGAAATGAAGAAAAGAACCTTTCCAATGCAAGGTTTCCTTCGCACGACCCATGAACGTGGCGCGTCACTCATCATGGTCCTGATCATCCTGACGGTTGTTTCCATGCTGGGAATCGCGGGCATACAGATTTCAATGATGAGCGAAAGAGGCGTCCGAAACGACCGGGACCTGCAAATCGCTTGGGAAGCCGCGGAAGCAGCGCTCCTGGATGCGGAGCAAGACATATTCGGTCCCGCCGCATCATCACGGCGCAGCACATTCACGCCGATCACCGACACGCAAGCATTTATGGACGGGTGTGGTACCGGCGGCAGCAACCGCGGCCTTTGTGCAACGCCGACCGCCGGCCGCCCTGTCTGGCTGACTGCCAATTTTGATTTCTCGGATTCGTCAAGCCGTGCGCCCTCCACGGCCTACGGCACATTCACCGGTCACACCTTTGCTGCGGGCTCCCTCGGGATACAGCCAGTCCAGCCCCCTCGTTATGTCATCGAGCCCATCAGAGATCCTGCAGACAGGGATCTCAGCAACCCGTCACCCAAGTTTGTCTACCGCGTGACCGCGATGGGTTTTGGCCCCCGCAAAGACATACAGGCGGTTGTGCAAATGATTTACCGCAACTAGTCAATTAGCCAATTAGTCGTTACGAGAGCACCATGCAGATCAACCCAAAAGCTTTTATCGCCTATTTCCACACGGCGCTACCGCAAAGATTTCTTGCTGCAGGCTGGCAACGTCCGATACATCACCGCAAGGGCTGGCCGCTGGCTATCTCTTTCTTTCTGACGGCAGCGCTGCTGGCGCTGGTCGCATCGGGGCAGACCTCTCCACCGAACATTCCCGCGATCAGATTGGCAACCGACCCGCTCTTTGCCGCGGTCAATGGGGACAAACCGGCCATCACGCTCGCCTTGTCGGTGGAAGTTCCAACGGTGGGCGCTCAGTATCTCGCGGCTCCTCACGCCACAACTGACGACACGTATACCAATGCCAAGGAATACCTTGGATACTACGACGCGGAAAGTTGCTACACCTACAACAATACGCCGACAGAAACGCCTCTGGCCGGCCAGACAGCCGCAGATTACAAGCGGTTTGATCGCAGCGGCCCCGCCAGCAGCAGAATGTGCAGCAACGCCTTCAGCGGGAATTTTCTGAACTGGGCCAGCAGCTCAGCCATCGACATGCTGCGGCTCTCATTGACCGGGGGTGATCGCTCCATCGACACGCCCAACTTGACCATATTGCAGCGCGCGGTGCTCCCCAACGGGGGGGGCGGGGATTGCATGTGGAACTCGGAGTATTTTCCAGCCAAACAATTGCAAAGAAACGGCGGTGGCAGCAACACATATTGGGGCGCCATTCCTATGGCAATGAGGACCCAGGCGACAGGCAACGATGTCTGGGTTGGCAATACGCTCAATCGCCTTTACTTCGGTACCCAAAAAATCGGAAATTGCGAAAACACGAGTGCATACACCCTGGGCACCATAAGCGTGCCCCGCAGTCTCGGGCCCATCACCAATTCTCCAGCCAGTTCGCCGCCCACCGACAGCATTCCTTGCGCTGCGCAGGGCGGCTCCTGCGATTTTTTAGGAACCATGGAAGTCTGGTATGGAGCTGCGTCGGGCTGGGCAGTTGTGCCAGCTTCCAACGGGGCTCTATGCTCCGACACCATCCTGGGCGACCCGCGCCCCGGCGTTGCAAAGACCTGCTACTACAGGCCCTACACCGGAAGTTGGGTGCCGCCCGTCATCAGCACCGTCGTCGCTCTCGGCCCCATCATCCCCAACCAATCCGGCTCCTTGCCCAGCGGCAGCGTTTCTTGTGCGGCGGAGAACGGTACCTGCAGTTTTACAGGAGTCAAAGAGGTCTGGTATGGAGCTGGTTCGAGCTGGGCAGTGGCGCCTGCTTCCAATGGGACTCTATGCGCCTACACCGTATTTGGAGATCCGCTCCCTGGCGTTCCAAAGAACTGTTATTACAGGGACTACTCCGGAACCTGGTCGCCACCGGCGCCAACGAGCGGCGCCATATTGAGTACCGACGGCTTTTTTTATGGCCGTGTGCAGGTATCCGTCCTACACGTCCGCAGTTCTCAAGGGGAAACGTGCCCAGGCAAAAACGGCACTGGCAGAATTGCTGCAACAGCAAGAACGCTTCATGACACAGAAGAACTGCTACCTGGCATTCACCACCGATGCCACAGGCGCAGCGGTGGCAACAGCAGCATCGTCCTGCGGCTTTACAGCGGGGACAGCAGTACCGTTCAAAACATTTTCCGGAGATAAGCTGGCCGGTTCGGCATATCTATTAATGGCCGATGCCTGCCCGACCAGCGGCAGCTCGACGCTGTCGACGCAGGAGTGCATCCGGGTTATCGCCAAACCCATAGGCAATGACCCAGCCGTAGGCTCGTTGCGAATGACAAGTACTGGCATGAAGGATTGCACGGCGCCAGGCAGCAACACTGACGCGCCAGCCATGTCGTCATCAACACTGTGCTGGCCATGATCTACATCAGGTCCCAAGCGAGGGGGTTTACTCTCATCGAGATGATGATCACGCTGGTGATCGCGGCTGTACTTGCAATGGTGGCAGTGCCCGGCCTAACTGCGTATAAGCGCAACGCAGAACTGACATCAGCCATCAACACGCTGCTGTCGGCTGTCAATGCGGCGCGAAGCGAGGCGATGAAGCGTGGAATGAAGGCCATGGTTATACCTGCCGATGGCAGATCCTGGAACAAGGGCTGGATCGTATTCGTCGATAAGAATGGAGACCAGGCCTATAGCGAGGCCAACGACATAACGATATTGACTCAGGGGCCTTTGGAGAGCTACTTCACCATAGCGACCACAGGCAGTGCTTCTCTCTCGGCACCTTACATTTTATTTGATAGCTCGGGCTATTCCAAGCTGACGAATGGCGGCTTCAGTGCGCTGACTTTAAGCGTACGCCGAAATGACCTGTCCGGTAGCGCCATATACGAACAGACAAGGCGATTGGTGATTGCTAAAACCGGCCGAGCCAGAACATGTAAACCTGCGGCTGCAAATGATCCAGCCTGTCTGTCGAATGGCACGCAGTAAATGTATTGAGCCCGTAATTCGAGCAAGGACAAAACCCCGATGTTCGCGTGTTCCTGGCGCGCTCTTCTACAGCTCGTCGTATTTACTGCAAGGGGCCGTTACCGCCGGGCAATAAGGGTAATGGCATGATTTCGATACCTTCATCCATCAATTCTGCCGCTTCACGCACGCTAGTCTGCCCACGGATATTTCGCGCTTCAAGCTCTCCATAGTGCATTCGTCGAGCCTCTTCAGCAAAACGGGAACCGACATCCTCAGTATGGCTTAACACGTGGCGCAAGGCTTTCAGGAATTCAGCTTGTTCCGCATGACCCCGTTCAGTTGACGCCAACATCGCCGCGCGATTTGACATCTTCGTACCTTCCTCGGTCGATACAACAAGCTCCGAAGAGGCCGCCTGCTGACTGCCCTGCCCGGATGAATCCTGATTCGTATGGCCACCCAGGTTCAGTCGTGGTGCGCTGGGAAGTTTTTGAATGCCTTTGTCTGCGCACATGGGGCACTCAATGAGGCCGTGCGAAAGCTGATTGCGAAAATCATCTTCGGATGCAAACCAGCCTTCAAACGAATGCTGGTGCGCACACTGGAGATTCAGGACCTTCATGGCCGGATTATCCCCCCCGGAACTACGAACCGGTGGGCTGCCAGTCCAAAGCCCACGCTCCCGACAACACGTTTTGCAGCCACAGAGCACCAGTCAAGGTTTTCGCATCGGTAACCTCGCCGCCAGCACACCAGGCAAGCAACTGGGCAGGCGTGGTCGTGAACACGTCAAGGAATTCACCTGCGTCGAGCTTGCGAGGGCCCAGCATCAATCCGCGGGCAAACCAGATGTCGATGAATTCCGTTGAATAGGAAATGACTGGATGCAACACGCCGGCCCGTGCCCATTCGCTCGCGGTGTAGCCGGTTTCTTCGAGCAGTTCGCGCTGCGCGCAAGCCAGCGAGTCCTCCCCCGGGTCAAGCTTGCCGGCTGGGAACTCCACCATGACAGCCTGTACCGGATAACGGTATTGGCGCTCCAGCACAATACGGCCGTCGTCGCACAGGGCAACGATCATTACGGCGCCAGGGTGGACAACGTATTCGCGCGTCGCCTGCGTGCCATCGGGCAGAGCAACCGTGTCGCGCATGGCGTGTAAAAAGTTTCCCTTGAGGATTTGCATGGAATCAAGCCGGGTCTCCACAAGGTGCGCATCATCGGCCGGCTTGCCGCTTGCATCTGGGTCAGGCGCGGCTTTCATGGGCGGCGCTTGAAGAGGTAGCGCCAGGTAAACCCGGGAAAGGCGAAGGTGATAAAGAGCGCGCCGGTGATGGCATAAAACTCCCAGCCCTGTGGTGCGATTTGGCCGGTCCGCTGTTCCAGGTAAAGGCCCAGCCCGCCAGCCAGAAAATACCAAACTACCATCTCCCCCACGCGGATGGCGAGGTTTTTGGGCTGCTTGAGCGCATAGACCGCGAACAGGCGGTTGCTGATAAAAGGCAGATTGGCCACCAGCAAGGCCAGCAGTACGACCAGCCAAACCGAAGCTGTTTGGGTCATGAAGGAATTCAGCTGCCCAAGGACTTGACGATGCTGCTAATGGACTGAGCGCACAATGTCATCAAGCCGCCAGGCACCATGCCCAGAATCAGAATGAGTGCGCCGTTGATAGCCAGCACCACTTTGGCATCCGTTGGCCCTGAGACCAGCTGGGCGTTATGGGCCAGGGGCGCGTCGAAGTACATGACCTTGACCACGCGCAGGTAGTAAAACGCCCCCACCAACGACATGAGCACAGCAAAAACAGCCAACACGATATAGCTGGTTTGCTGCGAGGAAATCAGCGCCTGCAGAACAGACAGCTTGGCATAAAACCCCACCAACGGCGGCAGGCCGGCCAGTGAGAACATGCTGATGGCCATCACGCCGGCATACAGCGGACTGCGTTGGTTCAGGCCGGCCAGGTCGGTGATCTCTTCGGACTCATGCCCGGCACGCGACAGCAGCATGATGATTCCGAAAGCGCTCAGCGTGGTCAGTACGTAGGTCACGGCGTAGAACATCGCCGCGCTGTAAGCTGATTCCGTATTGAGCTGGTTGCCGTTCACCACACCGGCCAACAAGCCGAGCAACAGAAAACCCATTTGCGAAATGGTCGAGAACGCCAGCATGCGCTTGAGGTTGGATTGAGCGACTGCGGCGAGATTACCCACCAGCAAAGAGCCGATCGCCATCAGACCCAGCATCTGCTGCCAGTCGATCGCAAGCGGTAGCAAACCTTCTACCAGCAGGCGGATGCATATGGCAAATGCGGCTAGCTGCGGTGCGCCACCGATCAAAAGGGTCACCGCGGTAGGTGCGCCCTGATAAACGTCAGGCAGCCACATATGGAAAGGCACTGCCCCGAGCTTGAAGGCCAGCCCGGCCACGATAAACACTAGGCCGAAAACCAGCACTTGGTGCTTGACCTGGCGGCTGGCAATGGCGTTGAACACTTCATTAAGGTCGAGCGAACCAGTCGCGCCATACAGCATCGACAAGCCGTACAACAGAAAACCCGATGCCAGCGCGCCCAGAACGAAATACTTCATAGCCGCTTCGGTGGCTGTGGCGTTGTCGCGGCGCAGGGCAACCAGCGCATAGCTGGACAGCGTCAGCAACTCCAGGCCCATGTAGATCACGAGGAAGTTGTGGCCAGAGATCATCACGAACATGCCCAGCAGTGCAAACAGGCTGAGCGTGAAAAACTCGCCGCCGCGGAGCATGTCGCGCTCGGCCGCATAAGGCCGGCCGTAAACCAGCGTGATCATCAAAGTAATGCAGGCAAAGCACTTGAGCCAGCCTCCCATGGGGTCGCTGACCACCATGTTGCCAAAGCCATAGAAAGTCTGCCCACCCACTGCGTAGGCGGCCTCCATGGCGGCCACTACTGCCAGCGTCAGCAACGTGAGCACGTAGGTGAGCGTACGTTGGGGCGTTTTGACGCCCAAGTCCACCAGCGCGATCACGCAGGCCATGGTCAGGAAGACGATTTCGGGGTAAACCGCGATCCAGGATAGTTTGTCAATCATCTGAATTCTTTGTAGTTGCGTCGGTTCAGCGTCAGTTCAGCTTGGAGACCGCGACATGCTTGAGCAGGTCCGTCACCGAAGTGTTCATCACGTCCGTAAACGGCTTGGGGTAGATGCCCATATACATCACGGCAATGGCTAGCAAGGCAAGCATCAAGAACTCGCGGCCGTTGATATCGGTGAGCGCCTTGACGTCGTCATTGGCCACGGGACCAAGATAGACACGCTTGTACATCCACAGGGTGTAGGCCGCGCCAAAAATCAGGGCTGTTGCCGCTGCGCCACCTATCCAGAAGTTGTATTTGACAGCGCCCAGAATCACCATCCACTCGCCGACGAAACCGGCAGTGGCCGGCAAGCCGCAGTTGGCCATGGCAAACAGTAATGCAAAGGCTGCAAACTTGGGCATGGTGTTCACCACGCCGCCGTAGCTCGCGATTTCGCGCGAATGAACGCGGTCATACAGCACACCGATGCACAGGAACATGGCGCCCGAAACAAAACCGTGGGCAATCATCTGCACCAGGCCGCCAGAGACACCCAGATCATTGAAGATAAAGAAACCGAGCGTGACGAAGCCCATGTGAGCCACGGAGGAATAGGCCACCAGTTTTTTCATGTCCTGCTGCACGAGAGCCACCAGACCCACATAAATGACGGCAATCAATGACAGCGCGATCATCAGCCAAGCCCACTTGTGCGAGGCATCAGGAGCGATCGGCATGGAAAAGCGCAGGAAACCGTAGGCGCCCAACTTCAGCATGATGGCGGCCAGTACGGCCGACCCGCCGGTGGGCGCTTCAACGTGCACATCGGGCAACCACGTGTGTACCGGCCACATCGGCACTTTCACGGCAAAGGCGGCAAAGAATGCAAAGAACAACAGCGTCTGCACCGTGCTGCCCAGCGGCAGCTTGTGCCAGGTCAGGATATCAAAGCTGCCGCCCGACTTGTTGTACAGGAAGATCAGTGCAACCAGCATCAGCAAGGAGCCGAGCAAGGTGTAGAGGAAGAATTTGAACGCCGCGTAAATCTTGTTGGGGCCGCCCCAGATGCCGATGATCAGGTACATCGGGATCAGCGTGGCTTCGAAGAAAACGTAAAACAAAATTCCGTCGAGCGCGGTGAACACGCCAATCATCAATCCGCTCAGGATCAGGAACGACGCCATGTACTGGTTGACGCGCGTTGTGATGGCTTCCCAGCTGGCGACGATGACGACGACATTGATGAAAGCCGTCAGCAACACAAACCACAGCGAAATGCCATCTACGCCCAGGTGGTAGTTGACATTGAAGCGCTGGATCCAGCCGCCCTTCTCCACAAACTGCATCGCGGATGTATCCAGCGCAAAGCCGCTGTACAAAGGCAGAGTAACCAGAAAGCTGACGACCGCGCCAATCAGCGCGATCCAGCGAACGCTGCGCGCCTGCTCGTCATGGCCCAAAGCCAGCAGAACAACCCCGAAAACAATCGGTGTCCAGATCGCAAGACTCAACAAACCCATTCTTGTTCTTCCTTGTATTTGTTGAACTGATCAGCGGTTGAGCCAGACGAAATACGTCATCAACACAAACACGCCAATGATCATGCCGAAGGCATAGTGATAGATGTAGCCAGATTGCAGTCTGCGCACGACGCTGGAAACCCAGCCGATCAATTTCCAGGAACCATTGACCAGTGCGCCATCGATCAGTTTCTGGTCTCCGCCCTTCCACAGGGCTGTGCCCAGCGCACGTGTACCGCGAGCCAGCACGTTTTCATTGAACCAGTCGAGGTAGTACTTGTTCTCAAGCACCGTGAAGACCGGCATGAACATACGCTTGATCGCGGCCGGCAGAGCGGGGTTCACCATGTACATATACCAGGCCAGCACGGAGCCTGACAAAGCCAACCAGAACGGCGCGGCGGTGAGGCCGTGCAATGCCATCTGGGCTGGGCCGTGGAAAAGGTTTTTCAGCTCTTCCATGGCCGGGTGTTTTTCCAGGTTCACCAGAATGGAATCCTTGAAGAAATTGCCATAAAGCATGGGTTCAATCGTCAAGAAACCTATCACCACAGAGGGAATCGCCAGCAGGATCAGCGGCACCGTCACGACCCAAGGGGATTCATGTGGCTCGTGGTGCTCGTCATGGTGGCCGTGGTCATCGTGGCCGTGATGATGCGCATCAGGATTCTGGTCAAACCGCTCCTTGCCGTGAAACACCAGGAAATACAAGCGGAAGGAATAGAAGGCCGTCACAAATACGCCAGCCAGCACCGCAAAGTAGGCGAAACCGGCACCCGCGAGATGGCTCTCATGCACGGCCTCGATGATGCTGTCCTTGGAGTAAAAACCCGCAAACAGGGGTGTTCCGATCAGAGCCAGCGTACCCAGCAACGAGGTGATCCAGGTAATGGGCATGTACTTGCGCACACCACCCATCCAGCGGATGTCCTGGTTGTGATGCATACCGATGATGACTGAGCCCGCGGCCAGGAACAGCAGCGCTTTGAAGAAAGCGTGGGTCATCAGGTGAAACACCGCGACGGAGTAGGCAGAAGCGCCCAGCGCCACCGTCATGTAGCCCAGCTGGGACAACGTTGAATACGCAACCACACGCTTGATATCGTTTTGGATGATGCCGAGGAAACCCATGAACAGCGCCGTGATGGCGCCGATTACCATGATGAAACTGAGCGCGGTGTCACTGAGCTCAAACAAAGGAGACATGCGCGCCACCATGAAGATACCGGCGGTCACCATGGTTGCCGCGTGAATCAGCGCAGAGATCGGTGTCGGGCCTTCCATGGAGTCCGGTAGCCAGACATGCAATGGAAATTGCGCCGACTTGCCCATGGCACCGATGAACAGGCAGATGCAGATCACGGTCACCAGCATCCAGCCGGTACCCGGGAGCGCAAGCTTGGAGAGTTCGTCCGCCTTGGCAAAAGCCTCACCGTAATTGAGCGTGCCGGCAAAGGCGGCGATCAGGCCGATGCCGAGGATGAAACCGAAATCTCCCACACGGTTAACCAGGAAGGCCTTCATATTCGCGAAGATAGCGGTCGGCTTGTTGAACCAGAAACCGATCAACAGATAGGACACCAGGCCCACGGCTTCCCAGCCAAAGAACAACTGCAGCATGTTGTTGCTCATTACCAGCATCAACATGGAGAAGGTGAACAACGAGATATAGGCGAAGAAGCGGTTGTAGCCTTCGTCTTCTTCCATGTAGCCTATGGTGTAGATGTGCACCATGAGAGAGACGAAAGTCACTACGCACATCATCATGGCCGTGAGGCCATCAACCAGGAAGCCGACTTCCATCTTCAACCCGCCGACGTTCATCCAGGTGTAGAGCGTCTCGTTGAAACGTGCGCCGTCGATGGCCACGCTCTTGAGCGTCATCGCCGAGATGATGAAGGCCACCAGCACGCCGAGGATGGTCAGGCTGTGCGACAGGCGCCGGCCTATCCAGTTGCCGCCGAAGGAGGTGCCGAGGATACCGGCCGCCAAGGCGCCGGCCAAGGGGGCCAACGGAACGGCCAGCAGGCTCGATGCTGAGAGAGTTTGACTCATTTTATTGTTAGCCCTGGAGCGTATTGAGTTCGTCTACGTTGATGCTGGACTTGTTGCGGAACAGCAGCACCAGGATGGCCAGACCGATGGCGGACTCGGCCGCAGCAACGGTCAGGATGAAAAACACGAAAACCTGGCCAGCCATATCATTCAGGTAATAAGAGAAGGCCACGAAGTTCATGTTGACCGCCAGCAGCATAAGCTCGATGGCCATGAGCAACACAATCAGATTTTTGCGGTTCAGGAAGATGCCGATAACCGACAGCGCGAACAGCATCGCGCCCAGCGAAAGAAAATGTCCGAGAGTGAGCGTCATGGTTTCTTTTCCTCGGCAGGTGCTGCGGCCGCGGCGACAACCGGCAAAGCCACGACGGACTTAATCTTGACCAGGCTTACACGGTCTGCACGCTTGACACGGATCTGCTCTGAAGGGTTCTGGTATTTGGAGTCTTTGCGTGCACGCAAGGTCAGGGCGATAGCGGCAATGATGGCCACCAACAGAATCACCGCAGCGACCTCCAGCGGATAGAGGTAATCCGAGTACAGCAGCTTGCCCAACTCTTTGGTGTTGGATACCTGCGCACCAATCTGGCCAGCCGCAGCTGCAGTTTTAGGCGGCTCGCGAAACCCCCCCATCAGTACATAAGACATTTCCAGCGCAATGATGGCGCCAACAGAGCCTGCCAACGGAAAGTGCTTCCAAAAACCCTTGCGCACGCTGTCGATATTGATGTCCAGCATCATCACCACGAACAGGAACAGCACCATCACGGCGCCCACGTAGACCAGCACCAATGTGATGGCCAGGAACTCGGCCTTGAGCAAAATCCAGACAGCGGACGCCTGAAAAAATGCCAGCACAAGGTAAAGCGCTGCATGCACTGGGTTGCGCGCGGTAATCACCTTGAATGCTGCAAACAGCAGCACTGCGGCGAAAACATAAAAAAGACCTGTTTTAGCGTCCATGTTCTTGTAGATTCTTTCTTGAGCCAGCTGACGGGTAAGTAGGTTCAGCCGGGTTTAGCGGTATTTGGCATCCGCCGCGCGGTTAGCGGCAATCTCGGATTCATACCGGTCGCCTACCGCCAGCAGCATGTCTTTGGTGAAGTACAGGTCACCACGTTTTTCACCGTGGTACTCAAAAATATGGGTTTCGACGATCGAGTCCACCGGGCAGCTTTCTTCGCAGAAACCGCAAAAAATGCATTTGGTCAGGTCGATGTCGTAGCGCGACGTGCGGCGGCTGCCGTCTTCGCGCACATCGGATTCGATAGTGATCGCCAGCGCCGGACAAACCGCTTCGCAGAGCTTGCAGGCGATGCAGCGCTCTTCACCGTTCTCGTAGCGGCGCAACGCATGCAGGCCGCGAAAACGCGGGCTCAGCGGAGTTTTTTCCTCAGGGAACTGGACCGTGATTTTGCGGCTGAACATGTACTTGCCGGTCAGGGCCATGCCCTTGAACAGCTCGGTGAGCATGAAGCTTGATGCAAAGTCTTTGATGGAGGCTACGGCGGACATAAGTCAAATTCCTGCAGAAATAAGGCGTGCACAATGGCTCTTCAAGCCAGCAGGGGCCGCGGAACCGGCTTTGCCGGGCCGCAGGCGCAGCGGCCCCCTCGGGGCTGGAGCCTGCGGCTCCATAGCTGCTTGAGCAGCTTTGGACAGGCGACAGAGGCGAAGCGTCTCGCGAGCCGCGGCCTGCAAGGCCTCGAGAGCTACACGAAGTGAGCGAACGTGGGGGCTCATGCTATTTCCAGATGTTGTAAGGCGTCTGCATCCAGGCCCCAACGACCACCAGCCAGACAAGAGTGACAGGAATGAAAATCTTCCAACCCAAGCGCATGATCTGGTCATAACGAAAGCGCGGGAAAGTGGCGCGTACCCACAGGAACATGGTGACTACCACAAAAGTCTTGGCCCCCAGCCAGATCCAGCCAGGGACGAAGCTCAACGCTTCAACAGGAGGCAGCCAGCCGCCCAAGAACAGCAGCACGGCCAGAATGGCAACCAGCCACATGTTCGCGTATTCGGCGAGGAAGAACATGGCAAAGGCCATACCCGAGTACTCGACCATGTGTCCGGCAACGATTTCAGACTCGCCTTCGACAACGTCGAAGGGGTGGCGGTTGGTCTCGGCAAGGCCGGAGATGAAGTACACGACAAAAATCGGCAACAGCGGCAGCCAGTTCCAGGACAGGAAAGTCCAGCCGTGGGCAGCCAAAGTACCCTTGCCCTGACTCATCACGATGTCGGTCATGTTGAGGCTGCCCGACACCATGAGCACGACCACCAGACAAAAGCCCATGGCGATTTCATAGCTGACCATTTGCGCCGAAGCCCGCATGGCGCCCAGGAAGGCGTATTTGGAGTTGGAAGCCCAGCCCGCAATGATCACGCCATAAACTTCCAGCGACGTGATGGCCATGAGGAACAGCAGGCCGGCATTGATGTTGGCCAATGCGATTTCTGGTCCGAAAGGAATGACAGCCCAGGCAGCGAGTGCCGGCATGATGGTCATGATGGGGCCAAGCACGAACAGCCCCTTGCTCGCCGCCGTGGGAATGATGATCTCCTTGGTCAGCAGCTTGAGCGCATCGGCGATCGGCTGCAGCAAGCCAAAAGGACCGACGCGGTTGGGTCCGAGGCGGATCTGGGTGAAGCCAATGGCCTTACGCTCCCAAAGGGTCAGGTAAGCCACCAACCCCATCAATGGCGCAAGGACACAGACGATCTTGATAAGCGTCCACAACACGGGCCACACGGTAGTGGGCCAGATACCGCCTATCAAACCCTGGCCGAAGACGTAGATTCCGTCAATCATGCGGCCACCCCTTCGACTTCGGCTTCAACACCTGCCGCCCGGCGGGCATCCGCCGTCAGCTGCAACGACGTGGCGCGTCTGACCAAACCATCGAGCTGATAAATGCTTGCCACGGCGGGGGGCCGAGCAGGAACAGCCGCCAGATCGATACCGCCCTTGGTGTTGTTGCCCAACTTGTCCGCGGGAAGTTGCACTGCGTCGGCGCCCGCAATCTGCTTGAGCACGTCTTGCGACGATTCGAAATCAAAGCCAGGCAAGCCCAGCAGGTTGGCAAGCACACGCAGCACCTTCCAGGCCGGGCGGGCCTCCCCCAGCGGCTTGACGACGGCATGAAAACCCTGCACCCGTCCTTCGGCATTCACGAAGGTGCCAGGAGTTTCGGTAAAAGGCGCGATCGGCAGCAGCACGTCGCTAAAGCCCATGTTGGCCTTGAAGGGGCTCAGCGTGACGACCATTTGCGCGGTGTTGAGCGAGGTTCTCGCCCTGACACCTGCGGCTGAATCAAACTCGGGTTCATTGTTCAGCAGAATCACGGCCTTGAGCTGACCATCCAGCATTTGGCCTGCATTGAGGCCATTGCCTATAGGCAATGCGCCAGCAAGTTGGGCACCCACGGTATTGGCGGCCTCCGTGAGGTAACCCACGGTGGCGCCAGTTTGCTCGCCTATCCAGTTGGCAAGCGCCAGCAGGCTGGAAGCCTTGGCATGGTGCGCAGCGGCGTTACCCAGCAAAATGGCTTTACGCTCGCCGCCCAGCAGGGACTTGGCGATCGCCTTGGCAGTGTCGGTTGCTTGGCCGGCCGCAGGCGCGGGGACGCCTTTGTCCACGGCAATCGCAGCGGCCACATCGGCCAGTGACTGCACCCAGGCTTCAGGAGCAGCCAGTAAGGCGTTGGCGATGGGCATGGCCCAAGCATCGGCGGTCACCAGCTCAGCGGCAGAGTTGATCGTGCTCACCGCCGCGCCCTTGCGCACCGATTGACGGATACGCTGGGCAAACAGAGGGTGGTCCTTGCGCAGATTGGAGCCGACCACCAGGACGCGCTGCAGTTGCGACAATGATGCGATCGACGTACCTAGCCAGCGGATCGCTGAAGGGGTAGTGAACTCGGCATTGCGCAGGCGGTAGTCGACGTTCTCGCTACCCAAGCCGCGCATCAATGATGCCGCTAAGTACAGTTCTTCCAGTGTACTGTGTGGACTGGCCAGCGTGCCAATGCTACTGGCTCCGTGGTCCGCTTTGATCTGCTTGAGGCCGTTGGCCACGTATTCAAGCGCGGTCTGCCAATCAACGGTTTTCCACTCGCCACCCTGCTTGAGCATGGGGCTGGTCAGGCGTTCGTCGCCGTTGAGGGCCTCATACGAAAAACGGTCGCGATCGGCGATCCAACATTCGTTGATGTCTTCATTCTCCAAAGGAACGACGCGCATGACCTTGTTGCTCTTGACTTGGACAATCAAGTTAGCGCCGGTGGAGTCGTGCGGGCTGACTGACTTGCGGCGCGAGAGTTCCCAGGTGCGGGCGCTGTAACGGAAAGGCTTGCTGGTCAGCGCGCCGACCGGGCAGATGTCGATCATGTTGCCGGACAGTTCGGAGTCCACTGACATGCCGACAAAGGTTTCGATCTCGGCGTGCTCACCACGATGCGACATGCCGAGCTCCATCACGCCGGCCACTTCCTGGCCGAAACGCACGCAGCGGGTGCAATGGATGCAGCGGCTCATTTCCTGCATGGAAATCAGCGGGCCGACGTCCTTGTGGAAGACGACGCGCTTTTCTTCTTCGTAGCGCGATTCGCTGCCGCCATAACCGACGGCCAGATCCTGCAGCTGGCATTCGCCGCCCTGGTCGCAGATCGGGCAGTCCAGCGGATGGTTGATTAGCAGGAACTCCATCACACCCTTCTGGGCCTTGATGGCTTTGTCGTTCTTGGTGCGCACGATCATGCCCTGGGTGACGGGCGTGGCGCAGGCCGGCATGGGCTTGGGCGCCTTTTCCACGTCGACCAGGCACATACGGCAGTTGGCGGCAATGCTGAGCTTCTTGTGATAGCAGAAGTGCGGAATGTAGGTACCGGCTTTTTCGGCCGCGTGCATCACCGTGCTGCCTTCGAGCACTTCCACCTTCTGGCCGTCGAGTTCTATTTCAACCATATTTTTTCTTTCCGCAGTTCAGGCTTGCGCAGCAGCCGAAGCTTGGGAGACAGGAGTCTGATGGGCTGGTGTCTTGATCATGGCTTCAAACTCGTGGCGGAAATGCTTGATCATGGCGCGCACCGGCATGGCCGCGGCGTCGCCCAGCGCGCAGATAGTGCGGCCCTGAATGTTGTCCGCGACCGAGTTGAGCAGGTCCATGTCGGTTTGTTTGCCGTGGCCGTTGTGGATACGGTCCACGACACGCCAGAGCCAGCCCGTACCTTCTCGGCAGGGTGTGCATTGGCCGCAGGATTCGTGCATGTAAAAGTAGGACAGGCGTTTGAGTGACTCGACCATGCAACGGCTGTCGTCCATGACGATCACCGCACCCGAACCCAGCATGGAGCCTGCTTTGGCGATGGAGTCGTAGTCCATGGTGCATTCCATCATGATGGAAGCAGGTAACACGGGCGCTGACGATCCGCCGGGGATCACAGCTTTTAGCGTGTGGCCTTTGCGCACGCCGCCGGCGAGTTCGAGCAGCTTGGAGAACGGTGTGCCCATGGGCACTTCGTAGTTGCCGGGCAGCTCGACGTCGCCCGAGACAGAATAAATCTTGGTGCCACCGTTGTTGGGCTTGCCGCATTCGAGGTAGGCCTGGCCACCATTGCGGATGATCCAGGGCACAGCCGCGAAGGTCTCGGTGTTGTTGATGGTGGTGGGCTTGCCGTAGAGGCCGAAGCTGGCCGGGAACGGCGGCTTGAAGCGCGGCTGGCCCTTCTTGCCTTCGAGCGACTCGAGCAGCGCGGTTTCTTCGCCGCAGATGTACGCCCCAAAACCATGCGAAGCATGGAGCTGGAAATTAAAGCTGCTGCCGAGAATGTTGTCGCCCAGCAAGCCGGCCGAACGGGCCTCTTCCAGCGCTTCTTCAAAGCGCTGATAGGTCGCGAAGATCTCGCCGTGAATGTAGTTGTAGCCCACGCTGATACCCATCGCGTAGGCGGCAATCGCCATGCCTTCAATCACGCTGTGCGGGTTGTACTGCATGATGTCTCGATCTTTACAGGTGCCCGGCTCGCCCTCGTCCGAATTGCAGACCAGGTATTTTTGGCCTGGAAACTGGCGCGGCATGAAGCTCCACTTGAGGCCGGTCGGGAAACCCGCGCCGCCACGGCCGCGCAGGCTGCCGGCCTTGACTTCAGCAATCACCTGATCGGGCGTCATGCCCTCGCCGCCGTCCTGCTTGAGTATTTTGCGCAGGGCTTGGTAGCCGCCGCGCGCCTCGTAGTCTTTGAGTCGCCAGTTGCTGCCGTCAAGGTCAGCCAGGATTTGCGGGTTGATGTGCCGGCCGTGGAAGCAGGTCTGCACGCCGGTAGCCGAGAATTGGGACAGCACGCTCTGCGCGGCTGCGCTGTTGGGTGTCAGGGGTGCGAGCGTCATAGTTGCTTTGCCTCGGCGGATTTGAGACCCTCGATCAACTGGTCCAGCTTCTCGTTGCTCATGAAACTGCACATAGTGAGGTCGTTGACGAGCATCACCGGCGAATCGGCGCAGGCACCCAGGCATTCGGACTGCTGCAGCGTGAAAAGGCCATCGGCGCTGGTCTCGCCCATGGCGATACCGAGCTTATGCTCAAGATGCTTAAGGGCCTTGGTGCCGTCGCGCAACTGGCAAGGCAGGTTGGTGCAGACGTTGAGCTTGTACTTGCCAACGGGACGCTGGTTGTACATGTTGTAGAAGGTGGTGACTTCGTGCACGGCGATCGGCGCCATGCCGAGGTATTCGGCCACAACCTTCTCGCTTTCAGCGCTGACGTAGCCGTGCTCTTCCTGCAGGATGGTCAGGCAGGCCATGACGGCCGACTGTTTCTGGTCCGTGGGGTATTTGGCAACTTCGCGGTCGAACCGCGCTCTGGTTTGTTCAGAAATCATGGGGAGAACCATCCGGTTTAGCGATCAATCTCACCGAACACAATGTCCATGGTGCCGATCACGGCGACGGCATCGGCAATCATGTGGCCGCGCGACATTTCGTCCATGGCCGCAAGGTGCGGGAAACCCGGCGGACGAATCTTCAGGCGATAAGGCTTGTTCGCGCCGTCGCTGACGATGTAGATGCCGAACTCGCCCTTGGGATGCTCGACCGCGGCATAGGCCTCGCCTTCGGGCACATGGAAGCCTTCGGTGAAGAGCTTGAAGTGGTGAATCAACTCTTCCATGTTGGACTTCATCGATTCGCGGTCTGGTGCAGCGACCTTGTGGTTACTGGTGATTACCGGGCCGGGATTCACGCGCAACCAGTCAATGCACTGCTTGATGATGCGGTTGGACTGGCGCATCTCTTCGACGCGAACCAGATAGCGGTCGTAGCAGTCGCCGGTCTTGCCAACCGGAATGTCGAAGTCCATCTTGTCATAGACATCGTAAGGTTGCTGCTTGCGCAGGTCCCAGGCGAAACCCGAACCCCTGAGCATCGGCCCGGTGAAACCGAGGTTGAGGGCGCGCTCCGGCGAGACGACACCCACGCCAACCGTGCGTTGCTTCCAGATGCGGTTGTCGGTCAGCAGTGTTTCGTACTCATCAACATAGCCGGGAAACTTGTTGGTGAAGTCTTCGATGAAATCGAGCAAAGAACCTTGACGGTTTTCGTTCAGCGCCTCAATGGCCTTGGCATTTTTAACCTTGCTGACGCGGTATTGAGGCATGGTCTCAGGCAAGTCGCGGTACACGCCACCCGGGCGGAAGTAAGCGGCATGCATGCGCGCGCCCGAGACGGCTTCGTACATGTCGAACAGAGCCTCACGCTCGCGGAAGCAGTAAATCAGGATGTTCATCGCACCGCAGTCGAAACCGTGCGCGCCCAGCCACAGCAGGTGGTTGAGCAGGCGCGTGATTTCGGCATACATCACGCGGATGTATTGAGCGCGGACCGGCACATCGACACCGAGCAACTTCTCGATGGCCAGGCAGTAAGCCTGCTCGTTGGACATCATGGAGACGTAGTCCAGCCTGTCCATATAAGGCAGCGACTGAATGTAGGTCTTGCTTTCGGCCAGCTTTTCGGTGGCGCGGTGCAGCAGGCCAATGTGCGGGTCGGCGCGCTGGATCACTTCACCGTCGAGCTCGAGCACCAGGCGCAGCACACCGTGTGCCGCAGGATGCTGTGGTCCAAAGTTAAGCGTGTAGTTTTTGATTTCAGCCATGTGGGTATCTCTTGCCAGCGCCGCTTACTGCAGACCGCCGTAGTTGTCTTCACGGATCACGCGGGGGGTGATCTCGCGCGGCTCGATGGTGACCGGCTGGTAAATCACGCGCTTTTGTTCCGGGTCATAACGCATCTCCACATGACCCGATGTCGGGAAGTCCTTGCGGAAAGGATGGCCGATGAAACCGTAGTCGGTCAGGATGCGGCGCAGGTCGCTGTGGCCTTCAAAGATGATGCCGTAAAGGTCAAAGGCCTCGCGCTCAAACCAGTTGGCCGAGTTCCAGACTCCATTGACCGAATCCACCACAGGGAAGTCGTCATCGGCACAGAAGACCTTGAGGCGAACTCGCTGGTTGAGGCTGACCGACAGCAGATGCGACACCACGCAATAGCGCAAGCCATCGTACTGGCCGTCTTTGTATTCGGAATAGTCGACGCCGCACAGATCGATCAGTTGCTCAAAACGGCAACCGGGAGCATCGCGCAGCTGGGTTGCGGCGGCCAGATAGTCGACAGCAGAAACCGTGAGGGTGATTTCACCAAGCGCGGTGTGCAGGCTTTTGACTTTATCGCCGAGCACCGCATGAATCGTTTCGGCGAGTTGCTCCATGGAAACAGGAGAAGAGGACATGTTTATGCCCTCGCAATCGTATTGGTGCGGCGGATTTTCTGCTGCAGCTGGATGATGCCGTACATGAGCGCTTCGGCCGTGGGCGGGCAGCCTGGTACGTACACGTCAACCGGCACAATACGGTCGCAACCGCGAACAACGGAATAGCTGTAGTGGTAGTAACCGCCGCCGTTGGCGCACGAGCCCATGGACAGCACCCAGCGCGGCTCGGACATCTGGTCGTACACCTTGCGCAGCGCCGGGCCCATTTTGTTGCACAGCGTGCCGGCCACGATCATCAGGTCGGACTGACGCGGGCTTGGGCGGAAGAGCATGCCGAAGCGGTCGATGTCATAACGCGCGGCACCCGCATGCATCATCTCGACAGCGCAGCACGCCAGGCCGAACGTCATGGGCCAGAGCGAACCCGTCTTGGCCCAGTTCACCACCGAGTCGTAACTCGTGGTCATGAAGCCTTCGTTGAAAACACCTTCAAGTGACATACCCGTACCTTTGTGGCGAGACCCGCCTAGAGAACCCTCGGGATTCTTATCTTCTTATTCCCAGTCCAGCGCACCTTTTTTCCACTCGTAGACAAAGCCCACGACCAGAATGCCCAGGAAAATCATGACAGACCAGAAACCGACAGCACCGATTTCCTTGAGCGCCACGGCCCAGGGAAAAAGAAAAGCGATTTCGAGGTCGAAAAGAATGAAGAGGATGGCGACTAGGTAGTAGCGCACATCAAATTTCATGCGGGCATCTTCGAAAGCTTCGAAGCCGCACTCATAGGGGGAATTTTTTTCACTGTCGGGCCGCACGGGGCCCAACAAACGCCCCAGGACCTGAGGCACCACGCCGACACCCACACCGACCAGAATAAACAGGAGAACAGGAAGGTATTGATCGAGGTTCATCGTGGGTTCAACTTCTGAAAAGCCACTTGCGCGGTTTGCTTCAGCTTGCCGTTTGAGCCGACAGCACTGCCGGAGCGCTGCTGCCGATGCATGTCAATCTGGTGCGGACGGCGAGACTCGAACTCGCACACCTTTCGGCACTACCCCCTCAAGATAGCGTGTCTACCAATTTCACCACGTCCGCGGTATTTA
>JAJKJM010000177.1 GCA_021153985.1 Polaromonas sp.
GCGCTGGTCGAAAAAGAATGGGCCCACACCGGTTGCACCGAGCTGCACATTGTGGAAAACATGCACGAACGCAAACGCATCATGGCCGAGAAGGCAGACGCATTTTTGGCCTTGCCCGGCGGCATCGGCACACTGGAAGAGTTTTTTGAGGTGTGGACCTGGCGCCAGCTGGGCTACCACGACAAGCCCGTTGGCCTGCTCAACATGGGCGGGTATTACGACAGCCTGCTGGCGTTCCTGGCCTCATCGGTGAAGTCCGGCTTCATGAACGAATGGCTGATGGACCTGATCCGCACCGGCAGCGAAGCGGAACCCCTGCTCGAAACCCTGGTGCAGGCAGCAGGCATGACGCCAACCGCAACACGCCTCGACCAGATCTAAATCTGGCCGGACTGCGGAAGGAACGCCTTCCCACACCAGCATGAGCCGCGGGACTGGCTTTGCCAGACCGCAGGCGGGCGGCCCCCTCGGGGGGCAGGGAGCTACACGAAGTGAGCGACCGTGGGGGCCATCTCTAGACCGCCGCTTCGTCTTCCTCACCCGTGCGGATGCGCACCACGCGCTCGACACTAGTGATGAAAATCTTGCCGTCGCCAATCTTGCCGGTGCGCGCGGCGCGCACGATGGCGTCCACACAGCGCTCCACGTCTTCAGTTTTCACCACGACTTCAACCTTGACCTTGGGCAGGAAGTCCACGACATACTCGGCGCCGCGATACAGCTCGGTGTGGCCCTTCTGGCGGCCAAAACCCTTGACTTCAGTGACAGTCAACCCGGTCACGCCGCATTCGGCCAAAGCCTCGCGGACTTCTTCGAGTTTGAAAGGCTTGAGGACGGCGGTAATTTGTTTCACTGAATATCTCCATTCATTTTAAAAATCGTCAAAAGCATTTCAAGGTCGCAAGAGGCTCTTCACCAGCATGAGCCGCGGAACCGGCTTTGCCGGGCCGCGGGGCGGGCGGCCCCCTCGGGGGGCAGCGACCCACACGAAGTGGGGGAGCGTGGGGGCCACATTCATTGCCTGAATTTGCTGGTAATAGGATAGCGCCAATCCTTGCCAAAGCTCCTGTGGGTGACCCTGATCCCGACCGGCGCCTGCCGGCGCTTGTATTCGTTGATGCGAATCAGGCGCGCCACGCGCTCGACCACCGCGCGGTCAAAGCCCGCGGCGATGATGCCCTCGGCGCTTTCGTCGTTTTCCATGTAGCGCGACAAGATCGCATCCAATACCTCGTAAGGCGGCAGGCTGTCCTGGTCGGTCTGGTCGGGGCGCAGCTCCGCGCTGGGCGGACGGCTGATGATGCGCTCCGGAATGGGATCGCGGCCTGTGCCGTAAGGGTCATTGGCATTGCGCCAGCGCGCCAGACGGAACACCGACGTCTTCAGCACATCCTTGATGACCGCAAAGCCGCCCGCCATGTCGCCATAAAGCGTGCAATAGCCCGTCGCCATTTCGCTTTTGTTGCCAGTGGTCAGCACGATGGAACCGAATTTGTTGGACAGGGCCATCAAAAACACCCCGCGTATGCGCGCCTGGATGTTTTCTTCCGTCGTGTCTTCTTTCAAGCCCTTGAATTCTCCTGCCAGCGAAGCCTTGAAGGCCTCGAACTCGGGCACGATGGAAATTTCGTCGTAGCGCACCTTCACGCGTTCAGCCATTTCGCGCGCGTCAAGCCACGAGATGTCGGCGGTATACGGCGAAGGCATCATCACCGCCCGCACTTTGTCGGCGCCTAAAGCATCAACAGCAATTGCCAGCACCAGCGCCGAGTCGATGCCGCCCGACAGGCCCAGGATGGCGCCCGGAAAGCCGTTTGTACCCAGATAGTCGCGCACACCCAGCACCAGCGCGTCCCACAAATCGGCTTCGTGGCTGCGCTCAGGCGCTGTGTTTGCTACCAATTTAATAGCGCCCTGCCCGCGCTCCGCTTGGGCCAGAAACAGATTTTCCTTAAAACTTTCAGCCCGGCCGGCCAGCGCGCCGTCGGCCTGCAAGGCGAAGGAGCGCCCTTCAAACACGATCTCGTCTTGCCCGCCCACCAGGTGCGCATAAATCAGCGGCAGGCCGGTGGCCAGTGACCGGGCCTGCATCATCTGCTCGCGCTCACCGCCCTTGCCAACGTGAAAAGGCGAGGCGTTGATGACCACCAGCAACTCAGCGCCGGCCTCTTTGGCCAGGCGTGCCGGCTCTTCAAACCACGCGTCCTCGCAGATCAACAGGCCGACGCTGATGGCGTCGTCGCCTTCTCCGGCCTGGAACACGCAGGTGCCTTGCCCCGGCGTGAAGTAGCGGCGCTCGTCAAACACCTGGTAATTGGGCAATTCACGCTTGGCGTAGGTTTCGATCATGCGGCCCTCGCGAAGCACCCTGGCCGCGTTGTGGCGCTGCTGCACTTCCACGCTTTTGGTGCGCAGGCCCTTGCCGTTGTCGCCATGGGTGGGTGTGCCCACCACCACCGTCAGGCCTTTTAACCCGGCCAGCTCGCGGGCCACCTGATTCACGGCATCATCACAGGCCTGGATGAAAGAGGGGCGCAAAAAAAGGTCTTCGGCCGCGTAGCCGCAAATCGCCAGTTCAGGCGTAAGCACCAGGCGCGCCCCGTCCGCATAGGCCGTGCGCGCTGCGTCGATGATCTTTTGCGCGTTGCCCGGCATATCACCCACGCAGTAGTTCAACTGGGCAACACAGATTTTGAGTGGCATGTAGAAGTAGAACCCCGAAAAACACGTGAAAAAAGACTCAAACGATTATGTCATCCGCGTGCTGGATTCGCCGCTGAAGGTGAATGCGGCCGAGTGGAATTCCCTGCTGGCGGCGCAAAGCCCCGGGGAGGCCGCCAACCCCTTCATGCGCCACGAATACCTCGCCGCCCTGCACGAAAGCGGCAGCGCCACCCCTCAAACCGGCTGGACGCCACGTTTTGTCACACTTTGGAAAGGCAACACGCTGGCCGGCGCCTGCGCGCTCTACCTCAAAGAGCACTCTTACGGCGAATACGTGTTCGACCATGCCTGGGCCAATGCCTACCAGCAGCATGGCCTGCCCTACTACCCCAAGGCCGTGGCCGCTGTGCCCTTCACGCCGGTTCCCGGCGCCCGCTTGCTGGCGCGCTCGCCGGCCGAGCGAGCCCTGCTGGTCAAAGCCATCGTGGCCTGGTGCACAGAAGAGGAACTCTCGTCCCTGCACCTGCTGTTTACCGCCGATGAGGACGTGGCGGCTTGCAACGAAGCCGGCCTCATGCTGCGGCATACCGTCCAGTTTCACTGGACTGGGCCACCCGGCGGCTACCGCGACTTCGACGGCTTCCTGATGTCGCTCAGCCAGGAAAAGCGCAAAAAGATCCGCCAGGAGCGCCGCAAGGTTGCCGAAGCCGGCATTACCTTCCGCTGGTCGATGGGCAAAGACATCAGCGATGCCGACTGGGATTTTTTCTACCGCTGCTACGAGCGCACGTATTACGAACACGGCAACGCGCCCTACCTCAGCCGCGACTTCTTCCAGCGCATGCAGGACACCATGCCGGAGAACTGGCTGCTGTTTGTGGCCGAACATAACGCCGACGGCCGGCGCCGGCCGATTGCTACAAGTTTGATAGCTGTCAGCGCAGATACCACCTGGGCTGGAGGCCAATTTGATGCTCAAAACCAGCGCCGGGTTGCCTACGGGCGCTATTGGGGTGCGCTGGCCCGCGTTGACTGTCTGCATTTCGAGGCCTGCTACTACCAGCCGCTGCAATGGTGCATAGAGCACGGCTACCAGCGCTTTGAAGGCGGCGCGCAAGGTGAACACAAAATGGCCCGCGCCCTGCTGCCCGTCAAGACCACCAGCGCCCACTGGCTGGCGCATCCCGCATTTGCCGACGCGGTGGAGCGCTTCCTTGAGCGTGAAGGCGCCAGCATCGAAAACTATATGGAAGACCTGGAACGGCGCAGCCCGTTCAAAGCGCCTCCCCCAAATAAATGAGAACGCCGCCATCAATCAATCAGTAAGCCTACAAACCGTTGCAAACCGGCGAATCTTCGCTGCCGCAATGGCCTTTGCATTGCCCACCTTTGCTTGTCCAGATATCCTCGAGCTTGGTATCTAAGTGTTTCTGGTATCCAGATATTTAATTTCCTCTTGAAAGAAGTTCGATGAAAAAAGTTTTTCTGGCTGGCGCAATCGCCGCAGCGTTTGTGGCAATGCCGGCTTCGGCCCAGTGGTACGCGGGTGTCGGTGCCGGCTCTTCAAGCGCCACGGGTGTAGATGGCCCCATCATCGGTGCTGGTATCCCTGCTGGTGCGCGCTTGACGGACGGAGACTCCAGCAAAGGGATGTACAAGCTGTACGGCGGCTACCAGATCACCCCAAACTGGGGTGTTGAGCTTCAGTACTCGGACCTGGGCAATCGGGACGTAGTCGCACGCACCGCCGCAGGGGCTCCGATCGTGACTGGCTCTCTCAAGCTCTCGCAATACAGCATTGCCGGCACGGGTACGCTCCCGCTGGGTCGGGACTTCTCCCTCTTCGGCAAGCTCGGTGTCTCCAAAAACCGCGGCAAAATCACCATTCTGGGCCAGGGCAATTCTGGCGACAAAAGCTCGCTCATGGCTGGCGTGGGTGTCGCATACAACATCACGCCGGCGCTCGCCGTGCGTCTGGAATACGAAGACTTTGGCAAGACGGGCGAAGGTTTCGGTGGTTCAATTCGCACAGACGCGTACTCTGTCAGCCTGAAATACGCATTCTGATAAGCTCCGATTCTCTGAATAAGCCGGGCTCGTCCCGGCTTTTTTCATCCACCTTCATTTATCTTTGTTACCCCTGATTAGCAAGGGATCCCCATGGCAGCCGTCCCCACCTACACCGTCAACATGGTTGACGCCAACAGCCTGAGCAGCGACCAGCGCGCCGCCGCCGAGTTGCGCTTTCGCATGGCGCTTGAATTTGCTCTGGGCGGCCCCGAGTACGTGCTGCCTTCGTTGCAGGCCTACATGCTTGCGCAAACGCTGCAAGAAGACCTGCCGCTGGAGGGCGCCTCTGAAGCCGAAGAGCAGGTCATCGCGCTGTGGCAGCACGCTGAAACCGACGCCATCCTGGCCGCCATGCGGCCGCTGGGCGACAACCTGGACAACGCCCGCTTCGAGATCGTCCCGCTCTGAGCCGCCCGGCTCATCGCGTTCCCTTTTCCATTTCTTCTGTCATGGCCGACCTCGCCGCCCTTCCCTCAAGTCCGCCAGCGCTTGCAGAGCCTGCAGGCGATGTGCGCCCCCCGCTGGGCCGCCCTCACGCCCGGCGCCTGCGCGACATCTACCGCTCCGCCGGCTGGCCCTCCCAGGATCTGCTGGAGATCGAATTGCTCGCCTCCGGCATGTTGCAGCGCGTGGCTGGCCCGGCGGGCCACGAAACCCTGCGCGTCACCGATGCCGGCGTGGCCTACCTGGCGGCCACCTTGCTTCGCAACCGCGCCGCCTTGTCAAAGCATGAAGCGCTTGTTGAGCAGGTCGCCGGCGAAATGGTGCGCGCCGGCCGCATTACCTGGCGCGGATTGAGCCTTCGCGCCCAGTTGCCCCCAGAAACCGAAGGCGGCAAAGTGCGCTGGTGCATGGTGCGGCCCGACGTGTTCTCGATCCGCAACACCACGGTGCAGGAATACGTGGATCCCATCGTGCACGAGATCAAAGTGCATCGCGCCGACCTGCTGGGCGACTTGCGCCGTCCCGAAAAGCGTGCAGCCTACCTCGACCTGGGCGGCGAATGCTGGTACGTGCTGGGCTGCGACGCCAAGGGCCGGCCGATTGGCGCCGCCGACGAAGTCCCTAGCGAATGCGGCGTGATGGTGATGGAGAACAATCGCCTGGCCGTTGCTCGCGCCGCGCCCCGCCGCATGCGGCAACAATTGCCCCTGGGCGTGTGGATGGCGCTGGCCAAGGCGACGCCAGTGGCCGGGTTGGCTGAAGACGAGCAGGGAATGCTGGGCGACTGCGAAGCCTGAACGTGATCGCGGCCGGGCGCTGAGCCCGGCGCGACACGGGCGGCTACGGCAAACCCTAGTGCCGCCACCCCGCCCGCTCGGTTAAGGTCTCCGCACGGAGACAACAACCATGAAATCCCTCACCGGCCTCGACGCCACCTTCCTGTACCTTGAAACCCCCGAGATGCCCATGCACGTGGGCTCGCTCAATCTGTGTGAGCTGCCGGAGGGCTTCAAGGGCAGCTTTCATAAGGCCGTCAAAGAGCACATCGGCAAACGCATGCACCTGGCGCCGGTGTTCAGCCGCAAGCTGGTGTTCATGCCGCTCGATCTGGGCCATCCGCTGTGGGTGGATGCCGATGAGGTGGACATTGACTTTCATATCCGCCGTGCCGACCCTGCCAAAAAGGGCGCAGCGCCGATGACGCTGGCCGAGGTGCACAAGCTGTGCGCCCAGTTGCACGGCGAAGTAATCGATCGCGACTTCCCGCTCTGGGAGTTCTATATTTTTGACCGCATCCAGCTGCCCGCTTCGCAAGGCGGCAAGGTCGTGGCGGGCTTTTTCTCGAAGATCCACCACGCCGCGCTAGACGGCAAAGGCGGCGTGATGCTGGCTAACGCCATGCTCGACTTGAGCCCCGTGCCGCGCGAGGTGGCGCCGCCTGACCCCGAACGCAAGCGAAAGCTGGAGGCCGACCTCAAGCTGGGCAAGATGATCGGCTCGATATTCTCGAGCTCGCTTGGGCAACTGGCCAAGGTCGCCAAGTCGCTGCCCGCCGCGGCCTCCACCTTTGGCAGCACCCTGGCCCGGCAGTCCATCGGCAGCTCAGCCACCGGCGTCAAGGCCAAGATGCCGATGCGCCTGGCGCCGCAGACGCCCTTCAACGCGGGTATCAGTTCGGGCCGTGTGTTTGTTACCGCCACCATCCCGCTGGCCGAGACCAAGGCCATGGGCAAGGCGGTGGGCGGCTCGTTCAACGACATGGTGCTGTGGATCTGCTCGACCGCGCTGCGCAACTACCTCACGCAGCACCACAGCCTGCCGAAAAAATCGCTGGTCGCGGCTATGCCGGTGTCGCTACGCGAAGCCGGCGCCACCGATGCCGCCAACCTGGGCAACCAGGTCAGCATGAGCCTGGTCGAGCTGGGCACGCACCTGGCGCACCCGCTCAAGCGCATGAACGCCATCATGGCGTCCACCGGCAAGGTCAAAACATCCATGCAAAGCCTGAAGGGCTTGCTGCCGACCGATTACCCTTCGCTGCTGGCGCCGTGGCTGGTGGGCGGCGCAGCCAAGATGGCGCTGAACGCCTACGGCAAAAGCGGCATGGCCAGCCGGCTGCCCATGGTGGCTAACCTGGCGATTTCGAATGTGCCGGGCCCGCCGGTGCCGCTGTACCTGGCCGGTGCGAAATTTCTGACCTTTCACCCCCTGTCCATCATCCTGCACGGCCTGGCGCTCAACATCACCATCCAGACCTATGCCGGCCATGTGGACTTCGGCATCATTGCCGACAAGAAGGCGCTGCCGCATGCCAAGGACCTGGCAAAGGCGATTGAAGATGCGTTCGCAGAGGCGCAGGGATTGATGGCCCAGGCACCCGCTACGGACTCAGCTGCAGCACCGGCGCCCAAAAAGACCCGCAAGGTAGCGGTAAAGAAAACCGCAAAGAAAGCCGCGGCAAAGACAACTGTGAAGACCGCCCCGGTAAAAACCCGCAAAGCCGCTGTCACGAACGCGACGAAAACCGCCGCAAAGCGATCAAGTTAGAGGCGGCTCTCTCTGTAAATAACGTTAAGCGCCCCGATACTGTTTCTGTCGGAACTCAAAAAGACACTCAATGCTCCAAGCCATGGCAAGCCCGTCATCCAAGCGAAACTCTTCCGGTTCCCCACAAGACTCCCACAAGCCGCCCCTGCACGACGTACCGCCCAGCGCCTGGCTGCTGGCGCTTGAATTACGCGCATTCTGGGAATTCGGCGCCCTGCTCCCGAGCTGGCCGCTGCTGGCCCGCGCCCCCCGGGGTGACGGCCATGCGGTGATGGTGTTTCCCGGCCTCTCGGCCAATGACGCCACCACCGTGCCACTGCGCCACTACCTGCAGTCACTTGGTTACAGCCCCTGGGGTTGGGACCAGGGCTTTAACTTCGGCCCGCGCGCCGGCGTGCTGGAAGAAGCCAAAGACAACCTCATCCGCACGTTTGAGGCCACTGGCCGCAAGGTCAGCCTGATCGGCTGGAGCCTGGGCGGCGTGTACGCACGTGAGCTGGGCAAAGAGCTGCCGCACATGGTGCGCGGCGTGATCACCCTGGGCTCGCCCTTTGCAGGCTCCCACAAGGCGACCAATGCCTGGCGCATTTACGAGCTGACCAGCGGCCGCAGCGTGGAGCGCGAATCCGAAAACTACGACCTGCCCGCCGCCCCGCCCGTGCCGACCACCAGCATTTACTCACGCAGCGACGGCGTGGTGGCCTGGCAGGCCAGCATCCAGACCCCAAGCGCAGTCAACCCGCAAACGGAAAACATCGAGGTGCTGGCCAGCCATATCGGCCTGGGCGTGAACCCCAGCGCCTGGTGGGCAGTGGCCGACCGGCTGGCGCAAGCCGAGGGCCGCTGGAAGCCGTTTCCGCGCGAAGACAAGGGCCGCCTGCACGGCCTGGTCTACCCCGACCCTTCGCGGGGGGCTTAGGGCTCCTGGCATCCGCGTCAGCCTGAACCTACATCTGCTGCGGCCAGCGTCTTCCATTCAAGGCTGGGCCGTGCCGGCAAGCTGGGGGGTTTCAACACCCCAGCGGAGACCCTCATGGACCACACCAATGCCGGCATGCAGGCCTGCATCGAAGCCTGCACCGAATGCCACCACGCCTGCCTGCAAACCGCCATGACGCACTGCCTGCAGGCAGGCGGCGAGCACACAGAACCTGCTCACTTCACGCTGATGCTCAACTGCGCGGAAATCTGCCAGGCATCGGCCAACCTGCAGCTCAGCGCCTCGGAGTTCGCGCCCAGGCTGTGCGCGCTCTGCGCTGAAGTTTGCGAAGCCTGCGCCGCCAGCTGCGAAGCTGTCGGCGACATGGATGAATGCGTGGCGGCGTGCCGCCGATGCGCCGAGAGTTGCACCAGCATGGCGGAGGCGTAAGGCGCTGTGAGGCGGTGGCGACGGTAGCGACGGTAGCGCCGGGCAGCCATTACCAGGTCCGGCAAGAAAAGAAAAAGCGCCTGAAGGATCGACGCTTCAGGCGCTTTTTGCAGGCGGTACAGAATCAGAAATGAATCAGAAACCGCTATGCAATTGATAGCTAAGAGTCCATGTCCCGCATGGGCTAGAGCCCCAAATTACTTGAATTTCAGGCTATTCCAACCTTGATCAGGCTGTGGCGCCTTTGGCGTAGTTGGCGATACCGTCAGTGATTTCTTTCTTGGCCGCATCGGGGCCTTCCCAGCCCAGCACCTTGACCCACTTGCCTTCTTCCAGGTCTTTGTAGTGTTCAAAGAAATGGGCGATGGTTTTGAGGCGCAGCGGGTTCATGTCTTCAGGTTTTTGCCACTGGGTGTAGAGCGAGCATTTCTTGTCGACGGGCACGGCCAGCACCTTGCCGTCTTCGCCGGCTTCGTCGGTCATCTTCAGGATGCCGATGGCGCGGCAGGTAACCACCACGCCAGGGATCAAGGGCACCGGCGTGATCACCAGCACGTCAACCGGGTCGCCGTCGCCGCTGATGGTCTTGGGCACGTAGCCGTAGTTGGTCGGGTAGTGCATGGACGTGCTCATGAAGCGGTCCACAAAGATCGCGCCGGACTCTTTGTCCACCTCGTACTTCACCGGGTCGGCGTTCATCGGGATTTCGATGATCACGTTGAAAGATTCGGGAACGTTTTTACCGGGGGAAACTTTATCGAGGGACATGGTCGCTTTGTCTTTGATGGAGGTAGGTGAAGAAAAAAGGGGTACTCAGGCAAGGGGATTGGCTCGCCGGCCACTAACCGGATCCCGGGCTTACGCTCGGTATTTACCCTCATTTTACTGATTCACACCTTACGCTTCGCCAAGTTGTCACGTTTTGGCGGTAAATTTCAAAGGTTGGCCAATCGTCTCCAC
>JAJKJM010000178.1 GCA_021153985.1 Polaromonas sp.
AACTTGCAGCGCCTGTTGCGCAATCAGCTCGCCATGCTCTTGCACAAAGTGGCCGGCTTGCGGCAGCACCAGGGGTTCGCCGCAGCCGCGGATCAAGGCCTGCAATTGACGCATGACAGGCGGGCCCAGCACCGGGTCCTGCGCCCCCACCACCATCAGCGTCCGGCCGGCCCAGTCGTTTTGCCAGAAGGCGCGCGCCAAGCGTGAAACGGCGGCGCCGTCCGCATCAAGCGCATCCGGCACCATGGGAGGGAAAGCGCGCAGCGCGGCGCGGTGCCCTTTGTCTGGAAAGGGCGCGTTGTAAGCGGCGCATTCCGCGGGGCTCATCTGCGGGTTGCCGCGGGCAAAAAGACGCGCCACGTCAAATTCCGGATTCTTGGCGCACATCTCGCGCCAGGCGACAAAGCCTGCGGGCAGCGGCGCATCGCCGGTGCCCAGGGTGGTGTTCATGACCAGCAGGCCTTTGTAGCGCGAGGGCGCGGCCATGGGCAGTGTCAGGCCGAGCAAGCCGCCCCAGTCCTGGACCACCAGCACGACGTTTTGAAGGTCCAGCTTTTCCACCAACTCCAGCAATATGTGCCGATGGACGCTGAAGCTGTGAAAGCTGTCTTTCTTAGGCTTGTCACTCTTGCCGAAGCCGATCAGGTCGGGCGCGACCACCCGGTGCCCGGCATCCAGCAGCGCCGGGATCATCTTGCGGTAAAGGTAGCTCCAGGCCGGGTTGCCGTGCAGGCACAGGTAGGTTAAATCCCTCTGGCCGCCCTCGCCTCCAGCGCCTTCATCCAGGTAATGCATGCGCAAGCCGCCCAGTGACGGCATCTCGCTGGTATAGCGGGGCTGCCAGGGGTAGCCCGGCAAGGCTTCAAACGCGGAATCGGGCGTGCGCAACGCGTCGTCACGCAGCGGATGCGCCAGCCGCGACGCCTCACGCTTGTCAGCCCGGCGCAGGCGAAAGAAATCCTGCAGCAGTTCGCCGCAGGCTGGTGCCAGGACTCCGCCTTGCAGCCCGGTCTGGTGGTTCAGGCGGGGCTCCGCAAACAGGTTGAGGACTGAGCCTGCCGCGCCGGTTTTGGGATCGGGCGCGCCAAACACCACCCGTTTGAGCCGCGCATGCAGCATGGCGCCGCTGCACATCGCACAGGGCTCCAGCGTGACAAAAAGCTCGCAGTCGTCCAGGCGGTAATTGCCCAAGGCCTGCGCCGCGGCGCGCAAGGCCACGATCTCGGCATGGGCCGTCGGGTCATGGCCGTCTACCGGTGCATTGCGGCCGGTGGCAATGACCTTGCCGTGCCGCACCACGACTGCGCCAACCGGCACTTCGCCTGCCGCGGCCGCTTCATGGGCTTGTGCAAGCGCCTGCTGCATGAACAGCGCATCACTCATTTTTGCTACTATTTTTATAGCTACTCGCCCATACCCCTTCTGGGCTAGAGCCGGTTTTTATCAGATTATTTCTCATCCGGCATGGGGCGGGCCTGCATGGCGCTGTCAACAGCCTGCTTGACCTGCTGCTGGGCTTGCTGGCTCTGCACCTGCGGCGGGGCATTGGCCGAGACGGCAGGCATGCCGGGGGCCGACGGCACGACGACCTGGGTGCCCAGCTGTTTTTTGACCAACAGGCCCACGATGGCCAACACGACCAATAAGCCCACGATGCTGAAAATACCGCGCATAGGTCAGGTCTCCGTGGGGGTGTCGCTACCGGTCGCCATGCCCAGGCGGGTCATCCAGCCGGCGAGCGCCTGTTCGTTTTCATTACCGGCCGCGTATATCGCCTTCATGGCGGCATGCGATTCGCGCCGGTGCTGGTTGATTTTGACCTTGCATTGCAGGTCGGTGACCCGCAGTTCAAAGCCCACGATGCCCGCCAGCATCTTGTGGGCGAACTCCTCACCCAGATCACGCCACTGTTGGGCATAAGGTGGCTCGTGGTCGCCAATCAGCTTTTTCAGCAAGGCGTCCTTGGCTGTGGGGTCTTCGATCAGTGTGGCCTCTACGGTGCAGTGCACGGCGAGGTAGTTCCAGGTCGGCACCCGGGCCAGGTCCGGGTAGACCTTGGGCGACAGGTAGGCATGGGGCCCAAGAAAGGTAACCACCGCCTGCGGGCGCGCCTGCAGGTAGCGCCAGTGTGGGTTCGGCTTGGCCACGTGGCCTAGCAGCACCAGCTGCTCGCCGCTATCTTCGAGATGCAGCGGCAAGTGCGTGACATAAGGAAGACCGGCGTCGTCGATACTGATCAGGCTGGCAAAGGGGTTTTCCTGGATCAGCGCCGCGGCCTTGTCGCGGTCGCCTTTGAATTGGGGCGGTAGGTACATGGCCTGAAGCATAGGCCAAAAACCTGAATTCCAGGCCATCCGTGTCGCCCACCATGGTATTCGCGCGACAAGGAAAATCGGGTCCAGCCTACAACGGGGCGAAGCTGGAAGCGCTCAAACTGACCATCGCCGCAGGTCGTAAAAGCGTAAAACATGAAACACCCCCGCATCCGCATCGGGATCTCCGGCTGGCAATACGCCGGCTGGCGCGGGGTGTTCTACCCACCGGGGCTGGTGCAGGCGCATGAACTCGCGTTCGCCTCGCGCGCCATGCAAACCATTGAGATCAACGGCTCGCACTACTCGCTTCAGCGGCCCAGCAGCTACCAGCGCTGGCATGACGAAACGCCGGATGGGTTCCTCTTCAGCGTCAAGGCGCCGCGCTACCTGACCCACATGCTGCGCCTCGAAGGCGACGGCGTGCCGGTCGCGCTGGCCAATTTCCTTGCGTCGGGCATTTTTAATCTCCGCGGCAAGCTGGGCCCCCTGCTCTGGCAATTTCCGCCCAGCATGCCCTTCAAGCCCGAGGTGTTCGAAGCTTTCTTGCGCTTGCTGCCGCGTGACACCGAGGCCGCCGCACAGTTCGCGCGGAGACACCACGACAGCCATGTGCACCATCCCTGCCTGGAAATCGACCGCAAACGCCGGCTCAGGCATGCGATTGAAATCCGCGAGCCGAGCTTCTGTGCAGAGCCGTTCGTCAAGATGCTGCGCCGCCATGGGGCCGCGCTGGTGGTGTCGGAGGCGGTGGCGGACTGGCCGTATGCCGAAGACCTGACGGCGGATTTCGTTTACCTCCGGCTGCATGGGCCGGACACGCTCTATGGCGGGCGCTACAGCGACAAGGCGCTGGACCGGTGGGCCGCACGCATCAGCACCTGGGCTGCGGGCGGCGAACCGGAAGACGCCCGGCGCATATCGGCCAAGCCTGCGCGAGCCCGGGCCAGCCGCGAGGTGTTCTGTTATTTCGACAACGACCAGAAAGTGCGGGCGCCCTTCGACGCACGCCGGCTTACCGAAAGGCTGATGCCCGAAGAAACACTGTCGCTGGAGCCGCTGGACCGCCAAGGCGGCATGTTCGACTCATGAGCGTGCTACGCCGGCTGCACCGGCAATGGCCAGCGCCCCAGGATTTCATAGCGCGTTTCCTGCATGGCGCTGTGCAGCAACACAAATTCATGCGCTTCCCATACGACGGCATCGACGGCGTGCTCGGACACCACCTGGGCGTCGTACAACAAAGTGACATGGGGGGTAAATGAACTGCGTGGGCCGCCCGGCACCTCTTTTGCGACAAGGGCGTCCCATAAGCTGGTTCGAAACGCTTTCAACTCCAGGTTGGCCTCGCCGGAATCCTTAAGGACCAGCGGCCGCTTTTCGGCGTGGCGCCCGAAGCTCACAACCCGGTCCAGCTGCACTGAAAACCGGCTTGAGCGCGCTTGAAGCCCGCTTGCGGCTTCGCATGCCGCCTTGACGGTGCCGTGCGGCATGCTCCCGAAGTCACCCAGATGATCCAGGGTCAGGTGCAGGCGATTGGGCGCATGCGGTTTGCCGGTCAGCGCGAACTGCCCTTTCAGGCCAGTTCCGAGCTCAAGTATTTGCCCGACGGCTGCCTCGCTTGGGAAAAGTGCAAAAAACAGGCGGCAACGCCCCACGCGGGGCGCCGCGGGCCTTCTTAACCTCGGCGCAGGCGAAGCTTCACCAAAAAGGCTGGACTGCTCCACAGGCTTTGCCTTACTCCCATTCGATCGTCGCTGGCGGCTTGCTGCTCACGTCGTAGGTCACGCGGTTGATGCCGCGCACTTCGTTGATGATGCGGCCGGAGACTTTTTTGAGCAGCGCATAAGGCAGCTCTGCCCAGTCGGCGGTCATGAAGTCGCTGGTCTGCACCGCGCGCAAGGCCACCACGTAGTCATAAGTGCGGCCGTCACCCATCACGCCCACACTCTTGACTGGCAGGAACACGGTGAAGGCCTGGCTGGTGAGGTCGTACCAGGTTTTGCCGGTCTCGGCATCCTTGAAGTTGCGCAGTTCTTCGATGAAGATCGCGTCGGCACGGCGCAGCAGGTCGGCGTATTCCTTCTTGACTTCACCCAGGATGCGCACGCCCAGGCCCGGGCCGGGAAACGGATGGCGGTAAACCATGTCGTGCGGCAGCCCAAGTGCAACGCCAAGTTCGCGGACTTCGTCCTTGAACAGCTCACGCAAAGGCTCCAGCAGCTTCAGGCCCAGTTGTTCGGGCAAGCCGCCGACGTTGTGGTGGCTCTTGATGGTGACGGCTTTTTTGCTTTTGGCGCCGCCGGATTCGATCACGTCGGGGTAAATCGTGCCCTGAGCCAGCCACTTGGCGCCCTTGTGGCCGCCGGTGCCGGCCTTGAGCCGGGCGGCTTCGGCCTTGAAGACTTCGACGAATTCTCGGCCGATGATCTTGCGCTTGGCTTCGGGCTCGCTGACGCCGGCCAGGTGGCCGAGAAACTGGTCGGCTGCATCCACACGAATCACATTGGCGTGCAGCTTGCCGACGAACATCTCCATAACCATGTCGCCTTCATTGAGGCGAAGCAGGCCGTGGTCGACGAATACGCAGGTTAGCTGGTCGCCGATGGCGCGGTGAATCAGCGCCGCGGCAACGGAAGAGTCAACGCCGCCTGAGAGGCCCAAAATGACTTCCTCATCGCCTACCTGAGCGCGGATTTTCTCGACCGCTTCGCTGATGTAGTCGCCCATCACCCAGTCTTGCCGGGTGCCGCAGATGCCCAGCACAAAGCGCTTGAGGATGGCATTGCCCTGTTTGGTGTGGGTGACTTCGGGGTGGAACTGCACCGCGTAAAAACGGCGGTCTTCATCAGCCATGCCGGCGATGGGGCAGGAGTCGGTGGACGCCATGAGCTTGAAGCCGGGCGGCATTTCGGTGACCTTGTCGCCGTGGCTCATCCAGACGTCGAGCATGCCCTGGCCTTCCGGTGTGGTGTAGTCGGCGATGTCTTTGAGCAGCGCCGTGTGGCCGCGGGCGCGCACGTCGGCGGAGCCGAATTCGCGCTTGTGGCCGCCTTCGACCTTGCCGCCCAGCTGGTGCGCCATGGCCTGCATGCCGTAGCAGATGCCCAGCACGGGAAGGCCCAGCTCAAACACGGCTTGCGGCGCCTTGTCGGTGGTTTCTTCGTAGATGCTGGCGTGGCTGCCGGAGAGGATCACGCCCTTCAGGCTGCCGTCTTTGGCGTATTCGCGGACCCATTCGTCGCTGACGTCGCAAGGATGCACTTCGCAAAATACGTGGGCGTCGCGCACGCGGCGGGCAATCAGCTGGGTGACCTGTGAGCCGAAATCGAGGATGAGGATTTTCTGGTGTTGCATGAGGGGCTTCTTCAAGGCAAAAAAAGAAAGGGCGTCTTTCAAGACGCCCTGGCTGGTTGGGTCAAACTCAATCGGCGCGGTAGTTTGGCGCTTCTTTTGTGATCTGCACGTCGTGTACGTGGCTTTCGCGTATGCCGGCCGAGGTGATTTCCACAAACTCGGCCTTGTCGCGCATGTCTTCGATGGTGGGGCAACCGCAGTAACCCATGCTAGCCCGCAGGCCGCCGGCCATCTGGAACACGATGGCGACCATGGATCCCTTGTAAGGAACACGGCCCTCAATGCCTTCAGGCACCAGCTTGTCGGCGTTGGGGTTACCGGTGCTCGATTCCTGGAAGTAGCGGTCAGCGCTGCCCTGCTGCATCGCGCCAATGCTGCCCATGCCGCGGTAGCTCTTGTAGCTGCGGCCCTGGAACAGGATGACTTCGCCCGGGGCTTCTTCGGTGCCGGCGAACATGCCGCCCATCATCACCGTGTTGGCGCCGGCCGCGATAGCTTTGGCGATATCGCCGCTGTAGCGGATGCCGCCATCGCCAATCAGCGGAACGCCGGTGCCGCGCAGTGCAGTCGCCACGTTGTCGATCGCCATGATCTGCGGAACACCCACGCCGGCAACGATGCGGGTGGTGCAGATGCTGCCGGGGCCGATGCCGACCTTGACGCCGTCGGCGCCAGCCTCAACCAAAGCAAGCGCTGCAGCGCCGGTGGCGATGTTGCCGCCGATGACATCGACCTGGGGGTAGTTTTGCTTGACCCAGCGCACCCGGTCCAGCACACCCTTGCTGTGGCCGTGGGCGGTGTCCACCACGATGGCGTCTACGCCGGCTTTGACCAGGGCTTCAACGCGCTCTTCAGTCCCCTCGCCCACCCCGACGGCGGCGCCCACGCGCAGCTGGCCGTGCGAATCGCGTGCGGCATTGGGGAAGGTGGTTTGTTTGGTGATGTCCTTGACGGTTATCAGGCCCTTGAGCTCGAAGTTGTCATTGACCAGCAGCACGCGCTCGAGGCGGTGCTTGTTGAGCAGCGCCTTGGCGTCGGCCAGCGAGGCGGTTTCGGAAATGGTGATCAGGCGCTCTCGCGGCGTCATGATGGTGCTGACCGGCACGTCCATGCGCGATTCGAAGCGCATATCGCGCCCCGTCACGATGCCGACAACCCGGCCGCCGTCAATCACGGGAAAACCGGAGATGCCGAGTTGCTCGCTCAGGGCCATGACCTGGCGCACGGTGTGGGTGGGTGTGATGACCACCGGGTCGCGCAACACGCCGCTTTCGTAGCGCTTGACTTTGGCGACTTCAGCCGCTTGCTGCTGGGCGGTGAGATTTTTGTGAACGATGCCGATGCCGCCTTC
>JAJKJM010000179.1 GCA_021153985.1 Polaromonas sp.
CGGAACAGGCACATCGGGTCGTGCATCAGCACATTGGTGTCGAGCACGAACAGCTTGGTGGGGCCGCTGCGCTTGGCTTTTTTCGGTTTGTCTGCTGGCTGAGGCAGGGCAATGCTCTCTTTTTTATAGCTGCTTGTGCTTGTCCTGGAAGGGCCGGAGGGCTCTTTTCCTTTAAAAGCAGAGGGGTGTGCGCCGTCACCTGCCGCGCGGCTGTCAAACAGGTCCATCACCGGGGGCTTCTGGGCGGACTCGGCGCTGTCCGTTTTTCGTACAACTTTCGACGGCGAGCGGGCTGGCGCGTCAAGCGCGTCGGGGGAGAGCAGGGCGGCACGTTTGGTCGGGGCGGGGGGCAGGGGCATAGTGCTTAAAACTCTCTAAAAAAGAAGGGTTCCAGAAGCGAAAAAGCCGCCTTGAAACCAGGGCGGCTTGTTCTTTTGGCGCAGTTGCGAAGGTCAACAGCATGAGTTCATTATGCACAACTCAAGTGACAGGGCAATCCCCCGCAATTCTTTATAAATCCTGTGTTGCTAACTGGCCTCAACGGGCCATGTTCACGCTTCAGGCAGCCTTTTTGAGCGCCTTGACGGCCTTGAGCACGTCGTCCACATGGCCGGGCACCTTCAGGCCGCGCCATTCTTCCTTCAACTGGCCGTCGGCGCCCACCAGGAAGGTGCTGCGCTCAATGCCTTTGACCTTTTTGCCGTACATGATCTTGTTTTTGACCACGCCGAACATGTGGCACATCTTTTCTTCGGTATCGGCGATCAGCTCGAAGGGGAGTTCCAGTTTGGACTTGAACTCGTCGTGGGATTTCATGTTGTCGCGGGAGACGCCGAATACGGTGGCGCCGGCCTTGACGAAGTCCTTGTAGCGGTCACGGAACTGCATCGCTTCTGTGGTGCAGCCGGGGGTGTTGTCTTTAGGGTAAAAGTACAGCACAACGACCTTGCCCAGGTGAGTCGTATTGGAGACCTTGACGCCGCCGGTGGCGATCGCTTCAAATTCGGGAAGTGGTTTATTGACGACGACTGCCATACTGAGTAGACCCTGACGAAAGTAGTTGTAATTAGCCGCGCCTTTTGGCGACCGGCCCCGAAAGTGATTCGGGATATGGTGCCAAGTGCAACCCTAGATTTTACCCTGAAAGAGGGTCTGTTTCAGTCTCCTGTTCCTTCTGTTTCAATCAACAGGGCCGCAATCACCTGCCGGCCTTCGCCCGCGAGGATGTTGTAGGTTCGGCATGCGGCCAGTGTGTCCATGGTCTCAACCCCGATCCGGCGCTCCATCAGGATGCGCAAGAACGCCGGCGGCGGAAAGCGCAGGCGCGGGCCGCTGCCAAAGATCACGAGCTCTGGCTGCGTTTCGGCCAGCAGGGCGAAATGCTCCGCCGTGAGCTGCTCAAAGCGCGGGCAATTCCAGTCGAATTTTTCGCCCCGTGAGCCGATCACGATGCTGTGCTCGATTTTTTCCGCCACCCCGTTGCTTGCCAGACCGACCCATCCGGGGCCATAGCCAAGGATGGACTGGACATCAAGGCGGTCTGGCTGGAGTTTCATGCGGGGTGGGTCCGGGCGTTGTGAAGGCGGGAAGGCGCTGGTCGCAGGGGCGTTTTGCCGCCTGTTTCCGGGCGAAAACCCCTGTTTGTGTGGTCAAATTATAGATTCCGCCCGAATTTCCCGCCCAATCCAGGTGCATCTTCCCGGTTGCTGGCATGGTGAGAACGGGGCGCTGTCCCAAATCTTCGTAACGCTTCATGAAACCGATCACCAAATCCGCCAAGCTTGCCAATGTGCTTTACGACATCCGTGGCCCGATCATGGACGCCGCCAAGCAGATGGAAGAAGAGGGCCAGAAGCTTATCAAGCTCAATATCGGCAATTTGGCGGTATTCGGTTTCGACGCGCCGGAAGAGGTGCAGCAGGACATGATCCGCAACCTGCCGGCCTCGGCCGGCTATTCGGACAGCAAGGGTATTTTTGCGGCGCGCAAGGCCGTGATGCACGAAACCCAGAAGCAGGGCATCAAGGGCGTCACGCTGGACGACATTTACCTGGGCAACGGTGCAAGCGAGCTGATCTCGATGGCCACCAACGCCTTGCTGGACGATGGCGATGAATTGCTGCTGCCCGCGCCCGACTATCCGCTGTGGACAGCTTCGACCAGTCTCTCAGGCGGCACGCCCGTGCATTACCTGTGCGATGAAAGCAATGGCTGGATGCCCAGCCTGGACGATATCCGCGCGAAGATCACGCCCAAGACCAAGGCCATCGCGGTGATCAACCCCAACAACCCGACGGGCGCGCTGTACTCCGACGAGCTGCTCATGGGCATCATCGCCATCGCGCGTGAACACGGCCTTGTCATCCTTGCCGACGAGGTCTACGACAAGGTGCTGTACGACGGCGTCAAGCACACCGCCATCGCCAGCCTGTCGAACGACGTGCTCACGCTGACCTTCAACTCGCTCTCCAAGAGTTACCGCTCCTGCGGCTACCGTGCCGGCTGGCTGGTCGTGTCCGGCCCCAAGAAGCAGGCCAAGGACTACATCGAGGGCCTGAACATGCTGGCCAATATGAAGCTGTGCTCCAATGTGCCCGGCCAGTGGGCCATCCAGACGGCATTGGGCGGCTACCAGAGCATCAACGACCTGACCTGCGAGGGCGGGCGCCTGCGCCGCCAGCGCGACATGGCCTACGAACTCATCACCGCCATTCCCGGCGTCACCTGTGTCAAACCCAGCGCCGCGCTCTACATGTTTCCGCGGCTTGATCCCAAGGTCTACCCGATCAAGGACGATCGCCAGTTTTTCCTGGAACTCCTCAAAGAGACCAAGGTCATGCTGGTGCAGGGCACGGGCTTTAACTGGCCCGAGCCGGACCACTTCCGTATCGTTTTCCTGCCGCACGAGGAAGACCTGCGCGAAGCTGTCGGGCGAATTGCGAAGTTCCTCGAGAACTACCGCAACAACCGAACTTGATCCTGTATTCGGCCCCTGTCTCCCTTCTCCTTTCCGCGTCCTTTTTGAGGACGGGTATCCAAGATCAACGTAAAGCAAGACCTCAGCGACTATGAAACCGACGAATTTGAGCCCGATCCGGGTAGGCCTTCTGGGCATTGGCACCGTGGGCAGCGGCACCTACAACGTACTGCAGCGCAACCAGGAAGAAATCCGCCGCCGCGCCGGCCGCGGCATTGAGATCACCATGGTGGCCGACCTCGATGTGGCGCGCGCGAAGGCCGCCGTCGGCCCGGGCGTGCAGGTAGTTGATGACGCCCGCAAGGTCGTTGCCAGCCCTGATGTCGATATCGTCATCGAACTCATTGGCGGCTACGGCATTGCCAAACAACTGGTGCTTGAAGCCATTGAAGCCGGCAAGCATGTGGTCACCGCCAACAAGGCGCTGCTGGCAGTGCACGGCACTGAGATCTTTGCAGCCGCCCACCGCAAGGGCGTGATGGTCGCGTTTGAAGCGGCAGTGGCTGGCGGCATCCCCATCATCAAGGCACTGCGTGAGGGCCTCACCGCCAACAGCATCCAGTGGATCGCCGGCATCATCAACGGCACCACCAACTTCATCCTGTCCGAGATGCGCGACAAAGGCCTGGACTTCGACGTCGTGCTGAAAGAAGCGCAACGCCTGGGCTACGCCGAAGCTGACCCCACCTTTGACATCGAAGGCGTGGACGCCGGCCACAAGGTCACGCTGATGTCGGCCATCGCCTTCGGCATCCCGGTGCAGTTCGACAAGGCTTACGTCGAAGGCATCACCGGCCTCGCCGCACAAGACATTCGCTACGCCGAGCAGCTCGGTTACCGCATCAAGCTGCTCGGCATCACCAAGCGCGCCGCCAACGGCATTGAGTTGCGCGTGCACCCCAGCCTCGTGCCGGCCAAGCGCCTGATCGCCAATGTTGAAGGCGCGATGAACGCGGTGGTGGTGCAGGGCGATGCTGTCGGCACCACGCTGTACTACGGCAAAGGCGCGGGCAGCGAGCCCACCGCCAGCGCCGTGATTGCCGACCTCGTCGACATCGCCCGCCTGCACACCGCCGACCCTGAGCACCGCGTGCCGCACCTGGCCTTCCAGCCCGACGCGATGAGCGACCTGCCTGTGGTGCCCATGTCCGACGTGATCACCAGCTACTACCTGCGACTCAAGGTTGCTGACGAAGCCGGCGTGCTGGCGAAAGTCACCGGCATCCTGGCCGGCGCCGGCATCAGCATCGACGCCGTGCTGCAGCGCGAAGCCGATGAAGTGGGCGGCGAAGGCTCCACCCACACCGACCTCATCATCCTGACGCACGACTGCCAGGAAGCGAAGATGAACGGCGCCCTCGCGCAGATGCAGGCACTGCCCACGGTGCTGGCGCCCATCACGCGCATCCGCAAGGAGGAACTGGCCTGATGCTGTACGTGTCCACACGCGGCCACGCCGACCGCAAACGCTTTTGCGAAATTCTGCTCGAAGGCCTGGCGCCCGACGGTGGCCTGTACCTGCCCGAAACCTATCCGCAGGTTGACGAGACGACGCTGGCCAAATGGCGCGGCTTGTCTTACGCTGAACTGGCCTTCGAGGTTCTTTCGCTGTATGTCGACGACATTCCTGCCGCCGATCTCAAAGCCATCTGCAACAAGACCTATACCGAAGAAGTATTCGGCACGAAGGCCATTGTTCCGCTGAAAAAACTCGAAGACGGCCTCTACCTTGAAGCCCTGTCCAACGGCCCCACGCTGGCATTCAAGGACATGGCGATGCAGCTGCTGGGCAACCTGTTCGAATATGAACTGGCGCGCCGCGGTGAAGAGCTCAACATCCTGGGCGCCACCAGCGGCGACACCGGCAGCGCGGCCGAATACGCCATGCGTGGCAAGAAGGGCGTGCGCGTCTTCATGACCTCGCCCAACGGCCGCATGAGTCCGTTCCAGCAGGCCCAGATGTTCAGCCTGCAGGACGAAAACATCCACAACATCGCGGTCGATGGCGTGTTCGACGACTGCCAGGACATCGTCAAGGCCGTGTCCAACGACCTGGCTTTCAAGCGCCAGTACAAAATCGGCACGGTCAACTCGATCAACTGGGCGCGACTGATGGCGCAGGTCGTCTACTACTTCGCAGGCTACTTCCAGGCAACCCAATCGAATAGCGGGAAAGTCAACTTCACAGTCCCCTCAGGCAACTTCGGCAACGTCTGCGCCGGCCACGTCGCCCGCATGATGGGCCTTCCTGTCGGCAGGCTGGTGGTCGCCACCAACGAAAACGACGTGCTTGACGAGTTCTTCCGCACTGGCGTCTACCGCGTCCGCAGCAGCGCCGACACGCACGAAACCTCCAGCCCGTCCATGGACATTTCCAAGGCCTCGAACTTCGAGCGCTTTGTGTTTGACCTGCTGGGCCGTGACGGCGGCAAGACCAAGGCCTTGTTCCACGACCAGCTCGGCAGCCAGGGTTACTTTGACCTGAGCGCAGAGGCGGCCTTCACGTCGGCGGCGCAACACTACGGTTTTGTGAGCGGCAAGAGCACCCACGCCGACCGGTTGGCCACCATTCGCGACACCTACAAGCGCTTTGGCACCATGATCGACACCCACACCGCCGACGGCGTGAAGGTGGCGCGCGAGCAGCTGCAGGCCGGTGTTCCCATGATCGTGCTGGAGACCGCTTTGCCCATCAAGTTTGCGGCCACCATTGAAGAAGCCCTGGGCCAGCTGCCCACGCGGCCGGCAAAATTTGAAGGCATTGAAGCCCTGCCCAAACGGGTCAAGGTGCTGCCGGCCGATGCGGCTGTGATCAAGCGCTACATCGCCGAAAATGTGCATTAAATCGGCCTCTAGCCCAATAACTGCACTGGTTTGATGCTTCTTTTTTGATAGCAAGCTGTCAAGCCGTCACTCGAAAGTAACGCATGAATGTGGTCGGATTTTCCGGGTACTCCGGTTCGGGCAAGACAACCCTGGTAGAGCAACTGATCCCGGCGCTGAAGGCGCGCGGCCTGCGTGTTTCGGTCGTCAAGCACGCGCACCACAAGTTCGATATTGATCATCCGGGCAAGGACACCTTCCGCCACCGCCAGGCCGGCGCCTTTGAAGTGGTCGTTGCTTCGGCCAACCGGCTGGCATTGATGCGTGAGTTTGAAAGGCCTGCCGAGCTCACCGTTCACCAGATGATCGCCGAGCTGTACGGCGGCGTTGACTGGGTGCTGGTAGAGGGCTTCAAAAGCAGCGACCTGCTCAAGATCGAAGTCTGGCGCGGCCCCACGGCTGACTACGAAGGCAAACCCGCCCGCTACATGGACGACGACTTCATCGTCGCCATTGCGACCGACGCACCCGACAAGCTGCCCGAGGCGACCCTGCGCCCGGTGCTGGATTTGAATGACGCCGAGGCCGTGGCCGACTACCTGGTCAACAATCAGGAGCGGTTTGCGTATTCGTTTGACGACCGTTAACACGATCATGTCCCTCGCGCACCGGCCTGATCTTTTGCACCGGACACCCCGACCATGAGCTCTGCCTCCTTAACGCCAGCACCTGCTGTCCGCGCACCCCTGAAGCCTCTGGACATGGCGCTTGCCGAGTTGCTGGCCCGCGCCGCGCCATTGCCCGGAGTTGAGGCAGTGTCCACCTTTGACGGCGACGGCCGCGTGCTGGCCCAGGACCTGGCTTCCAGCCTCGACGTGCCGGCGCACGACAACAGCTCCATGGACGGCTACGCGCTGCGCGCCGCTGATTGGGCAGAAGGTGCCGTGCTGCAAGTCAGCCAGCGCATTCCGGCCGGCAGCAGTGGCCATGCGCTGGCGGCGAATTCTGCCGCGCGCATCTTCACCGGCGCGCCCATTCCGCCCGGCGCGGACGCCGTGGTGATGCAGGAAGATTGCGAGACGCTGGACGAGGGTGTGCGCATCAAGGTCCAGCCCCGGCCCGGCCAATGGATTCGCCGGCGCGGAGAAGACGTGTCTTCCGGCGCCGTGGTGTTGCACCGTGGAGAGCGCCTGACGCCCGCCTCGCTAGGCCTTGCCGCCAGCATCGGCTTTGACAAACTGCAGGTGGCCCCTCGCGTGCGCGTGGCATTGTTTTCCACCGGCGACGAGCTCGTCATGCCCGGCGAGGTCGCACCCGCCGACATGAAGCCCGGCGCCATCTACAACTCCAACCGCTTCTTTCTGCGGGCGCTGCTGCTGCGCCTGGGCTGCACCGTGACCGACCTGGGCATCGTGCCTGACCGCCTGGACGCCACCATTGCCGCGCTCAAGGGCGCGAGCGAGCAGCACGACTTGATCCTCACCAGCGGCGGTGTGTCGGTGGGCGAAGAAGACCACATCAAGCCCGCCGTGCAGGCGCTGGGCGAGCTGGCGCTCTGGCAGATCGCCATGAAGCCGGGCAAGCCCTTCGCCTACGGAAAAATCGCGGGCTCCCATTTCATCGGTCTGCCGGGCAACCCGGTGTCCAGCTTTGTGACCTTCCTCGTCCTGGTGCGGCCCTTCCTGCTCAAGTTGCAAGGTGCTGTCGAAACGGCGGTTCGCCCCACAGCGGCGATAGCGCATTTCGACTGGCCCAAAGCCGACAAGCGCCGCGAGTTTTTGCGCGTGAAGCGCAACGCCGCCGGCGGGCTGGAGCTTTTCAACAACCAGAGTTCGGGCGTGCTGACCTCGGCGGTCTGGGGCGACGGTGTGATCGACAACCCGGCCGGCCAGACGATTGCGCACGGCGACGTGGTGCAGTTCCTCCCATTCTCGACCTTGATGTCATGAAAATCACCGTCAAATACTTTGCCTCCATCCGCGAAGCCATAGGGCAGGGCAGCGAACTGCGCGACACCTCCGCAGACACGCTGGCTGCGCTGCGCGATGAGTTGCTTTCGGCCACGCCCGCGCACGCTGCGGCGCTTGCGCGCGGCAAGTCTGTGCGCATGGCGCTCAACCAGGTCATGAGCGATGAATCCGCTGCGCTCAGCGAAGGCTGTGAGGTCGCCTTCTTCCCGCCCGTCACCGGCGGTTGATCAGGCCCCGGCCGCCAGCGCGTCCAGCCGCCCAAGCCGTTCCACCAGTGCCGCGGACGCCCGCGTCATCGGGCTGCGAAGCTCATCGCGCAACAAGCCCTGCCGCGCCAGCAAGGCCTTGAGTGGGCCCGGGTTGGGTTCTGCAAACAAGGCTTCGATCAGCGGCGGCAGCGGAGCCCACAAGGCCTCGGCTGCTGCAAGGTCACCCGACTGGATGCGCTGTATCACTTGCGCGAATCGCGCCGTGTGCAAATGCGCCGCGGCTGCGATGGCGCCCTGGCCGCCCGCTGCCACAGTGGTGAAGATGTTTGCGTCCTCACCCGCCAGCACTTGCAATTGCCCATCGGCGATCAGCGCCCGCGTTTTGGCCGGGTCGCCGCCGCAGTCCTTGAGGGCCTGGATGCGGGGGTGGGCCGCCAGCAGCCGGATAGTTTCGAGATCCATCTTGCTGCCCGTGCGATAAGGAATGTCATAAAGCACCACCGGCACCGCACTGGCATCGGCCAACGCGGTAAACCACTCGATCAGGCCGGCCTGCGAGGGCCGGATATAGCTGGGTGCAGGCAGCAAAAGGCCCGCGATGTCCAATTTGCTCAAGGCCTGGACGCGCGCCACCGTTTTACCCAGGTGGTAGCCCGACAAACCCATGATCACCGGCAGCCCCGGAGCTTCGGCCATCACCGTCTGCAGCACCTTCAACTGCTCTTCGTCGCTCAGCGCGGCGGCTTCGCCCGTAGAGCCGCACACCACCAGCCCGGCGATGCCGCTGGCCCGGTAGTGCGCCACCAGCCGCTTCAAGGCGGGGTAGTCGACCTTGTCCTGGTCAAACGGGGTGACGAGCGGGATCCAGAGTCCCGAGAAATCGTGAATTGACCGAGTTGCCTGATTGGCGTTGCTGGCCGAATTGGCATTGAGCGCTGTTTGCATGAAGACACATCCTGAAAAACTGACCGGCTAAAAGGCCGTCATCAGAACAAGAGAAGGGTGTCCGCAAAAGACTTTGGAAAGTAACCGGCGGTTCCATCGCTCATTCGACGACGGAACCGCAGCCCCGGTCAAATGAGCAACGGTTTTTTCGATTTGCTGGCGCACGTCTCAAAGCCACAGGCGCTGCGGGGCGTCCGGTTGGCAAGGAGGTGAATGTGGCCAGTCATGCGGCCATATTACTTGACGGGGAGGGTTCCGGCCCGGTTTCAGCGGTAAACAGGCAGCGGCCTGGGCGGCCCAGTGGCAAAATTGCCACTATGACCCAGCCTTCTCCCCGCGTCCTGATCACCACTGATGACTTCAACCTCGCCGATGAAGTCGCCGCGCTGCGCGCCAACGACAAGCGGGTAGGCGCCGTCTGCACCTTCACCGGCACCGTACGGGACCGCAATGACGGCCTGAGCGTCAACAGCATGGAGCTGGAGCACTACCCCGGCATGACCGAAAAAGCCATCGAGGCCATGATTGATGAGGCGCTGTCGCGCTTTGATATTTTTGGCGCCCGTGTCATCCACCGGGTCGGCCTGCTGCAGCCGCTGGACCAGGTCGTGATGGTGGCCGTGATTTCGGCGCACCGCGGAGAGAGTTTCCGGGCCTGCGAATTCCTGATGGACTACCTGAAGACCCAGGCGCCTTTCTGGAAGAAAGAAGTCACGCCCGAGGGGGCGCGCTGGGTTGATGCCCGCGTCACTGACGACGCGGCCTTGGCCAAGTGGGGCATCAGCGCTTCCAACGCCTGATTCGCAAGAACCCGCTGGCCTCAGTTCAGGTAGCGGGGCTTCCGGGCCTGTTCTTCGGGCTCGGCGGCATCAGCCTCAGCCTCAAGGCTTGCAGGCTGCGGCGATTTGAGCCACTGTGACTTCTTCAGGCCCTGGTTCAGCAAGTGCAGCAAGCCTTGCGTGAGTTGGGCGTTCATGGCAACCTGTACATTGCGCCCTTGCCCCGGCAGCTTTTCGATCAGGTCCAGTTGCAGTTTGCCGGATGGGAGCAAGGACAACTTGATTTCGGTGACCAGCAGCGGTTCTTTCCCCAGAGGAAGGGCAGCGTCTTTGGCCTGGTACGGAGTTTTGAAGTCGCCAGCGTGGGCCAGGGCTTCTTTTTTGAAATTCTCGACCATGCGCTGGCGCTGGATATCGGGCGGCGCGGCGGGGTCGATCTGGCCGGTCTGCCGGGCCAGTTGCTCGGCAGCGGTTTTGGCCAGAACCGGCATCAGCGGAAGTACCAGGCGGCGGGTCAGCCACAGGCGCAATTCCTCGCCTTCGCGGCTGCTGATGCGGGCCAGGAACCGGTCCTGCTCGGGGAGGTAGGTCACAGAGACCTGGTGAATGTTCATGGGTGAATTCTAGGCCTGCACCTGCCGCCATCTATTGAAAAGGCCGTGGGCTACCCCAGATGCAATGCAACAGGCTTGAAGCCTTGAAACACTTTGACGCCGTCGGGCGTTCATTCGGAGTTTTAATCCATGCGACAAGAAAAATTCACCACCAAATTCCAGGAGGCCCTGAGCGACGCGCAGTCCCTCGCGTTGGGCAACGACAACGGCTATATCGAGCCGGTTCACCTGCTGGCTGCCATGCTGCGCCAGGAAGACGGCCCGCGTGCGCTGCTCGAGCGCGCCGGTGTCAACGTCAATGGCCTTTCCCAGGCGGCCGAGGCCGCCGTCAAGAAGCTGCCCCAGGTCGAAGGCCAGGACCAGGTCCAGGTCGGCCCCGAGCTGGTCAAGCTGCTGCAAGCCACTGAAAAAGAATCCATCAAGCGCAATGACCAGTTCATTGCCGGCGAGCTTTTCTTGCTGGCTGTGGCCGACAGCAAGGCTGAAGTGGGCCGCCTGGCCCGCGAGAACGGCCTGACGCGCAAGGCGCTCGAGGCCGCGATTGACGCGGTGCGCGGCGGGCAGGGCGTGAACAGCGCCGACGCCGAAGGGCAGCGCGAAGCCCTCAAAAAATACTGCATGGATTTGACCGAGCGCGCCCGGCTGGGCAAGCTCGACCCGGTCATCGGCCGTGACGATGAGATTCGCCGCGCCATCCAGGTGCTGCAGCGCCGCACCAAAAACAACCCCGTGCTGATCGGCGAGCCCGGCGTCGGCAAGACCGCCATCGTCGACGGCCTGGCGCAGCGCATTGTGGCCGGCGAGGTGCCGGATTCGCTCAAGGGCAAGCGCGTGTTGTCGCTCGACATGGCCGCGCTGCTGGCGGGCGCCAAGTTCCGTGGCGAGTTTGAAGAACGCCTGAAAACCGTGCTCAACGAGCTGGCCAAAGACGAAGGCCAGACCATCGTCTTTATCGACGAGCTGCACACCATGGTGGGCGCCGGCAAGGCCGAAGGCGCCATGGACGCCGGCAACATGCTCAAGCCCGCGCTGGCACGCGGCGAGCTCCACTGCGTGGGCGCCACCACACTCGATGAATACCGCAAGTACATCGAAAAAGATGCCGCGTTGGAGCGCCGTTTCCAGAAGATCCTGGTGGGCGAGCCAACCGTGGAGGCCACCATCGCCATCCTGCGCGGCCTGCAAGAGAAATACGAAGCGCACCACGGCGTGCAGATCACCGACCCGGCCATCGTGGCTGCGGCCGAGCTGAGCCATCGCTACATCACCGACCGCTTCCTGCCCGACAAGGCCATCGACCTGATCGACGAGGCAGCCGCCAAGATCAAGATTGAAATGGACTCCAAGCCCGAGGTGATGGACAAACTCGACCGCCGGCTCATCCAGCTGCAGATCGAGCGGGAAGCCGTGCGCCGCGAAAAAGACGAGGCCTCGCAAAAACGCTTTGACCTGATTGAAGAAGAGATCACCAAACTGCAAAAAGAGATCTCCGATCTCGACGAGATCTGGCAGGCCGAAAAGGCCCAGGCGCTTGGCTCCAAAGATGTGATGGAAGAGGTCGACCGCATCCGCTTCCAGATCGAGGAGTTCACCCGCAAGGGCGACTTCAACAAGGTCGCCGAGCTGCAATACGGCAAGCTGCCCGAGCTGGAAAAGCGCCTCAAAGAAGCGCAGGACAGCGAAGCCAGCAAAGGCAAGTCCAACGCGCCTACGCTGCTGCGCACCCAGGTCGGCGCCGAAGAGATCGCCGAAGTGGTGGCGCGCGCCACCGGCATCCCCGTCAGCAAACTGATGCAGGGCGAGCGCGACAAACTGCTGCAGATGGAAGGCAAGTTGCACGAGCGCGTAGTCGGCCAGGACGAAGCCATTGGCGCAGTAGCCAACGCCATCCGCCGTTCGCGCTCGGGCCTTTCCGACCCGAACCGGCCCACCGGCTCCTTCCTGTTCCTGGGCCCCACCGGCGTGGGCAAGACCGAGCTTTGCAAGGCGCTGGCCGGCTTCCTCTTTGACAGCGAAGACCACCTGATCCGCATCGACATGAGCGAGTTCATGGTGCGGCATTCGGTGGCGCGCCTGATCGGCGCGCCTCCCGGCTACGTGGGGTACGACGAAGGCGGCCAATTGACCGAAGCCGTGCGCCGC
>JAJKJM010000180.1 GCA_021153985.1 Polaromonas sp.
CGGGAAACCGCCACGCATCATCTGGATGATCTCGATGTAACCCGCAGGACCGTGCACCGGATCGGGTCGTCCTGGCACGTGGAATACGGCGTCAGGAGAGACCAGTTCGGTGGACAGCTTGGGGTCAGCCGTGTTGATGAAGTCCACGAACCGCTTCATGAACTTCCGGTTCGTATCAGCCGCTGAAGCACCGGGGGGCAGAACGGGGGATGCAGTTGCCGCCGCCACAGGGACTGTTGGTCGTTGATCTTGCATGGGGTTCGCTCCAATGTTGCTGTTGACAGGCTGAAGATCCAGCCATTGCCCTGAAGTTTGCCGCGAATGCATCATGAACGGATGATCAAACGCGACGAATTGATGGTAAATATCCGACAATCGCCCGATGCGAAACCGGACGAAGTCAGTGGAGATCGAGCAGGTGGTGTTTCGGCCGAACACGCGGCCTGAGATAGACCTGGAAGTCTTCATGATGTCAGACCTGAAGAAGAGAGTGAGCGCGGCCCATCTGCAACGCCACCACCGTTACGACTTCCACATGTTGGTTTGCGTCAACCAGGGGCACTGTCGGCCAATGATTGATTTCAGCCAGATCGAATGCCGCACCGGCTCGGTGGTGAGTGTGCGTCCTGCCCAGGTACATCGCTTCGACGCTGAGAGCCCTTGGGACGGGTGGATCCTTCTCTTTCGCCCCCAACTCTTGAACTCGGGCACCGGTGGAGACCATTTCGCCGTCGACCTGGTCGAGACCTTGCCGACGCACCTGGTCCTGCACGGGCAAATGCGGAGCCTTGTGGGCGAGGCACTGGCGCGCATGCTGACGGACTGTCGGCTCGACGCCCCACGCCCACTGTTGAACCAGCTGCTGCAGAGCCAGTTGCTTGCGGTCGTGACGCGTCTGCATGTCTTCCTGCACGGTCAGCCGCGACCGGCCGACGGGCCGCAGCGTGTATCGGAGCGCTTTCGCAACTTCCGCTCACTGGTCGATGCACACTTTCACGAGTGGCACCATGTCGCGCGCTATGCGCATGCGATGGCATGCTCCGAACGCACGCTCACACGAGCGTGCCTCGACGCCGCTGGCATGGGCCCCAAGGCCTTCATTGCGGCGCGCGTCACACTGGAAGCCAAGCGTTTACTGGTGCACACGGAATGGCCGGTCGGCGCTGTCGGCGCACGGGTTGGCTTCGACCACGCAACCAACTTCGTCAAGTTCTTTCGTGGTGCGGAGGGATACACGCCCGGGGAGTTTCGGCGGCGACAGGTGGGTGCGGCAGGGCGGGCGACTTAGGGCACCAACAGCACCCGACCGCTTATGCCCCCACGCTCCAGCAGCAGATGAGCTTCTGCGGCGCTCTGCATTGGAAACACCTGGTAGTCAGGAACGCGGATCGACTGGGTACGCAGCCAATCTGAAATTCGCGCCATCGCCCCTCGAAGATCTTTTCCTTCAAGCGTTTCAGTGGAATAGCCAGTCAAGGTCACCGGCCGAATCAGTTGCCAGGCGTCAAACACGACATCACCACCACCGACCGCGCCGACCAATACCAGCGTTCCGCGCTCGCGCAATGCCTGGACACACGCGCTGAACAGCGGTCCCCCAACGGTGTCCAGCACAGCGTCAACACTGGCGGCGGCCAGCGAAGGTGGGCTGCCGCGCTCGAGCACGATCACCTCATCCGCGCCAAGGTCGCGTACATACTGTGCTTGTGCAGGGCGCGTAACAACGCCCGTCACCGATGCGCCCAGAGCCCTGGCAAGGGATACCGCGGCAGAGCCCACGCCACCCGCGGCGCCCGTCACAAGCACCCGGCGGCCGTCCACTGGCCCCATTCGCCGGATTCCTTCGAATGCGGTGACCGCGCCAAGGCCCAACGACGCCATCGCCAACGGATCAACCGTGTCCGGGACCAGTGCGAGCGCGTCGGCATCAACAGTCACAAAATCCGCATAGCTTCCCGGACGTCGCGCGCTAACGCCGCCCAAGCCCTGCATCAGGGTAATGACGGTTTGGCCTGGAGACCAGTTGGAAACCGACGATCCGATATCGCTGATCCGGCCGACAACCTCAACGCCGGGGACATAGGGAAACGGATGCGCCTTTCTTATCGGCCAGAGTCCTGCCCGAATCTTCAAGTCTGTGTGATTGACGGCGGCCGCGATGGTCTGGATCCGCACTTCAGTGGGTGCAAGAGCGGGCATGGCCATATCACCAGGCACAAGGACGCTGGGTGGGCCGTAAGCAAGAATCTGCATGACGCGAGTGTTTTTCATAGGGTCGATTTTGTTACTTAAGCCGATAGTGCGCTACCTGAACTGTTGGATTGCGTTAACGCCGGCGTCATCCTTCTTACCAACTACTGAACCGAACTTCTGATGAAGGACTTGTTTGACAAAGTCGTCGAACGCCGTGCCTCGCACACAGCGCTTCAACACACGATTTCCGATCAGATGGCGCTATCGTCCCGTCCGTGGGCTTACTTCTCCAATGGCACCACATCTGGAATCGACACGCCACCCGACAGCCGAATACGAGACTTCTTACTGGGAATTGGGCTTTACAGAAATAGCTGCGGTCGATGGTATGGAAGAGGGAAGTTGCCCAGATCGTTCAACTCGTCTCACGTCTGGCCTGCCCCGAGTCAGATAGCAGGCCGTGGTGGTGCCGATCACGCCGGCACCCAGGACCACCTTCATGCGAGACTCCCTTGGCACAGGTACTTGGTATGTAGGTATTCGTCCAGGCCCCAGTGCGAGCCCTCGCGGCCGTAGCCTGACTCCTTGACGCCGCCGAAAGGCGCGGCCTGCGCGGCGATGGCACCCTCGTTGATGCCTACCATACCGGTCTCCAGCGCAGACGCCACGCGCCAAATGCGCTTGACGTCTTGTGAGAAGAAATAGCCGGCAAGGCCGTAGGGCGTGTCGTTGGCCTGCTCCATCACCTCCGCTTCATCCGCGAAGCGGAAGACCGGCACCACCGGACCAAAGGTTTCCTCGCAGGACAGTTCCATCTCGCGCGTGGCGCTCGTGAGCACGGTGGGCGCGTAGTAATTCGGGCCGCGGGCGACTGCGTTGCGCACCCGTTGGCCGCCCACGACCACCTTGGCGCCCTTAGCCACGGCATCCTTCACGTGCCGCTCTATCTTGTCCACCGCACGGGCATTGATCATCGGGCCGATCTCGGCCTCGGGCCAGTCGGCCGGCCCTACCCGCAATGCGCTCACGCGCGCGGCCAGCTTGTCGACAAAACGGTCATGCACAGCGCCATGGACATAGACGCGGTTCGGGCTCACGCAAGTCTGCCCGCTGTTGCGGAACTTGGCGGCCATCAGGCCCTCGACGGCCGCGTCCAGGTCGGCGTCCTCGAAGACGATGAAGGGCGCGTTTCCGCCTAACTCGAGCGACAGCTTCTTCAGCGTGGCGGCGGATTCACGGGCCAGCAGCTTGCCTACGGGCGTGCTGCCGGTGAAGCTGATTTTTCGCACTCGCGGATCGGCCAGCCACTCGCCCACGACTTGCGGCGTGCGTTCGCGCGAAGCCGACACGATATTGAGCACGCCCGGCGGCACGCCGGCTTCCTCGGCCAGCTTGACCAGGGCCAGCGCCGTGAGCGGCGTGTCCTCGGCCGGCTTGGCCAGCACCGTGCAGCCGGCGGCCAGCGCGGGCGCGATCTTGCGCGCGATCATCGCGGCCGGGAAGTTCCACGGCGTGACCACCGCCACGACGCCGACGGCTTCCCTCAGCACGATGTAACGCTTGGAGGTGACGGGTGCCGCGATCACTTCGCCGTTGGCACGCACACCCTCCTCCGCAAACCATTCCACGTAGCCCGCGGCGTAGGCGATCTCGCCGCGTGACTCGGCCAGCGGTTTGCCCTGTTCGCGCGAAATCAGTTGCGCGAGCGGCTCCACGTCGCGCTCGATCAGCGCCTGCCATTTCTTGAGGATGAGGCAGCGCTCACGCGGCGGGCGTGCCTTCCAGGCCGGCAGCGCCAACGCGGCGGCGTCTGCGGCCAGCCGCGCGTCGGCGGCGGCGCCTTCGCTCACTTGCGCAACCAGGCTGTCATCGGCCGGATTGCGGACTTCGAAGCAGCGCTCGTCTTGGGCTGGCTGCCAGCGGCCCGCGATGTAGTGTTGTGTGTTCATATTTAGCCTTTTTCAATAAGTCAATAACGCCAATGCCGTCAACATCACGCAATCACGGTGGAGCGCGGTTTCACCCTGCCAGACAAGTTCTTCAGCATGTCGCGCACGGTCGCCGCAAGGTCGTAGCTCGGAGTCCAGCCCCAGTCGCGCCGTGCACAGCTGTCGTCGATTGAATCGGGCCACCCGCTGGCGATCGCCTGACGGAAATCGGGCTGGTACACGATCTCGAAACCCGGCAGGTGTTTTCGTATTTCCTGCGCGATCTCGCGGGGCGTGAAGCTCACGCCGGCGAGGTTGTAGCTGCCGCGTTCGGTGATGGCCGAACGGGGGGCTTCCATCAACTCCAGGGTCCCCCGCACTGCATCGTCCATGTAGAGCATGGGCAGCGGTTCATCCTCGGCCAGGAAACAGGTGTAGCGCTCCTCCCTGAGGGCCGCATGAAAGATGTCGATCGCATAGTCGGTCGTTCCGCCGCCGGGGCTCGCCTTGTAGGAAATGAGTCCCGGGTAGCGCAGGCCGCGAACATCCACGCCATGGTTCTCGAAGTACCAACGGCACCAGCCCTCGCCGGCCAGCTTCGAAATGCCGTAGACGGTACTGGGTTCCATGACCGTGCGTTGCGGTGTGGCATCAGCGGGCGTCGTCGGGCCGAAGGCGGCGATGGAGCTCGGCCAGAACACCTTGTCCAGCTTGTGTTGCCGCGCGACCTCCAGGACGTTCAACAGGCTGCCCATGTTGAGTCTCCACGCCCACTCGGGTGCGGTCTCGCCAGTCGCCGACAAGGCTGCCGCCAGATGGTATATCTGGGTAATGCGGTGTTTCTCGACTACCTGGGTGAGTTGGTCACAGTCCGTGGCATCCAGCATCTCATACCGGAGATCGGCGTGTCGGCCCACCTCCAGACGGTCGCTGCCCACCACGTTGTCCGCGCCGTAGCGCTCTGCCAAAGCGGTTGAAAGCTCGGTGCCCAGCTGCCCGTTGGCGCCTATGACAAGAATGCGAGGTGATCCAGTCATGCGAGCACCCCGAATTCTTTACCGGCCTGCGTAAAAGCGCTCAATGCAGCGTCAAGCTGGGCACGGGTGTGCTGTGCGCTGATCTGGACGCGGATGCGGGCTTGGCCCTTGGGCACGACCGGGTAAAAGAATCCGGTCACGTAAACCCCGAGTTCCAGCAACCGACGCGCCAACTTCTGGGACAGCTCCGCATCGTGGAGCATCACCGGGATGATCGGGTGTTCACCGGGTTTCAGCTCGAAACCGCGTGCCGCGAGTCCGGCGCGGAAGTATCGCGTGTTGTC
>JAJKJM010000181.1 GCA_021153985.1 Polaromonas sp.
TCAACCGCAAGGTCAGCGCGCCGCGCCTGGGCCATGCCTACAGCGTGCACGGCATCACCGGCAGCCTGGGCTGGGCGCTGGCGCCGGCCATGCTGGTGCCGCTGACCTTTGCCTTTTCATGGCGCGTGGCGCTGGCCTGCGCGGGCGTGCTGGCTTTTACCGTGCTGGCGGTGCTGGTGCTCAACCGCGACAAGCTCACGCTCACCGTGACGGCGCCTGTAAAGGGCGCGCCTGCCGCAGACAGCTCTTTGGGCTTCCTGAAGATCCCGGCGGTGTGGATGTGCTTTACCTTCTTTTTCCTCTACGCCATCGTGCTCAGCGTGGTGCAGGCCTTTGCGCCTGAAGCCGCCCGCCATCTGCATGAGGTGCCGCTGTCGCTGGTGGCGACCTGCCTGACGATCTACATGGTGTGCGCGGCCGGTGGCATGGTGATGGGCGGCTTCCTGGCCTCAGACCCGGCGCGTTGCGAGCGCATTGTGGGCGTCGGCTTTGGCGTGGCGGCCCTGGCGGCCATATTGCTGGCCGTGGGCAGCTTTGCGGCCTGGATGGTGCCGGTGCTGTTCGGCGTGATGGGATTCGCTTCGGGCATCGCCGGGCCGTCGCGCGATTTGCTGGTCAAGCGATCGACGCCAGAGAATGCCTCGGGCCGTGTCTACGGCGTGGTGTATGCGGGCCTGGACATCGGCCAGGCCGTGTCGCCGCTGGTATTTGGCGCCATGATGGACCATGGCCAGTACCGCGGCGTGCTGCTGGGGCTGGCGTTTATGCAATGCGTGCTGATTGCCAGCGCCTTCAATGTGCGCAAGGTGCGCCGCACGGCGTTGCCTTCCGCCGGCGAGGTGCCCACGGCCGTCTGAACGCTGTCAGTCAAAAGGCCTCGACTTTGCGCGGGGCTGTGCGCGGCCGCAACAGTTTTGCCAGGCGTGGCGCGTCCACCCAGGCGCCAACGCCTGGCAAAAGTGCATTTTTGCGGGCACAGCCATATACTGATTTGCATGACCCTCGTCCATGCGATCACCCTGTCAAGCCGCCGTGCTTTTGTTCCTTTCGTGATGGTTTCCCGCCATCCCGCCGGCCTGCTGGGCGTGGCATTGTCGGCAGGGCTGCTGGCGCCCGGCCTGGCGAACGCGCAGGCCGCGCCCATCACTTACCAGTTGACGGGCGATGCAGGCGGCGCTGTCTACGGCACGCAAAGCGTGATCCGCAGCAAGGGCGGTGAGACCCGCCTCTTGCCTTACGGCTTCTTTGACTACGGCCGTTTTGCGGCGCGGGTTGATACCCTGAGCCTTAAAACCGTGCAAGTGGGTTATGGCTACCTCGAACTGGCCGGCCGCATCAGCCAGGACGGCTGGCGTGCCGACACCGCGGCGCTGTCGGGGCTCAAAGACCGCAAGACCCCGATTCCGCTGGGCATTGGCACCTTTCAGGAAACGCCCTACGGCGGCCTCTTTTTAAACGCGTTTGTAGACGCCAACAAATCGCATGGCGCCTTGCTTGAAGCCACCTACGCGGCGGAATTCAAGGTCGGCAGCTGGTCCTTCTTTCCCCAGGTGGGGGTTGAGTACAGCAACGCCAAATACAACAACTACCTCTACGGCGTCAGCACGGCAGAGTCGGCGGCCAGCGGCTTTGGCGCCTACAACGCCGGCGCTTCTACCTCGCCGATGCTGGGCCTGGGTGTGGATGTGCCCTTGGGTGAGCCCTGGGTGCTGACCATGCAGGTGCGGCGCAAGTGGCTGGATTCATCGGTGCGCAACAGCCCGCTGGTGAGCCGGCGCACGCAGGACTTCGGCTATATCGCGGTGTCTTACCGCTTCCGCTGAACCGCCGCCGGCAAAACCGCAAGCGCCGGGCGAAATGGCTGGCTGAGAAAACGCGAACCCTTCAAGCCAAAGCGCCAGGGCTGTTCCATCGCCTTTGAGATGCCGATGCGCGGGCCGCTGATGACCGGCGGACGCCCCGTCGCGGGCAGCAGTTCAAAGGGCGGCTGGGTGACGCTAAGGCCATTGTGCTCCCGCGTGATGCCCAGCGCCTGGCCGACGCGCCCGGGCCCGGCGCATAGCAGGCGCACATCCTCCAGCCCACGGCGTTCGCGCATCAGGTCCAGCCCGGCGAGCGGCTCGATGGCACGTATCAGCACCCCGGCGCCATGGCCTTCCTCGCGGCAGACGATATTCAGGCACCAGTGGATGCCGTAGGACCGGTAGACGTACGCGTGGGCAGGCGGGCCGAACATGACGGCGTTGCGCGGCGTCGGGCCGGAAAAGCTGTGCGAGGCCGGGTCTTCGCGGTCGTATGCCTCGGTTTCGACGATGCGCCCGCCCACACCGCCGACCAGCAAGGTGGCGCCTATCAGCCGGCGGGCAACCGTGGGCGATGGAGCCAGGAAATCAAGGTCCATGGTGTCTGTACGGGAAGGGGTGCGGGAGGAGGTGCGGCAAGCCGCCGCGTCGTTTCCACCGTATCACAGGGGCCAGCCGCGCGGAAGCGGGCAGCAGCGCTTTTACACCGTGCTGCGGTGCCGTGCGATGCAGGTATCCAGCACTTCGCTGGTCTCGCGTTGCCACCAGCCGGCTGAGGAAAAAATCTCCACCTCGCTGTAGCCCGCGAAGCCCTGGGCCTCCATCCAGCCGCGAATTTTGGGGATGTCGATCACGCCATCGCCCATCATGCCGCGGTCGTTCAGCAAGTCCGCGGTCGGCGTGAGCCAGTCGCACACATGGAAAGCCAGCAGCCTGTTTTTGCCGGCGCGCTCGATCTGCGCCTCGAGTTTCGGGTCCCACCAGACGTGGTACACGTCCACCGCCACGCCGAGCGCGCCCGTCTTGCCGGGGTCCAGCGCATCGCACACGTCGAGCGCATGCTCCATCGTGTTGATGCAGGCGCGGTCTGCGGCATACATCGGATGCAGCGGCTCAATCGCCAAAGGCATGTGCGCGGCGCGTGCGTACTCGAGCAAGGTAGCAATGCCGTCATACACCTGGCTGCGCGACAACGCGATGTCCTTGTGCGCCGCTTTGCCCGCCAGAGCGCCGGGCAAGCCGCCCACCACCAGCACCAGGCAGGCGGCATTCAGTTCGCAGGCCTCATCGACAGCGCGGCGGTTGTCGTCGTGGGCCGCCTTCAGTCCCGCCGCATCCGCCGCCGGAAACATGCCGCCGCGGCAGTAGCCCGAAAGCTCAAGCCCGTGGGTTTTAACAAGGCGTGAGACTTCGCCCAGGCCCGCCGCAGCGACCTGGTCGCGCCAGGGAGAAATCGCCTTGATGCCGCGTTGCGCGCAGGCTTCGATGATGGTTGTCAGCGGCTGCTCGACGCCGCGGCTTTTGCGCACGGTGGCGGTGTTGATGGAGAGCCAGCGGTGGTCCCGGGAAAAATTGCGCATGGGGATGATGTTGAAGTAGGGTGCAGGGTCAGTGGGAAGGCGGGGTGGTTCTCTGCCGGCGCAGTTCGCGGATGATGGCGGCGTTGTCGAGCTCGCCGTCGCCGGCGGCGATGGCTGCGCGCATCAGCGCGGCGTGGGTTTCGGACAAGGGCAGTTTCTGGCCTTCGGCCGCGGCACTGTCAATCATCAGCTTGACATCCTTGAGGTGCTGGTGAATGCGCGACTGCGGCGTGAAGTTCCCGTCCAACATCATCCGGCCTTTGGCCTCAGCCGCACCTGACGTGGCGGGGCTGGCCAGCACCAGCGCCAGGAACTGCCCCGGGGCGATGCCCAGGCTTTCGGCGAAGACCATGCCTTCAGCCAGCGCCGCCCGGTTCAGGCCCAGCACGAGGTTGGTGGCCAGCTTGGCCCTGGCGCCCATGCCGGCGCCGCCGACGTGGAGGCGTTTGCCTGAAATGGCGGCCAGCACGGATTCACACGCCTGCAATGCGCCAGCCTCGCCGCCGAGCAGCAGGGTGGCTTCACCCGTGGCGATCTGCTGGCTGGAACCCGAGAGCGGCGCTTCGATGAAGTCGACGCCGCGTGCTGCGAGCCGCGCGGCCAGGGCTTCGAGCTCATGGGGTGTGCCGGTGGAGCAGTCGATGATGCTGCGAACGCCGAAGACGGACAGCAGGCCGCCCGGCCCTTCGACCACCTCGAGCACATCGTCGGTGTTGAAGACAGCCAGCACCATGCAGGAAGCCGCAGCGGCAACCTCGGCCACGGAGCCGGCAGCGTGGCCGCCCTGGGCGGTGAGAGCCGCGCGGGCCTCTTCGCGCAGGTCGAACCCGGTGACCTGGAAGCCGGCGGCCAGCAGGCGCTGCGCCAGGGCGGTGCCCACCAGGCCCAGGCCGACAATGCCGATAGCGTTTGCGGCTGTAGCCATGCCTTCACGCCGCAAGCGACGCGCCTCCGCAGATCTGGATCTCCTGGCCGGTGATGGCCGCGGCATCGGGCGAAAGCAGGAAGCTGACCAGCGCGGCGATCTCCCGCGGCTGGATCAGGCGGCCCAGCGGCGGCAGCTTGGGCGGGACCGTCGTGCGCGCAGGGTCGGCAAGCATGGCTGTTTCGGTGGCGGCCGGTGACACCACATTGACAGTGACCCCCGACGCCACGGTTTCGGCGGCCCAGCTGCGCGCCAAGGCCACCAGCGCCGCCTTGGTGGCCGCGTACTGGCTGCGGCCGGCCATGCCGCGCGCTACGCGGCTGCCGATCAGCACCACGCGCCCCGCGCCTGCCTGCGCCATGCCGGGCACAACGAGATCGGCGATGCGCATGACGGCGTCCACATGGAGCTGCCACATCAGCGCTGAATCTTCACCGGACAGTGCGCCCAGCGGGCCCACGCGCAACACGCCGGCGGCGTGAACCAGCGCCTGCACGCGGCCGGCCGCACGCACGGCACGCTCCATGGTTTCGGTGTTGCACAGATTGACTTCGGTAGACGAAAAGGCCGGATGCACGATGCGCGCAGGCGCAAGGTCCAGCCCGACCACGTCCCAGCCCTGTTCCAGCAGTGCTTGCGCAATGGCCAGGCCGATGCCTGAACTGCTGCCGGTGACAAGGGCGCGTTTTACGTCTTCAGTGGCCATGGTTGCGCAGGTTATTCGACACGGATGTTGCCGTCGGTGATGATTTTTTGCGAGCGCGCCATGTCGCCGCTCTGGAATTTCGCGAAGTCCTCCGGTGTGCCGGGCGTCAGCACCAGGCCTTGCTGGAGGAGCTTTTCGCGCATGTCGCTGGCCAGCGCCTTGTTGGTTTCGGCGTTGAGTTTGTGCGTGATGTCGGCCGGCAATTTGGCCGGGCCCCACAGGCCGTACCAGCTGTAAAACTCATAGCCGGGAATCGTCTCGGCCACGGTCGGCACATCGGGCAGGTTGGGCACACGTTTGTCGCCGGTGATGGCAATAACACGCAGCATGCCGCTCTTGTGGTACTGCAGCGAGCCGAGGATGGGGTCGATGAAGCCGTCGATCTGGCCGCCGATCAAATCCTGGAAGGCCGGCGCCGTGCCCTTGTAAGGCACCACGGTGTACTCGATGCCGCCGGCGCGCTTGAGGAGCTCGGTCGACAGGTGGCCGGCCGAGCCGATGGAGCCGACCGCAAATGTCATCTTGCCGGGGTTGGCCTTGGCGTGGGCAATCAGCGACTTCACATCGGTGATCGGCAGGTTCTTGTTGATGGCAATCGACAAAGGCGCCTTCGCCACCAGCGAGACGGGCGTGAAGTCTTTCACCACACCATAAGGCACGGACTTCATCGTCATCGGTGCGGTGGTGAAGGTGGAAGCATTGAAGAGCAGGGTGTAGCCGTCGGCGGGCGCCTGCGCCACGACGGCCGCGCCGATGATGCCGTTGCCGCCCGCACGGTTTTCCACCACGAAGGGTTGGCCCATCTGCTCACTGAGCTTTTGCGCCAATTGCCGCCCCACCGCGTCCAGCGTGCCGCCAGGCGGGAAGGGGATGATCACCTTGACCGGGCGGGAAGGGTAGGCCTGCGCTGCGGCGCCGAAGGCTGCGGCTACAAGGCCGGCGGCCAGGCTGGCCTTGAGGAAAGTGCGTGTCTTCATGTTGTCTCCAGGGGGTAGTAAGTCGGCGAAGCTTCTTGTGGCTTTTTGCGTTGGGTTGTTACTGAACGCCGTGCAGGGAGAGCAGCGTCTTCATGCGCTGGGTGGCGAGTTCGGGATGCTCGAGCAGGTTGGCCGCATCAGCCAGGCGGAACAGCTCGGCGAAGTGTTGCAGTGAGCGCGTGCTCTGCTGCCCGCCCACCATCGTGAAATGCTTCTGGTGGCCGTTGAGCCAGGCCATGAAGACCACGCCGGTTTTGTAAAACCGCGTCGGTGCGGCAAAGATGTGGCGCGACAGCGGCACGGTAGGGCCCAGGATGGCGTGGAATTTCTCGACATTGCCTTGCGCCAGTTCGCCCAGCGCGGCACTCGCGGCCGGTGCGATGGCGTCGAAGATACCCAGCAGCGCATCGCTTTGCCCGTGCATGGCTTCCTTGCCAAACCCGTCGCCCGCAATCAGTTCGGCGTAGTTGAAGTCGTCGCCGGTGTACATGCGCACGCCCGCGGGCAGGCGCCGGCGCATGGCGATTTCCTTGTCCTTGTCGAGCAGCGAAATCTTGATGCCGTCCACCTTGTCGGGGTGGGCGTTGATGATGCCGAGGGCCGTGTCCATGGCTTTTTCGACATCGCTGCTGCCCCAGTAGCCCGCCAGCGCCGGGTCGAACATGTCGCCCAGCCAGTGCAGCACCACAGGCTGTTTTGCCTGGCTCAGGATGCGGTCGTAGACGCGTTCATAGTCGGCCGGGCTTTTGGCGACGCGCGCCAGCGCGCGGCTGGCCATGACGATGAGCTTGCCGCCGAGTTTTTCAATTGCGGCCATCTGCTCTTCGTAGCCGGCAATGACTTCATCGACGCTCTTGACGTTTTCCAGCACGAGGTGGTCGGTGCCGCAGCCGGAGGCGACCAGCGCGCCCGGCACGTCTTTGGCGGCGTCAAGTGAACGGCGGATCAGCTCCAGCGAGGTCGGCCAGTCCAGGCCCATGCCGCGCTGCGCTGTGTCCATGGCTTCGGCCACGCCCAGGCCCAGGGACCATAGGTGGCGGCGGTAGGCGATGGTGGTGTCCCAGTCGATCGCGCAGTTGACCCACGGGTCGACCGCGGCCAACGGGTCGGCCACCACGTGTGCGGCCGAATAGGCAATGCGGTTGAACTTCAGCCCACTGGCCGGTTTAACAGGGGTTGTGCCGCGCAGCGTGTAGGGCTGCAGGCCGCCCGCGGCAACGGGCAGGGTAAGGGTTAAAGCCATGAAATCTACCTTTTTATAGACAAAATATGCCGCTGGCGCTTATGTAGCTTTGGTGAGCCGCTATCAAACTTGTAGCGCGGGCACGTCCACCCAGCGGCGCTCTTTCCAGCTTTCGAGCGCGGCTTCAACCAGCTGCACGCCTTTGGCGCCTTCGGGCAGCGTCCATTTGTAGGGCTCGTTTTCCACCACATGGCGTATGAAGTGCTCCCACTGGATCTTGAAACCGTTGTCGTAGGTCTGGGTGTCCGGCACTTCCTGCCACTGGTCAGAGAAATTCATCGTCTGCTTCTCGTCCGGATTCCAGACCGGGCGTGGCGTGTTGACGCGCGACTGGGCCTTGCAAGAGGAGAGGCCGGCGACGGCCGAGCCGTGCGTGCCATCGACGTGGAAGGTGACCAGGTCTTCGCGGTTCACGCGGGTCGCCCAGGACATGTTCATCTGGGCAATTACCGGCTCACCGCTGTGGCCGACCAGCTCGGCCGTGGCGTAGGCTGCGTCGTCGGCGGTGGCCTTGTAGGGCTTGCCGGCTTCGTCCCAGCGCTGGGGAATGTGCGTGGCGCCTATGCAAGAGATGGACTTGACCTCGCCGAACAGGTTGTCCAGCACATAGCGCCAGTGGCACATCATGTCCAGGATCATGCCGCCGCCATCTTCGGTGCGGTAGTTCCAGCTCGGGCGCTGGATGGGCTGCAGATCGCCTTCGAAAACCCAGTAGCCGAACTCGAGCCGTACCGACAGCATCTTGCCGAAGAAGCCGGCGCGGCGCAGCATGTCGAGCTTGCGCAGGCCGGGCAGGAAGAGCTTGTCCTGCACGGCGCCGTGTTTCAGGCCCGACTTTTCAGCCAGACGGGCGATCTCGACGGCTTCGTTGAGGTTGGTGGCAATCGGTTTTTCGCAGTAGACGTGTTTGCCGGCGCGTATCGCTTTGGCCAGCAGGGTCGGGCGCATCTGCGTGGTGCCGGCATCGAAGAAGAGGGTGTCGTCCTTGTTCTTCAGTGCCTCGTCCAGGTCCGTGCCCCAGCGTGCAATGCCGTGGGCCTTGGCCAGGGCTTCGATTTTTTCGGCGTTGCGGCCGATCAGGATCGGGTCGGGCATCACCTTGTCGCCGTTGGAGAGCGTGACGCCGCCCTGTTTGCGGATCGCGACGATGGAGCGGATCAGATGCTGGTTCATGCCCATGCGTCCGGTGACGCCGTGCATGATGATGCCAAGGGTTTGTGTGCTCATGGTGTGTTCCTTTTTGCTTGTCGGTGTGAGGTAATGGTGTTCAGTAAACGGAACGCATGGCGTCCCACGAAATATTGCCGCCGGCCTGGCCGGTGGCGAAGCCCGGGCAGTCGAGCGAGCCCAGCGCGATCTGCCCGCCCTTGATGCGCAGCCGCACCGCGTCGGCGCTGTACTCGTACAGCGAGTCGTGCGCCAGCAGCAGGCTTTGCTGCTCGGTACTGGGGGCGGCCATCAGGCCGTTGACGTAGTGGTGGCCGTTGCGCTCCACATGCGCCAGGCCCAGCCAGCTCACCAGCGCCAGGTCTTGCTGCACGCCCAGGCCGGCCTGCATGGTGAGGTCTTCGCCCGAGAGGAAGTAGGGCGCACCGGGTGCTTTCGTATTCCATTCGGCGCAACGTGCGGCGTTGATGATGGATTTGTAAAAGCCCTTGCAGCTTTTGCTGGACACGCCGGTGTAGCCCAGCGGCTTTGCCTTGACGAAGGCATCCAGCGTGGCATCTGATTCATCTACCAGCAAGGGAATGTGCTTTGCGAGCGCGCAAACGTCTTGCGTCAGCGCCTGGTCGCGACGCAGCGGCTGCTCCACAAAAACGATTTTGGACACCAGCGGGGCCAGTTGCGGGTCGGACGTGAGCTGCCTGAAGAAATCGGCGAAGGCATCGGCGCTGGCGTACTGCTCATTGCCGTCCAGCGTGACCAGGCGCGCCGCGTCCTCTGTCACCTGGCTGATGGCCGTGAGGCGGGCCATGTCGGCTTCGGTGTCGCCGCTCAGTTTGATCTTGAAGTCGCGATGGCCGTAGCGGGCGATCACCGCTGCCAGCGAGGCAGGCAGGCCGTCGGCGGGCTCATTGGCGGGCCGGTCCGCGGAGTAGATCGCGTCGGCCAGGCCCACGGTGTGCCGCGCCGCGATCTGCTTGCGCGGCATTTGCAGCGACAGGAAACGCGCCATGTCGAAGCTTTTGAGGTCGTCCGCCAGGCCCGTGCCCCGCACCTCCAGCCCCGCCACGTTGGCGCTCATGCCGGCGGCAAAGCTGCAGTTGAGCTTGAGCAGCAGGGCATCGAGGATGGCGCGGTCCAGCAGGGCCGGGCCGTAGCTTGCTGCGAGGGGGTTAAGCCCGGCCTGCCCGGCGCTTTTGAGCAGCGGCTTGTAGCGCTGCGCGAAATGCTCCCATGCCGTCCGGTTGGACGCGTCAGCGCAATAAGCGCTGCGGGCGGCCTTCAGCGAATCCCGCAGTTGGTTGAAGTTGTCTTCGTTCGAGAGCGCCGGATTTTTGTCGAACCACTTCGGAATCATCATCTCGGCGGCGCAGCCGAGAGAGGTAGAACCGTCGGCAAAGCGGATGCGCGCCTGCACATAGACCTGCGGGCACGAGGTCACAGTGGCGGCGCCAAACCGGAAGGGCAGGCGCAGCATGACATCACGCTCGGAAAAGCGGATCTCGTCAATCCGGAAACGCAGGGGTTCGTCCATGGCGTAGGTCGGCGATGCGCCTCAATGGTCCAGCGTGCCTTGCGAGTAAAAATGCGCGCGCACTTTTTTGGCATACACCGCGAACTCGGGCGAGCCCATCATGTCCAGCGTGCGCGGGCGCGGCAGGTCTATGTCGTAGATGGCGGCAATGGAGCCCGGCCGCTCGCTCATCACGATGACGCGGTCTGACAGGAACACCGCCTCGGGAATGCTGTGGGTGATGAGTAGCACGGTTTTCTGCGAGGCCGACCAGATGCGCTGCAGCTCCAGGTTCATCTTCTCGCGCGTCATCGCGTCCAGCGCGCCGAAGGGCTCGTCCATCAGCAGCACCGACGGGTCGTGCAGCAGGGCGCGGCAGATGGACGCGCGCTGCTGCATGCCGCCCGAGAGTTGCCACGGGTACTTGTTTTCAAAGCCCTTGAGGCCGGCCATCTCGATGAGCTGCATCGCCTTGGCCAGCGACTGCTCCTTGGGCATGTGGCGCATCTCGGCCTGCAGCAGGATGTTTTTGAGCACCGTGCGCCAGGCCAGCAGCACGGCGCTCTGGAACACGATGCCCACGTCTTTCTGCGGCCCGTTGATGGGCTTGCCCGCCAGGGTGAGCGTGCCGCCCGAGATGGGCAGCAGCCCGGCCACCATTTTCAGCAGCGTGCTTTTGCCGCAGCCTGAGGGCCCGACCACCGAGATGAATTCACCCTCGCGGATGGAGAAGTCCAGAGGCTTGAGTGATTCAACAGGGCCATCTTTGGTCTGGTAGGTCTTGGAGACGCCGCGGGCTTCTATCAGGTGGTCGTTGGGCATGGGTGCGATGCGCCTTCTTCAGTTCTTCTTGAGGTCTTCTTGAGGTCTTCTTCAGTTCGCGGGGAGGAAGTCCAGGCTCACGTAGTCCTCAGGCTTGCCGCGCGTGGAGGCATCCATGCCGCCGTATTGCACCAGCAGGTCCAGCGAATCGCTGACGTTTTTCATCGTGACGCGGAAGGGCCGTTGGTTGGCGGTTTCCTTGGTGTGGTACAGCGCCACGCTTTGCTTCATGCCGACGATCAGCGTGTCGCGCACGCCCGCTTTGGGGTTGGCCTTGAGCATGGCGTCGACAGCGGCTTCGGGGCTTTTCTCGGCGGCTTCGGCGGCGCGGGTAGAGGCGCGCATGAAGCGCTTCACCAGGTCGGGGTTCTCCGTCAGCAGGTTTTTGTTGGTGATGATGCCGGAGCTGATCTGGTTGATGCCCGAGTCGGCAAACCGGATCGGGTGGACCTGCTTTCCGGTGGCGTCCTGCAGCTTGATGGCCTGGTCCATGACGTAGCCGAGCAGCAGGTCGGCCTGGCCGTTCATGACGGCATTAAGTTTTGTCTGGCCGTCGCCCGAGACGATCTTGACCTGGTCGGGCTGGATGTTGTTGACCTTCAGGAACAGCGGCCACATCTGCGACATTGAGTCGCCGGGGGTGGTGGCCACGGTTTTGCCGATGATGTCTTTGGGCGACTTGATGTTCTTGTCGGCAAAGCCCATGACGGACATCGGGCTCAGCTGGAACAGCACACCGGTGGACTTGAGCGGCGCGCCCTTGGCGGCGGCTTTGATCATGGTGGTGACGTCGATATAGCCGAAGGTGGCCGATTTGGCCGCGACGGCCTGGGCAGTGACGGCCGAGCCGCGGCCTTCCTGGATGTCGAGGTCAATGCCTTCTTCGGCGTAAAAGCCGCGCTCTTTGCCGAGGAAGAAGGGGGCGTGCTCGCTGTAGAGGTACCAGTTGAGCATCAGCGTGACTTTTTCAGGGGCCTTGGTTTGGGCCTGGGCTGGCGCCATGGCGAGCATCAAGGCGCCGGCGAGGGCTGTGAGCAAAGGGGCAATGCGGTTCTTCATAAGATGTCTCCTGGGGTTGCCGGTGATGGAACGTGACTAGGGAACGTGACTAGGGAACGTGAAACGACGGAAAACTTTGCGGGCTCAAAACACCTGGCGCTGCGAGGCATGCCAGGGAATCATCAAGCGCTCGGTGAGGTCAATGGCCGCAAACAGCAGCACGCCGATGGACGACAGCACGACCAGCGCCGCGAACATCAGCGGCAAATCAAAATTGCCGTTGGCGACCTGCAGCACATAACCGATGCCGGAGTTGGAGCCGACGAATTCGCCGACCACCGCGCCGACCACGGCCAGCGTGATGGACACCTTCAGGCCACTGAAGATGGCGGGCAGGGCTTGCGGCAGGCTGATCTTGAAGAAAGTCTGCAGGCGGCTGGCGCCCATGGAGCGCGCCAGGTCCAGCATGTCGGGCTCAACCGACTTGAAGCCCATGACGGTGGACACCACCACGGGGAAGAAGCCCAGCAGGAAGGCCGAGATGATCTTGGGAAAGATGCCGAAGCCGAACCACACCACAAAGAGCGGCGCGATCGCGACCTTGGGAATGCTTTGCGAAAACACCAGCAGCGGGTAGACATAAGACTCGACCAGGCGGGAGTAGGCGATCACCATGGCCAGCGGAATGCCGATGACGATGGTGAGCGCAAAGCCGCCCAGCGTGGCCTGCGTGGTCTTCCAGCTTTGCTTGAGCAGGTTGTTCCATTCGGACACCAGCTGCCGCACCACTTCTTCGGGGCGCGGGATCAAATAGGCCGGGATCTTGAAGATGCGGATGGCGACATCCCACAGCACCAGCAGCAGGATGATCAGCAGGACGGGCCTGAGCGCCGGTAACAGCAGCAACTTGCGCAGCATCGGGAAGTCTCCTTATCGCCCATGCGGCGCGTTGCTGGTGATCAGCACGACCGTATGTAACTATATGGTGAATTGTTGGGGCTGCGATAGCGCCTGTCAACGGGCCCTAGGGAAATCCCGGAGAGATGCCGGTGGGGCTTGCCGCGCCTAGCGCATGACGTAGCCGAGCACCATGTCTGTCATGTGCGACAGGCGCTGCGCCATGGCTTTGGGCGCGCGCAGGTCACGCCCGAAGATGGTGGAAAGCGTCTGGTTGTTGGACAGGTAGAAGTAACAAATCGACGCAATCGAGATGTAGAGCTGGATCGGGTCTATGCCCGCCCTGAACAGGTCCTGCTTGCGCCCGCGCTCCAGCACGGTGTCGAGCATTTGCACCAGCGGGGAGTTCATTTCCTGGATGCGTGACGACTTCTTCAGGTGCGCCGCATTGTGCTGGTTTTCACTGTTGAGGAGCGAGATGAACTCAGGATGCTCAAGGTAGTAATGCCAGGTGAACGACACCAGCTCGCGAATGGCTTCGACAGGGTCCATTGCGTCCAGATGCAGCTTTTGTTCGGCCGCGCGTATGTCGGCGTAGGTGTTCTCCAGCACCGCCAGAAAGAGGTCGTCCTTGCTCTTGAAGTAGTAGTAGATCAGGCGCTTGTTGATGTCGGCGCGCTCGGCGATGCGGTCGACCCGCGCGCCCGCCAGGCCATACAGCGCGAACTCGTCGCGCGCGGCCAGCAAGATGGTTTGTTGTGAACGGTCGGCGTCGCGCGAGCGGGGTTCGGGTGTCGGGGTGGTTGCGGCTGGCATGTTGCAAATTTAACTGTTTGGTGAATTAAATCAAGTCCCTTCATGGCAATAACGGGTTAGCGACCTACGCAGGTCCATGCAGTGCGCACTATCGTTCTGCGTGCCATCGCTTCATAATGATTCAGGCCTTGGCCATTCGTGCCCGGGCCGCAACGAAGCCAAAGGAGGCGGCCATGAGCAACTCGAACACACCCAAAGACGGTGATTTTGCGCACTGGGTTGAAGAAAAATCTGAAGCGCTGAAGTTTGAACTCGGCGAAAAATTCCCGGTGCCGCCCACAGTCCTCGTCTCAACCTCGGTCCACGCGGAGACTGGCCGGCAAAAGCTTGAGGAAGTGCTGCTGGAGCACGAAGAGCCGACACAGGAATTCCTCGACGAGCTGGCTGCATTGGAAGGTGCGCCCCCGCTGAGCGACGAAGAGCTGGATCGGCAAGCGATGGCTGCTGGCGGCGGCGATGGCGACGCGGCAACTCCAGAATAAGCACGCCGCCGAAGAACCTCGGGACTCTTAAAGCCAGCATGAGCCGCGGAACCGGCTTTGCCGGGCCGCAGGGCGGGCGGCCCCCCCGGGGGGCAGGGAGCTACACGAAGTGAGCGACCGTGGGGGCACAATATTCAGCGGCACAATAGCCGGATGACATCCCAACTCGCCGGCCACCTTCTCGTCGATTGCCTTCTGGCCCAAGGCGTTACCCATGCGTTCGGCGTACCCGGTGAAAGCTACCTGGCTGTGCTCGACGGCCTGCATGCACGCCAGGACAAGATCCGGTTCATCACTTGCCGGCAGGAGGGCGGCGCGGCCTTCATGGCCGAGGCCCACGGCAAGCTGACGGGCCGGCCGGGCGTGTGCATGGTCACACGCGGGCCGGGCGCCACCAACGCATCCATCGGCGTGCACACGGCCTTCCAGGACTCCACCCCCATGGTGCTGCTGGTGGGGGACGTGGCCAGCGACTGCCGTGACCGCGAGGCCTTCCAGGAGGTGGACTACACCAGCTTCTTCGGGCCCAGCACCAAGGGCTTCGCCAAGCGGGTGGAGCGCATCGACGAGGCCGATCGCATTCCTGAATACGTGGCACGCGCGTTCGCCACCGCCATGAACGGCCGGCCCGGCCCGGTGGTGCTCGTCTTGCCGGAAGACATGCTGACGCAGATGACGGCCGCACAGCCCTTGCCGCGCGTGGAGGCCGTGCAGGCCTGGAGCGACCCGGGCTCGCTGCGCACGCTGCGCGAGATGTTGCTCAAATCCGAGCGCCCATTGGTCATCGCGGGCGGCGGGGGCTGGACGCCGCAGTCGGCGCAAGCCTTGCAGCGTTTTGCCGAAAATTGGAAGCTGCCAGTGGGCAATGCCTTCCGCTTTCAGGACACCTTTGACAACCACCACCCGCTCTATGCGGGCGACGTGGGCATCGGCCTGAACCCCAAGCTGGCTGCGCGCGTGAAGGCCAGCGACCTGATCATCGCCATCGGCCCGCGCCTGGGGGAGATGACGACTGGTACTTACACGCTGCTGGAGGCGCCGCGGCCCAAGCAGAAGCTGGTGCACATCCATGCCAGCGCAGAGGAACTCAACCGCGTCTACCAGGCTGACTTGGCCATCAACGCCACCATGAACGCGGCGGCCCGCTCCCTGGAGGTGCTGACGGCGCCGGTGACGGTGGCCTGGGAAGCCTGGACGGCTTCCGCGAACGAAGACTATCTGGAAAACCTGAAACCCACCGCAAATGCCAACCTGCCGGGCGACATCGACATGCCGGCCATCGTCGGCCTGCTGCAAAAGCATTTGCCGGTCGATGCGGTATTGACCAACGGCGCGGGCAACTTCGCCAGCTGGGTGCACCGCTTCTTTCAGCACCACGGCTTGGTCAAGGGGCACAAGACGCAACTGGCGCCGACTGTGGGCGCGATGGGCTATGGCGTGCCGGCGGGCATCGCGGCAGCTATTACGACGGGCCGGGTGGCTTTCACCATCGCGGGCGATGGCGATTTTTTGATGAACGGCCAGGAGCTGGCAACAGCCGTGCAGCATGGCGCCAAAAGCATTGTCGTGCTGCTCAACAACGGCATGTACGGCACCATACGCATGCACCAGGAGCGGGAGTATCCGAAGCACGAAAGTGGTTCACGCCTGAACAACCCGGACTTCGCCGCACTGGCGCGTGCCTACGGCTATGCCGGCGTGCGCATCACGCGCACCGCGGAGTTTGAGGCGGAGCTGCTGGCGGCGCTGGCGCGCCAGGAGGGCACGGTGATCGAGGTGACGCTGGACCCGGAAGTCATCACCACACGCGGAACCTTGTCGGCGATCACGCAGAACGCATTGAAGCGGCCGCTATAAAAAGAGGAGCGGCCAGCCTATGCAGCGATTGGGCTGGAGGCTGATTTCTCTTGAGGAAATAAAAAAGCCGGGTGACCCGGCTTTTTTATTGGTGGGAGCTTTATGACGAAGCTCTAAGCCCATCAAGAGTTACTCCTTGATGTCCACCGCATAGAAGTTGTGGCGGGCAAATGGGCTGTTCTTGTAGCCGATCACGCTCTTGCGGATCGGCTTGAGCTGCACCGCATGGGCGATGGTGAACCAGGGCGCTTGCTCCTTGAAGATGACCTGGGCCTGCTGGTAGAGCTTGATGCGCTCCGCAGGATTGGTCACCGTCTTGGCTTTCACGACCAGGTCGTCATAAGGCTGGTAGCAGAACTTGGCGATGTTGGAGCCGCCGGGCTGGGCCGCGGCGCAGCCGAGCAAGGTGTGCATGAAATTGTCAGGATCGCCGTTGTCGCCGGTCCAGCCCAGCATGGCCATCTGGTGTTCGCCGGTCTGCAGGCGCTTGCGGTACTCGCCCCACTCGAAGCTCTTGATCTCGGCCGTGACGCCGACCTTGGCCAGGTCGGCCTGCATCAACTCGGCAATGCGCTTGCCGTTCGGGTTGTAGGGGCGTGATACTGGCAGCGCCCACAGGTCCGTAGAGAAACCATTGGGGAGACCAGCCTGGGCCAGCAATTTTTTGGCGGCTTCGGGGTTGTACTCGTCGTCCTTGATGGCGTTGTTGTACGCGGCCATGGTCGGTGGGATCGGGTTCTTGGCGGCCACGCCGGTGCTCAGGTACACCCCGTCAACAATGGCTTTCTTGTTGATGGCCATGTTGATCGCCTTGCGCACGCGCACGTCGTCAAACGGCTTCTTGGTCGTGTTGTAGGCGAGGTAGCCCACGTTCAGGCCGGCCTGCTCGATGATCTGCACGTTCGGGTCTTTGCGGATCGTGTCCAGGTCGGCGGGGTTGGGGTAAGTCATGACCTGGCATTCGTTTTTCTGCAGCTTGGCCCAGCGCACCGAAGCGTCAGGCGTGATCGAGTACACGAGGTCGTCGATCTTGGCCTTGCCGCCCCAATACTGTGGGAAAGCCTTGTAACGGATGACAGCGTCCTTCTGGTACTGCACCAGGTAGAAGGGCCCCGTGCCGACCGGATCCTGGTCGATCTTTTCAGGTGTGCCGGCCTTGAGCATGACGTCGGCGTATTCCTTGGACTGGACGGCCGCGAAAGGCATGCCCAGGTTGGACAGGAAAGGCGCTTCAGGCTGGTTCAGCGTGATCTTGACGGTCAGGTCGTTGACCTTTTCCACCGACTTCAGCAGCTTGGGCATGCCCATGTTGATGAAGTAGGAGTGGTTGGGGCTGGTGACCTTGAAGAATGGGTTGTCTTCTTTCCACTGGCGCTCAAACATGAACAGCACGTCGTCGGCGTTGAAGTCGCGCGTCGGCCTGAAGGTCTTGTTGGTGTCGTGCCATTTCACGCCCTTGCGCAGGTGGAAGGTATAGGTCAGCCCGTCGGCGGAGATATCCCATTTTTCGGCCAGGCCGGGGACGACCTTGGTGCCGCCGTATTCGAATTCGACGAGTTGGTTGTAGACGGGTTCGCTGCCATCGAACGAGGTATTCGTGGTGTTGACGCCAGGGTAGAAGTTCTCGGGGCTGCCTTCAGAGCAGAACACCAGCGTCTTGGCAGAGACGGGCGAAAGTGCCAGCAGCGCTGGCAGGGCAACGGCGCACAGCAATGCGCGCTGGACCGGACGCGATTTGCCTGCGCGTAAGCCTGTACTTGCTTGGGCCTGGATCATGGGTGCTCCCTAGGGTGTTAATGCTGCTTTTCGGCATACTGGCACGCAAACTGTTAGAGCGCAACCTCGCGCAGAGAGAGAACACACGCAGCCCTTGGGCGCAATGCATTGCATTGAGGTGATGCTGGACCCGGGGGCGCCACCACACGCGGAACCTTGTCGGCGATCAGGCAAAAGCCCTGAAGCGGGCCGCTATAAAAAGAGGAGCAGTTAGCCTATACGGTGATTGGGCTGGAAGCTGATTTCTCTTGAAGAAATAAAAAAAGCCGGGTCACCCCGGCTTTTTTCATGGCGGCGGCTTCATGCAGAAGCCGCCCGAGCCCATCGAGGATTACTCCTTGATGTCCACCGCATAGAAGTTGTGGCGGCCGAACGGGCTGTTCTTGTAGCCGATCACGCTCTTGCGGATGGGCTTGAGCTGCACCGCGTGGGCGATGGTGAACCAGGGCGCCTGTTCCTTGAAGATGACCTGGGCCTGCTGGTAGAGCTTGATGCGCTCCGCAGGATTGGTCACGGTCTTGGCTTTCAGGACGAGGTCTTCGTACGGCTGGTAGCAGAACTTGGCGATGTTGGAGCCGCTGGCCGACTGGGCCGAAGCGCAGCCGAGCAGGGTGTACATGAAGTTGTCAGGATCGCCGTTGTCGCCGGTCCAGCCCAGCATGCCCATCTGGTGTTCGCCGGCCTGCAAACGCTTGCGGTACTCGCCCCACTCGAAGCTCTTGATCTCGGCAGTCACACCGACCTTGACCAGGTCAGCCTGCATCAACTCGGCGATGCGCTTGGCATTCGGGTTGTACGGGCGCTGCACGGGCATGGCCCACAGGTCGGTGGTGAAACCGTTGGGGAAACCGGCCTGGGCCAGCAATTTCTTGGCGGCTTCGGGGTTGTACTCGTCGTCCTTGATGGCGTTGTTGTACGCGGCCATAGTCGGCGGGATCGGGTTCTTGGCGGCAACACCGGTGCTCAGGTACACGCCGTCAACAATGGCTTTCTTGTTGATGGCCATGTTGATGGCCTTGCGCACGCGCACGTCGTCAAACGGCTTCTTGGTGGTGTTGTAGGCCATATAGCCCACGTTCAGGCCGGCCTGCTCGACGATCGTGACGTTGGCATCCTTGCGGATGGCGTCCAGGTCGGCGGGGTTGGGGTAAGGCATGACGTGGCATTCGTTCTTCTGCAGCTTGGCCCAGCGGACGGATGCATCAGGCGTGATCGAGTACACGAGGTCGTCGATCTTGGCCTTGCCGCCCCAATACTGTGGGAACGCCTTGTAGCGGATGACAGCGTCCTTCTGGTACTGCACCAGGTAGAAGGGGCCGGTGCCGACGGGGTCCTGGTCGATTTTCTCGGGCGTGCCGGCCTTCAGCATGGCGTCGGCGTATTCCTTGGACTGCACCGCTGCGTAAGGCATGGCCAGGTTGGCAAGGAACGGCGCTTCAGGTTTTTCCAGCGTGATCTTGACGGTCAGGTCGTTGACCTTTTCCACCGATTTCAGCAGCTTGGGCATGCCCATGTCGCTGAAGTAGGAGTGGTTGGGGCTGGTGACCTTGAAGAATGGGTTGTCTTCTTTCCACTGGCGGTCGAACATGAACAGCACATCGTCGGCGTTGAAGTCGCGCGTCGGCTTGAAGGCCTTGTTGCTGGCATGCCATTTCACGCCCTTGCGCAGCGTGAAGGTGTAGGTCAGGCCGTCGGCGGAGATGTCCCATTTTTCGGCCAGGCCCGGGACGACCTTGGTGCCGCCGTATTCGAATTCGACGAGGCGGTTGTAGACGGGTTCGTTGGCATCAAACGAGGTACCCGTGGTGTTGACACCGGGTAGAAGTTCTCGGGGCTGCCTTCAGAGCAGAACACCAGCGTCTTTGCCGACACGGGTGAAAGTGCCAGCAGCGCTGGCAGGGCAACGGCGCACAGCAA
>JAJKJM010000182.1 GCA_021153985.1 Polaromonas sp.
AACAACAACTGTCCTGTGTAGGGGTGTCGCCAAGCTGGTTAAGGCACCGGATTTTGATTCCGGCATTCGCAGGTTCGAATCCTTCCACCCCTGCCAAATTTCACACTGAGGGCTAATGGCCCCGGTGTTGCGGTCCTGCCCAGGGCGGGCCCGCATGGCTCCTGACAGACCCGCGTGATGTGTATCAGCGGGTCTGTGTGTTTTTGGATACAGGCAAGCGGCGCTCACTGCCAAGCCCCGTTGCAACGTGTTGTCCCCGTGCGTATTTTGCTTCGATAAAAATTTCAGCCACGTTCAAGTCCTTGTAGCAGCTGGGCCCCACATGCAAACGCACCATCCCGATTTCATGGTTTTCACCGGCAATGCCAATCCGAGCATGGCCTCCGACATCGCCCAGCACCTGGGCATTTCATTGGGCGCAGCCCATGTCGGCCGGTTTTCAGATGGTGAAGTCACTGTCGAGATCCAGCAGAACGTCCGGGCACGTGATGTGTTTGTGGTGCAGTCGACCTGCGCACCGACCAACGACAACCTGATGGAACTGCTCATCATGGTCGACGCGCTGAAACGGGCTTCGGCCGAGCGCATCGCCGCGGTGATCCCCTATTTCGGTTATGCCCGGCAAGACCGCCGCCCGCGTTCGGCGCGGGTGCCGATCACAGCCAAGGTCGTGGCCAACATGCTGCAGGCCGTGGGCGTGTCGCGTGTTTTGACGATGGATCTGCATGCCGACCAGATCCAGGGCTTTTTTGATATTCCGGTCGACAACATTTATGCGTCGCCGGTTTTGCTGGGCGACCTGCGGCAGAAGAATTACGCCGACCTGATGGTTGTGTCGCCCGATGTGGGCGGCGTGGTGCGCGCCCGGGCGCTGGCCAAGCAGCTGGGCTGCGACATGGCCATCATCGACAAACGCCGCCCCAAGGCAAATGTGTCGGAAGTGATGCACGTGATCGGCGACATTGAAGGCCGCAACTGCGTGATCATGGACGACATGATCGACACGGCCGGCACGCTGGTCAAAGCGGCTGAAGTGCTGAAAGAACGCGGCGCCAAGAAAGTTTATGCGTATTGCACGCACCCGATTTTTTCGGGCCCGGCCATCGACCGTATCGCCAAAGGCGACGCGCTCGACGAGGTGGTGATTACCAACACCATCCCGCTAAGCCCGAATGCCGTGGGTTGCACAAAGATTCGCCAGCTCTCCGTGGCGCCGCTGATCGCTGAAACCATTCAGCGCATAGCCAAGGGAGAGTCGGTCATGAGTTTGTTTTCGGACCAGGACAACCTGTTCTGATCTGAAACAAAAAGCGGCTGCTTTGCCCGCAAACCGCGAGGTCCCAGGACTTCACCGGTTTATCGGATTGAGGCAGCCTTTTAAACCAGGACGAGACTGGTCGCGGTCCGTTCTTTATTGGAGTTGATTATGAAATTCGTCGCTTTTGAGCGCGCAAAGCAGGGCACGGGTGCGAGCCGCCGTCTCCGCATCACCGGCCGCACGCCCGGTATTGTTTACGGTGGCACCGGTGAACCCACGCTGATCGAGCTCGATCACAACGCGTTGTTCCACGCCATCAAGAAAGAAGCATTCCATGCTTCCATCCTCGAGATGGAACTGGCCGGCAAAGAACACAAAGTTCTGCTGCGCGACCTGCAAATGCACCCGTACAAGCAGCAGATCCTGCACATCGACTTCCAGCGCGTGGAAGCCAAGACCAAGATGACCGTGAAAGTGCCCGTGCACTACAGCGGTGAAGAAGAGTCCCCAGCCGTCAAGACTGAGAACTGCCTGGTCAACCACGTGATCACCGAATTGACCGTGTCCTGCTTCCCAGCCGACATCCCCGAATTCATCGCCGTCGACCTGAAGGGCCTGAAGAAGGGTGCGCCGCTGCACATCAAGGACATCACCCTGCCAAAGGGCGTGAAGTTCGTGGCCAAGGGCCAGGACAACCCGGTTCTGGTGTCGGTGTCTGCCGTTTCCGACGAAGCCGAGGCCGATGCCGCAGCAGCCGCTGCAGCAGCCGCACCGGTGGACCCGAAAGCCGCTAAAGCCGCCGCCGCCAAGGAAGCCAAAGCCGGCGCCAAGGCCGACGCTGCCAAGCCTGCCGCCAAGAAGTAATTCACTTCCCACGCAGGCCTGAAAAGGCTCACGGCCCTTGTCCTCTCGCAGGACAAGGGCCATTTTTCTTGGTTGAACCTGTCTTGAAGCCGAACGCCGGCTTGCAAAGACACAAGGCCACGCGCCCCTAGAATTGGGCGGATGGAAATCTCCAAATGATCAAATTGTTTGTCGGGCTGGGCAACCCAGGGCCTGAATACGAGGCCACCCGCCACAACGCCGGTTTCTGGTTCATCGACGCCCTCTCGCAAGAGCTCAAAGCCCCGCTCAGCCTGGACAAGAGTTACCACGGCCAAGTGGCGCGCATCACGGTCAACGGCCAGAACGTCTGGCTGCTCAAGCCGCTGACTTTCATGAATGTCTCCGGCAAATCGGTGGCGGCACTAGCCCGCTTCTTCAAGGTCGCACCTGAAGAAGTGCTGGTGGCGCACGACGAAATGGATATCGCGCCCGGCCAGGTCAAGCTCAAGTTCAGCGGCAGCCATGCCGGCCACAACGGCCTTCGCGACATCCATGCGCAACTGGGTACAGCCGACTACTGGCGCCTGCGCATCGGCGTGGGCCACCCAGGCGTCAAGGCCGAGGTGGTCAACTGGGTGTTGAAAAAGCCATCGCAAGAACACCGCGTGGCGATTGAAGACTGCATTACGCGCTGCATCAAGGCCGTGCCGGAACTGCTCAAGGGCGAGATGGAAAAGGCGACGATGATGATCCACACCAGTACGCCACCGCGGCCTAAGCCACCACGCAAGATCGATACGGAAGACTGAGTTCAGGGGGCATTTTGCTATCTTTTTGATAGCTTAAAGCCAAGGTAGCGCCTGGGCAAGTTGGCAATTTTGTTATAAATTACCGCGCCGTGACCACCGGAATGACCGTCTGCAGGCGCTGGTACTTTTCCCACAAGGTTTCCCGCGTCTCAATGTGCTGCGGGTTCAGCGGAATGCAGGCCACCGGGCAGACCTGCACACACTGCGGCTCGTCGAAATGGCCGACGCACTCGGTGCATTTGTGCGGATCGATTTCGTAGATTTCCTTGCCCAGGTAAATTGCCTGGTTGGGGCATTCGGGCTCGCAGACGTCGCAGTTGATGCACTCGTCGGTGATCATCAGGGCCATGTCAGCCCCCCTTACCTGTTGTGTCTGCTTTGTGCGCCGACGCCAGCGCAGACGCCACCGCCGGGCTCACCATCTGACCAACATCGCCACCCAGCTTGCTGATCTCACGCACCAGCGTGCTGCTGATGCACTGCAGCGGCGCATCGGGCAGCAAAAACACGGTTTCGACCTCCGGGCGCAGCTTGCGATTCATCGCCGCCATTTGCGCTTCGTAGTCAAAGTCGGTGATGTTGCGGATGCCGCGCACTACGGCCGAGGCCTTTTGCGCGGCGCAAAAATCCATGATCAGGCCATCAAAAGGCAGCACCTTGACACCAGCAATCCCCTGCGTCGCGGCCTGCACCTGCGCCACACGCTCGTCCAGCGTGAACAAGGTCTTCTTGTGATGAGCAACGGCCACCGCGACGACGACCTGGTCAAAAAGCCCCGCCGCGCGGCGCACCACGTCGTCATGGCCCAGCGTGAACGGGTCAAACGTGCCGGAATAAACAGCGATGCGCGGTGTGGCCATGGGGGAATTATGCCCGCCCGCCCTTTTCCCCACCCCGGGGCACCGCTGTAACCACGAGGCAGGCAAGGCTGCGGCGGCAAGGACGCTTTAGCCGGCCGGCGCGCCCGCCTTGGCCAGCAAATGAAAATGCACGGCCCCCGCCTTGCCGTTGCGATGCACCTGCAGGCCCAGGGGCGCCAGTTCTTCGCCGCTCCAGGGCTTTGGCGCCTCCAGGTAGACCACGCCGGTCGGGCCTATGGCCTGAGCGGCTGCCTTGAGAGCCGATTCGAAGAAGGTCGATTCAAACGGCGGATCCAGCAGCACCAGCTGCAAGCTACCCGCAGGCACGCGTTTAAGGGCGCTCAGTCCGTCGCCCCGCTCAATGCGGCACATTGTGGCCGTGAGTTTGGCCTGCACCGCCTTGAGCTGTAACACCAGTCCAGGGTCCTGCTCGCAAAGCAGCACGTCAATGGCGCCGCGCGATGCGGCCTCAAAGCCCAGCACGCCGGTGCCGGCAAATACGTCCATGCAGCGCCAGCCCGTCAAATCCTGGCCCAGCCAGTTAAAAAGGGTTTCACGTACACGGTCCGGTGTAGGTCTCAGGCCGGGTTTGTCGGCCACGCGGAGCTTGGTTCGCTTCCACAGCCCCCCGATGATGCGGATTTCGTGACTGGGTGTGCCCAGCGGGCGTTTGGGGGCGGAGCTTGGTTTTTTCATCGAACGATAGCTTACCCCGCTTGGAACCGGCAAGCGAGCAAGAGGCGGCCTGGCCGTCAACGCTTGCTGTCGTCACCGCCCTGGCCGCCGCTGAGCGGTGCCAGGTCCGACGCGTAGATCCGGTCACCCAGATCCATCTCTCGGCCTTTTTGCCAGGCGGCCTCGAAGGCTGCGAGTTCGTCGGCCGTGGCGCGCTCATATTTCTGGCGCGGCGTCAGCGAGTCCGGCGCCGTCGCCCCGCCGCCGCTGTGCTGCGCGTCGGACCGGCTCGGTTCGAACCCTGGAATCTGCTCGTTGACCTGCCAGTACACGCCGGCCACCAGGATGCCATAGCGCGCGAGCGCATTTTTGGCGATAGCTGCGGCAACCACGGCCAGTTGCTCCGGCCGGCCTTCGCGGTTATGCAGGAAGTCGGCGCACAAATCGATCAGCACCGAATACTGGTGGCCGCGCTTGTCGTTGCGAACGACCCGGAACTTGTAGCTCGCTGACAGCACACCGTGGGCCTGCATGGTGACCTTGATGGCCTCGTACAACATCTCGCGCCGGAAAGACATGCGCTCGTCGAGATTCATCTTGACAGGCGCAGTCTCCGGCCCCGCCGGTGAAGAGTGCGGATGGCTTTTGCTGCCGAAAAGACTTTTGAATACGGACATGCGCATCCCGTTGCGAGCCGCCTCACGGGACTATCAACAAACGTATGAGTGGTGCGGCGGAACCGTTATTTAAAACGAATTACAAGAAAGTGCAACAAAACCGCGACATCTTTTACGAAAAATTATGATCTTGCCGTCAAAACGCCGCCAGCGTCATCCGAAATTACATCAAAAGGATTCAAAAGTCAGGGTGATCCCAGCACCACGGTGACCATTTTGTCGGGCTGCAGCTTGCGCGCAAAGGCGGCCTTGATGTCAGCCACCGTCACCTTGTCGACCTGTTGCGTCCAGGTGTCCAGGTAGTCCAGCGGCAAACGGTTCCAGGCGATGCCGGAAATGTTGTCGAGCAGCTTGCGGTTGCTGTCGATGCGCAGCGCGAAGCCGCCGATGAGGTTGTCCTTGGCGGCCTTCAGCTCCGCTTCGGTCGGCCCGTTGGCTACAAACTCTTTCAACACGTCGCGCACCAGCGCCACTGCCTGGACCGCCTGGTCGGGCCGCGTCTGCAGGCCCACAGTGAAAGCGCCGGCGTGCAGCCCCGGCGAGAAATAACTCGAAACGCCGTAAGTCAGCCCCCGCTTTTCACGCACTTCCAGCGTCAGGCGAGAGACAAAACCGCCGCCGCCCAAAATGTAGTTGCCCACCGTCAGCGCAAAGTAGTCCGGGTCGGCGCGCTTGTAGCCGGGCTGGCCGATCAGCACATGCGCCTGCGCCGAATCAAACGGAATGCGTTTTTCATCCGCCTGCGCCAGCGGCGCGACTTCGGGCACCTCGAGCAGCGGCGGCAGGCTGTCGCAGGGCACCTGCGGCAGGCGCGCCAGCAGCCGCGTGGCGATCACATCTGCCTGCGCGCGCGTGACGGCGCCCACCATGCTGATGCGCGCGCGGCAGGCCACCACGCTGTTGGCGTGGAGCTTGCGCATGTCGTCTACGCCGATGCGCGAAAGCGTTTCCTCGGTCACCTGATACCCGTAGGGGTGCGTGCCGTACACCGCCTGCGTATAGGCCCGCCCGATGATGCTGCCGGGGCGTGTGTAGGACTCCTTGATCGAGGCCTGAAGACGCTGGCGTTCGCGCTGCCAGACGGCGTCAGGAAACGCCGGCTCGGCCAGCTCGCGTGCGGCCAACGCGACGGCCTTGTCCAGCAGGTCGGGCTCAGTGAGCGACCGCAGCGAAAACCCCATGCGGTCGGACGTGGCGCCGGCGCCGAACTGCGCGCCCAGGTCGGCCCAGGCTTCACTGAGGGCATTCTCGTCAAGGGCGGGCGCGCCATTTCTGGCCTGCAAGCCTTTTTCCATCATGCCCGTCATGGCACCGGCCAGGCCCGCTTGCGCTGCCGGGTCGCGCCGCGTGCCGGCGTCGAATTCCATCTGAATATCCACCATGGCAATCGCCGGGCTTTCAACCAGGTAGACCTGCGCACCACTGGGCTGCGTCCACTGCTGGATCGGTATCGCCGCCAGCGCCCCGGCCTGAAAAATTAAGCAAAAAATGCCTGTAGCCCATATGGATATTGAACTACGTGCTCTGTTTTTAATAGCAAATGTCATGGGGAAATTCAATCGTCCGTTTCGGAAAGCGGAAATGAGGGCTCAATGCCGGATGGCGACGGCCGGCTTGCGCGGTTTGCGGTTCGGGTCCACAGCCTGCGGCAGCAGCGTGGCCATGGTCATCTGGTCGTCGCCAAAGTATTTGGCGGCCACCGCCTGCACTTCGGCGGCGCTCACGGTGCGCAGTTGGGCAATCACCCGCTCGCTGCCGTCCAGCGGCAATCCCTGGATCCAGTTCGAACCCAGCTCACGCGCCTGGCTGGCCACCGAGTCGAGCTTGTAGGTTTCGCTGGCCACCCACTGGGTCTTGACGCGGTTGAGTTCGGCTTCGCTCACACCTTCCCGGGCAATCAGGGCCACTTGCCGGCGCAGCGCCTCGGCCACCTGCTGCGTGGTCTTGCCTTCGGCCGGCACGCCATCCAGGATGAAAAGCTGGGGGCCCCGGCCGATCAGCCCACTGGAAGAGCCGGCGCTGTCGGCCACGCGCTCGTTCCCTTGCCCCTGCACCAGCGCACGGTCCAGGCGAGCGCCGCTATAACCGTCAAGCACGGCGGAGAGCACTGCCAGCGCGAGCGCGTCACGGCTGGCCGCAGCCGTTGGTGAGGGCTGCGCGCCCGCTGCCGGCGAAGCTGGCTGCACAAGATCCGCCGGCTCCAGCTTGGGCACCTTGAAGGACATGCCCACATAGGCCTGGCTGGCTGGGGCCTTGTAGTCCAGGCGGCGCATGCCGTCCTGCTCTGGCTCGGCGCGCGGCTTGCGCACGGGCACCGGCCGGGCGGGGATGCCGCCATAGTATTTTTCGGCCAGTTTTTTGACCTGCGCCACCGTCACATCGCCCGCCACCACGACCGCCGCGTTGGCCGGCACATACCAGCGCCGGTAGAACTCACGCAAGTCGTTGGGTGTCATGGCATCCAGGTCGCTCATCCAGCCGACGACGGGACGGCGATAGGGCGAGGCCATAAAGGTCATGGCCGTGGCCTGCTCATACAGCATGGCGCGCGGCGAATCTTCGGTGCGCAGGCGGCGCTCTTCCTTGACCACTTCGATCTCGCGTTTGAACTCCTCGTCGGGCCATTGCATGTTGGCAAAGCGGTCGGCCTCCAGCCGCATCACGTCCTCAAGCTTGCCCGCCGGAATCTGCTGGTGGTAGCCGGTGTTGTCGCGGCCGGTGAAGGCGTTGTCGCGTCCGCCCAGCGCGGCCACCCGCTTGGAAAAATCGCCGGGTTTGACCGTCGGCGTACCCTTGAACATCATGTGCTCCAGCGCGTGGGCCACACCCGAGGTGCCGTCCACCTCGTCCATCGAACCGACCCGCACCCAGAGCATGTGCACCGCGGTGGGAGCCCGGTGGTCGGGTTTGACGATGACCGTCAGGCCGTTGGCCAGCGTGAACTGCTCGACTTCAGGTCTGGGAGCGGGTGCCTGCGCAACCGCGGCTGTGCCCAGGCACAAGGCCAGCAAAGTAGCCGGGGCGCGAAAAAGCCGCGAAAAAGAAAGGAAAAAGGGTACTGGATGCGTCAAAAGGTCTTGCCTGGGGTGTTTCATAGAATAGCTGTGTGGCGCCGGACGTTGGCACTGCAAGTGCAACAGCCCACTAGGATTCACAAGCATACCCAATGTTCAGTTTTTTCAAGAAAAAATCCCCTCCCCCTGCCCTGCCTTCTGCTTCGGAGCCATCTGCGCCGTCTGACGCAACCCCGAAGGCGGCCCCGGAAACGTCCGTGGCCAGCGCCGCGCCGGCATCCGTCGGTGGAGGCTTGATCGGCAGCGCACTCGTCACACCCATTGCCATTCCGGTCCCCGGCGCCACGCCACCCGAGCGCGAGCGCTGGCTCAGCAAGCTGCAGGATGGCCTGCGCAAGACCGGCTCCAGCATCTCGACCGTGTTCACCGGCAGCCGCATCGACGATGCACTGTATGAAGACCTGGAAACCGCGCTGCTGATGGCCGACGCCGGCGCCAAGGCCACCGAACACCTGCTGGCCGACGTCAAACGCCGCGTCAAGGAAGGCGGCATGACGCACCCGGTCGCCGTCAAAAATGCCTTGGTAGATTCAATCGCCCACCTGCTGAAACCGCTGGAGCAAGCCCTGGTAATCGGCCAGTACCAACCCACCGTGATCATGGTGACCGGCGTGAACGGCGCCGGCAAAACCACCTCCATTGGCAAGCTCACGCGCCATCTCGCCAGCGAAGGCGCGTCGGTGCTGCTGGCGGCAGCCGACACTTTTCGCGCGGCGGCGCGCGAGCAGCTCAGTGTCTGGGCTGACCGCAACACCGTCGAGATCGTCAGCCAGGAAGGGGGCGATCCGGCCGCCGTGAGCTTTGACGCGGTCAGCGCCGGCAAGGCGCGCGGCAAAGACGTCGTGCTGGTCGACACGGCCGGCCGACTGCCCACGCAACTGCACCTGATGGAGGAGCTACGCAAGATCAAGCGTGTGGTGCAAAAGGCCGATGCAACGGCTCCCCACGAAGTACTGCTTGTGATCGACGGCAACACCGGCCAGAACGCCCTGGCCCAGGTCAAGGCCTTTGACGACACGCTGCAGCTGACCGGCCTCATCGTGACCAAGCTGGACGGCACGGCCAAGGGCGGCGTGCTCGCGGCCATCGCGCTGTGGGCCCGCGAGCGCGCCCTGGCTTCACCGGCGCTGCGCCCCGTGTCGGTGTATTTCATCGGCGTTGGCGAGCAGCTTGAAGACCTGGAAACCTTCAACGCGCGCGAGTTCGCGCAGGCCCTGCTGGGCTGAAGTTCTTCAGGCGCCGCCGAGCCGCAGCAGCAGCACCGCGGCCACCACAAAGACCACGATAAACGCGGTCTCGGTCACCAGCAGCGCCACCGGCTTCCAGCCCAGCTTGAGCAGGTCCTCGAAGCTGGTCTTGACGCCGGCGGCGGCAATCGCCGTCACCAGCATCCAGCGCGAGGCATCACCGGCCAGTTGAACCAGCGGCGGGCTGATGAGGCCGGCGCTGGCCAGCATCACCAGCACCACAAAAGCCAGCAGGAAGCCCGGCACCAGCGGCACCTCGGTTTCCGGCACCTTCACGGCCGGATGCTTGCGGTACATCACCGCCACCGCGAGCACCACGGGCATCAGCATCATGACGCGGAACAGCTTGACCACCGTCGCCGTGTCGCCGGCCTGCGGGCCCAGCATCATGCCGGCCGCCACCACCTGCGCCACATCGTGGATGGAGCCGCCCAGCACGATGCCGGCCTGCCCCGGCAGCAGGCCTATGGCCTGAAGGCTGAAGGGGTAGACCACCATGGCCAGCGTCGACAGCACCGTGACGCCCACGACGGCCAGCAGGGTGAAGCGCTCGTTCTCCCTGGTCTGGGGCAGCACGGACGACACCGCCAGCGCCGCCGATGCGCCGCAGATGGCCACCGCACTGCCCGAGAGCAGCCCTTCGTCACGCGAGCATTTCAGCCAGCGCGCCAGCAGCAGGCCCAACCCTATTGTGAGCAGCACCGCCAGTACGATCACCGCCGCAGTCCCCAGGCCCAGCCGGGCCACCTGCGAAAACGTGATGCGCGCGCCCAGCAACGCCACACCGACCCTCAGCACCACACGGCCGCAAAAACCTATGCCTTTGGCTGTCTGCGGGTTGCTGTTGAGGAAATGAAAAGCCAGGCCTATCAGCAGCGCATACAGCAGTTGCGGCCCGCCGTAGTGCTCGGACACAAAGGTCGCCGCCAGTGCAATCACCATGCACACCAGAACACCCGGGAAATACGAAGCCAGCTGCAAGCGCCATTTGAGAATCATCGGGACCCAGTCAAATCAGTCAGGAAGAGAGCAGCAAGGAGATGTTTCGCCTTATGGGCACTTGAGCACGCCTTCGAGCAAGGTGGCGCCGGCCGGGCTGCCGGCCACCAGCATGCGGCTTTCCAGCAGCGGCAAACCGTCCATCGCATGCATCACGGCGCCGGCTTCGCGCAGCAGCACCGCGCCGGCCGCCGCGTCCCAAGCGCCCATGCCGCGCTCCCAGAAGGCGTCGGCTCTGCCGGCCGCGACATAGGCCAGCTCCAGCACCATCGCGCCGCTGCGGCGAAGCTGCCCGAACGTTTTCAACACGCGGCCGAATTCGGCGAGGTAGTCGTCCATGAAGGGCGCGCCGGGTTTGGGAAACACCGTGGCGACCAGGCACTGGCCCGGCAAACGCGGCGCGGCGCAGGCGATGCGCTGCCCATTGAGCCATGCACCCAGGCCGTTCGCGGCCGCGAAGATTTCATCGCGCGAAGGATCGACTACCACGCCCAGCACCGGCTCGCGGCCCACGCAGAGCGCGATCGACACCGCGTACTGCGGATAGCCGCGCGCAAAGTTCGCCGTGCCGTCAATCGGGTCAACCAGCCAGGTGGGCGCGTCGGTCAACTCGCCGCCGCCCTCCTCACCGACAAAGCGGCCTTCCGGCAGGAATTGCCGCAGCGCTTCGTGCAAGTGCTCTTCCACTTCGCGGTCAAAGCGTGTGACCCAGTCGCCAGGCGCTTTCTGGCTGACGTCCGCCGGCTGCAGGGCAACCCGCGCCTGCCTGATACGGGCGGCCGCTTCCATGCCGGCAAGACGGGCTCTTTCCAGCAGAAAAACAAGGTCCATGCTCATGCTTTCTTGGACAGCACACTGACGTAGTCATGCGCCTGGGTGTTGATGGTCGACACGCGGTATTCCACCGGCTTGTCGCCAAAGGTCAAGGCCAGCCGGTGCACCTCCATCACGGGAGCGCCCGCCGCCACGCCCAACACGCGGGCCGTGGCCTTGTCGGCCGCCGCAGCGCGTGCGCGCTCCTGGGCGCGCAGCACGGTGATGCCGAAGTCGGTCTGGTAAAGCGCGTAAATCGTGCTGGGCCTTTCGACGAAACGCTTTTCCGTGAGGTTGCGAAAGAGGGCCGCCGAAATCGAGAGCCGGTCATGCATCACCACGCGTCCGCGCAAGGCGAGCCGGTTCTCGACCCTGAACACGGCCTCGCCGGCCTTGATGCGCAGGGCGGATGCTTCGAACTCGGTCGCCCGTTCGCGCGCAAAGGCAATGCAGTCGATCTCGGGATAGTCGCCGCCGCCCGCCGCATCATCGTCGCCGAAGTTCCAGCGCGGCTCCACATGGAAAAACTGGAACAGGAAGCGCGCGTTGGTGTGCGGCGCCACAAAAGTGCCCTTGCCCTGGCGGCGCAGCAGCACATGCTCGTGCACCAGTTCGTCCACCGCATGGCGCAGCGTTCCCACGCTCACTTGCAAAGTCCCGGCGATTTCCGCCTCGCTGGGCAGGGGTTTACCCGGACCGTAGTGCCCCGCTTCAATGAGTTTTTGCAACTCGCGCTTGACCTGGCGGTACAGCGGCAGCGCGTCCCCGCCCGCCAGCGGACGCAAGGGGGTGGATCGGTCTTTTTCGGTCACGGCCGCCATTGAAACACCGATGGCCGGGTCGTACAAGTCATATATATGAGTGAATTGACAAGGCCTTGACCGTCCATAAAACTGGCGGCTCAAATTAATTCAGGCCCTTGACGGAGAACCCATGATTCATTTTGTATTGCATGACGCCAAAGACACCGTGGCCGTTGTGGTGGTGGAAGGTGTGAAGGCGGGAACCGCCATGACCGGCTGGATCATGGACGAGGACCGCATGATCAACGTGCAGGCCCAGCAAGACATCCCCATAGGCCACAAGGTGGCGCTCAAGGACATGGCCGTCGGCGATACGGTGCTGAAGTACGGCATCGACATGGGCAAGGTCGTCGCCAACATCAAGGCCGGCCAGCATGCGCACGTACACAACATCAAAACCAAAAGATGGTAGTTGATGGCTTGCCTGGCTACTGCGCGGGCGGGATGCTGCGTTGCAAATCCTCGCCGGGCACAAGCCCGTCTGCGGTTTGCGCCTTGCCTGCCGCCCGCTCGCCACGCCATCCAAACCATCAGCTCAAAAAACTTTAAAAGGATTCTCCATGTCAGTCATCGATAAAAACACCACATTTCTGGGCTACCGCCGTGAGAACGGCCGCGTCGGCGTGCGCAACCACGTCATCATCCTGCCGCTGGACGACCTGTCCAACGCGGCGGCCGAAGCCGTGGCCCACAACATCAAGGGCAGCATGGCGATCCCGCACCCTTACGGCCGGCTGCAGTTCGGCGCCGACCTGGAACTGCATTTCCGCACGTTGATTGGCGCAGGCTGCAACCCCAACGTTGCCGCCGTCGTGGTGATCGGCATTGAAGACAGCTGGACCAAAAAAGTGGTGGACGGCATCGCGACCACCGGCAAACCCGTGGTGGGTTTTGGCATTGAAGGCCACGGCGACCATGAGACCATCATGAAAGCGTCCAAAGCCGCGCGCGAGTATGTGCAGTGGGCCAGTGAAAAACAGCGCGAGGCCTGCGGTATCTCCGAACTCTGGGTGTCCACCAAATGCGGCGAGTCCGATACCACTTCCGGCTGCGGCGCCAACCCCACTGTCGGCAACGCCTTCGACAAACTACACCCGCTGGGCAACTACCTGTGCTTCGGTGAAACCTCCGAGATCACCGGCGGTGAAAAAATCGTGGCCGACCGCTGTGCCAACGACGCCGTGCGCGACCAGTTCATGTTCATGTTCAACCGCTACCAGGACATGATCAACCGCCACAAGACCAGTGACCTGTCGGACTCGCAGCCGACCAAAGGCAACATCGCCGGCGGGCTGACGACCATTGAGGAAAAAGCCCTGGGCAACATCCAGAAGATCGGCAAGGTCTGCACCGTAGACGGCGTCATCGACAAGGCCGAGAAGCCCACGCACCCCGGCCTGTGGTTCATGGACTCGTCCAGCGCCGCCGCCGAGATGGTGACCTTGTGCGCCGCCTCCGGTTATGCCGTGCACTTCTTCCCCACGGGCCAGGGCAATGTGATCGGCAATGCCATCGTTCCGGTGATCAAGATCTGCTCGAACCCGCGCACCGTGCGGCTGATGAGCGAGCACATCGACGTGGACACCTCCGGATTGCTGCAACGCGAGATCACGCTGGACCAGGCCGGCGACAAGCTGCTGGAGAACATGCTGCGCACCGCCAACGGCCGCCTGACCGCGGCTGAGGCGCTGGGCCACCGCGAGTTCGTGCTGACACGTCTGTTCGAATCAGCCTGAGCGCGCAAGACGCATGGCGCGCATAGTCATCAGCGAATTCATGGACGAGCGCGCCGTGGCGCGGCTTGAAGCGGCGCACGACGTGTTCTACGACCCGAAGCTGGTCGGCGATGCCGCCCGCCTGCACGCCGAGGCGGCCAAGGCGGATGCGCTGGTGGTGCGCAATCTGACGCAGGTGCGCGGCGAGCTGGTGGCCGCGCTCACGCGCTGCAAAGTGGTGGGACGGCTCGGCGTGGGCCTGGACAACATTGATGTGCCGGCCTGCGAAGCCCGCGGCATCAAGGTCATCCCCGCCTCCGGCGCGAATGCACTCAGCGTGGCGGAATACGTCGTTGCCAGCACCATGCTGCTGCTGCGCGGCGCGTTTGCATCCACCGA
>JAJKJM010000183.1 GCA_021153985.1 Polaromonas sp.
ACGCCCTTGCGGCCCCAGGCGTGGGTGCTGCGGTACATGCGCTGCCACAGGTATTCGTAGTCCCAGGGGTCCTGGCCCAGCACCAGCGGTGTGAGGTACTGGTCGATGATGGCTTTGGCGATGTGCGGCGCCAGCGCCACGTTGCCCAGGCCGACGATGCCGTCGTCGGTTTCAATCTCGACCACCGTCCAGGAGTGAAAGCGGAAGGTGCTCATCGACTCGGTCTTGGAGTAGACCAGGTCCATCGCGTTGGAGCAGAAGTTGCCCTGGGGCGGAACGGTCTTGCCTTTCCATTCGAACACGCGTGCACGGACTGATTTGATTTTCATGGTGGTTCTTTGAGAGTAAAAAGAAAAGAATGAGAAAACTCAGGCGGCCGGTTGCAGGCGCGCCGCACCCATGCGCTGGGCAATCCTGAAGGCATTGAGCGTGGCATTCACATCCGCCACACCCCGGCCGGCGATGTCATACGCTGTGCCATGCGCCGGTGTGGTGATGGGCACCGGCAAGCCGCCCTGCACCGTCACGCCCTTGCTGAATCCCATCAGCTTGATGGCGATCTGGCCCTGGTCGTGGTACATGGTGACGATGGCCTGGTACTGGCCGGCCTGCGCTTTCAGGAAGATGGTGTCTGCCGGGAAAGGGCCGTCCACTGGGACGCCGCCGGCGCGCAGTTCGGCCACGGCCGGCTCGATGATGTCGATCTCTTCGCGTCCGCAGACGCCGCCGTCGCCGCCGTGCGGGTTGAAAGCCGCCACCGCCACTTTGGGGCTGGCGTTGCCGCTGGCCTTGAGAGATGCGTAGATCAGCTTGGTCGCATCGACGATGCGCTCTTTGCTGAGCATGGCTGCGGCGTCTTTCAGCGGAATGTGTGATGACACGCGGGCCGTCCACAAATCGCCCAAGGTATTGAACTCGCAGAAGTAACACGTCACGCCCAGGTATTCGGCGAAATGGTGCAGCTCGTCTTCGTGCTTCAGGCCGCCCAGCTTCATGGCCTGCTTGTTCAGCGGGGCAAAGCAGATCGCATCGACCTCACCGCGTTTGGCGCCGTCCATGCAGAGGTTGAGCACCTGCAACACGGCCGCGCCGCAGGCGGCCTGCGCCTGGCTGCGCTGCACTTGCGCCGGCTGAATCGTGTCTGTGGGCAGGAAAGCCGGCAGGCGGATGTCGGCGCGGCCACGTACCTCGGCGAGGCTGGTCACCGCTTGCGTTGCGACAGCTTGTTTTGCGGTGGCCTGGCCCTGCTGCCAGAGCCAGGCATCGCCCACCAGCACGATGTTGGCGCTGGCTGTGATGCCGGACTGCGACAGCAACCGGGCGATCAGTTCAGGGCCTATACCGGCCGCATCGCCCAGCGTGAGGGCAATGACAGGTAGCTTCTGCAAGTTGCTCATGGTGTCGGTCCAGTCAGTGAATTCAAGTCAGTTCAGTTCGTCGGGCTCAGTCAAGCTTGATGTTCTTCTTGGCAATCAGGTCACCATAACGCTTGTTCTCATCATTGTGAAACTGCGCGAACTGCGCTTGCGTCATCGGCGTCAGGTCTGCACCGATGGCGCTCAGGCGGGTTTGTGTCTCAGGCAAGGCAAGCACCTTAGTCACTTCGGCGTAGATGCGCTCCTGCACCGCCTTGGGCGTGGCGGAGGGCATGTAGATGCCATACCAGGCGCTCATCTCCACGCCTTTGAGGCCCGCTTCGGCCATGGTCGGCACATTGGGCAGTTGCGCGTTGCGTTTGGCGCTGGCCACGGCCAGTGGCTTGATGCGGCCGTTTTTGATCTGGCCGATGACCGAGGGCATGGTGTCAAAGCTCAGCTGCACCTGGCCACCCACGAGGTCGATGAGGGCGGGGCCGCTGCCGCGGTAAGGAATGTGGGTGATGAAAACGCCGGCCTGGTCCTTGAAGAGCTCGGCCGCGATGTGCTGCGTGCTGCCCGAGCCGCTGGTGGCGTAGTTGAGCTGGCCGGGCTTGGCCTTGGCCAGCTTGATGAGCGACTGCACCGAGTCGACCGGCAGGGCATTGTTGACCACCAGCACATTGGGCACCGCGCCGACGAATACCACAGGCACCAGGTCCTTGTTGTTGTCGTAGCCAAGCTTCAGCAGGTGCGGCGCAATCGCATGCGCCGTCGAGACGCCCATCAACAGGGTGTGGCCGTCGGTGGATTTGGCTGTGACGTCGGCGGCCAGGGTGTTGGAGGCTCCGGGCCGGTTTTCCACCACGACGGGTTGTTTGAGCAGCGGGCCGAGGCGATCAGCCACGGCGCGGGCCATGGCGTCGGTGCCACCGCCAGGGGCCGAGCCCACGAGGATGCGTACCGGCTTGGTCGGCCAGTCCTGGGCCAGGGCCGGTGCGGCCGTGAAAGCGCAGGCGGCCGCCAGCAGGGCAGGAAGTAGTTGCAGGGATTTCAGGCGGGTCATGGTCTTTGTCTCCGGGTCATTGTTATCAGGAAAGCTTGAACGAATGACCTGATGGTAGGGAGCATGACAGTTAACGTAAATTGAAAATCCCTGATTATTTGATAACCTGAGGTGATCAATTACATTCGATCGGATCAACACACCCGAAATGGCCCGCCATGCCTGCCACACCTCGAAGCCCTTCCCGCACCTCTTCCCGTACCTCTTCCATTCCCCAATTGCTCAACCGCCTGCGCATGCGGCAGGTCGCGCTGATCCTCGCCGTCGGCGAACACGGCACCCTGCGCAAGGCCTCAGCCGAGCTGGGCATGACGCAGCCGGCCGCCACCAAGATGATCCAGGAGCTCGAATCCGCATTGGGCCAGCGCTTGTTTGAGCGGGTGGGGCGCGGGCAAAAGCTCACGCCGGCCGGCGACAGCGTGCTGCGCTACTTTCGCGGCATGCGCGGCTCGGTCGAGTCGATGACACGCGAGCTGGCTGAGCTGGAATTGGGCGGCTCGGGCCGGGTATCGGTGGGCAGCATCATGGCGCCGTCGCCCAACCTGCTGACGCACGCCATCATCGCGCTGAAGAAGGCCTATCCGTTGATGTCGGTCGACATCACCATGGACACCAGCGACCGGCTGTTCGAGTTGCTGCGCGAAGGCCGGCTCGACGTGGCGATAGGCCGTATCCGCGACGAGCACCGGGCCGACTACGCCTTCGCGCCGCTGGAAAACGAGGCGCTGGCCCTGGTGGTGGGCGTGCAGCACCCGCTGGCCAAAAAGCGGGCGGTCAAGTTTGCCGACCTGCTGGGTTACGGCTGGATCTTGCAACCCCACGGCAGCCCGATGCGCGAGGTGCTGGAGCAGGAGTTCCGCATGTTGCAGACGCCGTCACCCAAGGGCCTGATCGAAACCGCGTCCATCCTCACCACCACCAACCTGATCGCCGAGACCGACATGGTGGGCGTGATGCCGCTGTCCATCGCCGGCACCTATGCCAAACACGGTCTGCTGGCCATCCTGCCGTGCCGCATCCAGCACAAGATGGAGGCCTTCGGCAGCATCACCCGCAAGGACAGGCCGCTGAGTGAAGCGGCTGGGTTTTTCCTCTCGGCGCTGCACGGGCGCTAAGGGCCCACGGTGGCCTGATGGCCGGTCGCTATAGTTTTGATAGCTACAGGCCAATGTGGAATATGGGCTGGAGGCCTTTTTTTCTTAAGAAAAGGACACGGGCGTGATGTTTACTTCGCCACCTGCCAGCCGCCGCCCAGTGACTGGATCAGCGCCACCGCTGTCGTCTGGCGGTCGGCCATGGCCTGCACCAGTGCGCGGCGGGCGCTCAGCGCGGTGGCCTGGGCGGTGATCACCTCGGTGTAGCCGACCTGGCCGCTGCGGTAGCGGTTGAGCACCTGCTGCTCAACCTGGTCGGCTGCAGTGGAAGCCTGGCGGCGCAGCTCTTGCTGTGTGAGCAGCACGCGGGTGGCGGAGAGCTGGTCTTCCACGTCCTGGAAGGCGGCCAGCACTGCTTGCCGGTAACGTGCCACAGCCTGCTGGTGCTGGGCGGTCGCGCCGTCTACCCGGGCACCGGTCGCGCCAAAGTCAAAAATCAGCTGCGCAGCCGACAGGCCCAGGGACCAGACGCTGCTGGACGCCTTGAAAAGATCGGCCACACGGCTGGCGCCGGTTCCGGCCGAGGCGCTGAGCGACAGGCTGGGGTAGTAGGCGCTTTTGGCGATGCCGATCTGCTCGTTGGCCGAAGCCACGCGGCGCTCGGCGGCGGCGATGTCGGGCCGGCGCTGCAGCAATTCAGACGGCACGCCCACCGGCACTTCAGGCACCACCGGCTTCCATTTGGCAGGCGGCAGGGTGAAGTTGCCGGGCGCTTCGCCCACCAGCACGGCAATCGCGTGCTCGAGCTGCGCACGCTGGCGCTGCAGCCCGGCGTTGTCGGCCTGGGCATTGGCGAGTTGGGTCTGCGCCTGCAGCACATCGGTCTTGGCGGCAATGCCGGCGGTGTAGCGGTTTTGCGTGATCTCCAGCGCGCGCTGGTAACCGGCCAGCGTGCTTTCGAGCAAGGCTTTCTGCGCGTCAGTCTGGCGCAGCGAAAAGTAGTTGGCCGCCAGCTCGCCCTGCGCCGACAGCTTGGCCGAGGCCAGGTCGGCGGCGCTGGCCTGTTCGCCCGCCGTGGCACTGTCGACCGCGCGGCCCAGGCGGCCCCAAACGTCGGGCTCCCAGCTGCCGCCTATGCTGAGCTGGTAGTTGTTGCCGACGCGGCCGGTGGCGCCCGTCGTCACGTTGCCGCTAGAGCGCGAACGGGTGGCGCCGCCGTCCAGCGTGACCGAGGGAAAGAGGGAAGCGCGCTGTTCGCGCACCAGCGCGCGTGCCTGGGCATAGGCGGCCACCGCCAGCGCGACATTCTGGTTGGACACATCAACGCGTGACTGCAGCTGGTTGAGCACCGGGTCGTTAAAGAGGCTCCACCACGGGCCGCGCTCCAGCGCATCGGCCGGCACGGCGGGCACCCAGCCTTCGGCCTCCTTGAAGGTGCTGACCTCGGCGGTGGTCGGGGTTTTGTAATTGGGGCCGACGGCGCAGCCGGCCAGCGCGAGGATCATCGCGGCGGCGAGCAGGTGCAAAGTGAATCGCGGTGTCTGGGTGTTGACGGTATAGGTGCTGTGTTTCATGGCAGTCATTCATCAATCACTGCAGTTGCAGCGGGGCGCCGGGCGGCGGCATGCCAGTCTCATCGGGATGGCGGCCAAGCTGGCGCTCCAGCGGGCTGCGCCGGCGCAGCTTGTCCATCAGCACATAGACCACCGGCGTGGTGAGCAGAGTCAACAGCTGGCTGGCGATCAGGCCGCCGATGATGGCGATGCCCAGTGGGCGGCGCAGTTCTGCGCCTTCGCCGAAGCCGATGGCCAGCGGCAGTGCGCCCAGGATAGCCGCGAGCGTGGTCATGAGGATGGGCCGAAAGCGCAGCAGGCAGGCTTCGCGCACGGCCTCAAGCGCCGAAAGTCCGCGCGACCGCTCGGCTTCCAGGGCGAAGTCGATGATCAAGATGGCGTTCTTCTTCACGATGCCGATCAGCAGGAAAATCCCGATCAGCGCAATGATGGAAAAGTCCAGCTTGAACATCAAGAGCGCCAGCACCGCGCCCACGCCGGCAGAGGGCAGGGTAGAGAGCACGGTGATCGGGTGCACCAGGCTTTCATAGAGGATGCCCAGCACGATGTAGATCACCACCAGCGCCGCGAGGATCAGAAACGGCTGCTCTTTCTGCGAGTCTTGCGCGCTGCGCGCCGTGCCGGCAAAGCTGCCGCGCACATTGTTGGGCAGGCGTATGTCGGCCTCCGCCTGGCGAACCGCGGCCTCGCCGTCACTGAGGGTGGCGCCTTCGGCGAGGTTGTACGAGATGGTGGTGGACAGCTCGCCATCTTCATGGCTCACCGAGGCCGCCGTGGGGTTCTCGCTGAATCTGGCGATGGCCGACAGCGGCACCATGGTGGTGGCCGCGGTGCTCAGGACCTGGCCGCTGGAGGTGTCGCGCAGGCCGGGGTTGGCGCTGAGTGTGCTGGTGGTGCCACCGCTTGTGGTGCCGGTTGCTGCGGCGGTGGTGGTCGTGGCGCCTGTCGTGCCCGTTGTTGCCGTCGCCGTTGCCGTTGTTGTTGCTGTACTGGAAGATGTGCTGGCGGCACTGGCCGTGGCGGTTGTGGACGCCGTACTGCCACCACCCGCATTCTTCGCCGGCACATAAATGTCTTTGAGCGTCTCGGGGCTGCGCGTATAGCGCGGCGCCACTTCCATGATCACGTGGTACTGGTTGAGCTCGGCATAAATCGTGGCCACCTGCCGCTGGCCGAAGCCGTTGTAAAGCGCGTTGTCGACGTCACGCGAACTGATGCCCATGCGCGCCGCGCTTTCCTTGTCCACGGTCACCATGGTCTCCACGCCGTTTTCCTGCTGGTCGGTGTCCACGTCGGTCAGGTCGCCCTGCAGCTTCATCTGTTCGGCCAGGCGTGTGGCCCAGACGCGCAGGTCGGCGGCGTTATCGCTTTTCAGGGTGTACTGGTAGGTCGAGTTGCTCTGGCGGCCGCCGCCGCGCAGGTCTTGCACCGGATTCAGGAACAGGCTCACTCCCGTCACTTGCGCCAGCTGCGGCCGCAGCCGCGTGATCACGGCCTGGCCGGCCACGTCGCGCTGGCCCACCGGTTTGAGGTTGATGAACATGAAACCGCCGCCCGCCCGCGAGCCGCCGGTAAAGCCCACCACGGTGTCCACCGCCGGGTCGGCGCGGATGATGTCGACCAGCTGCTTGAGTTTGGCCTGCAGCGCCTGGAAGGAAATGCTGCGGTCGGCCCGCAGGCCGCCGTTGATCTGGCCGGTGTCCTGTTGCGGGAAGAATCCCTTGGGCGCCTTGACGTAGAGGTAGACATTCAGGCCCACCACCGCCGCCAGGATCAGCATCACCAGCAGCTTGCTGTGCAGCGCCCAGTCCAGGCTGGTTTCATAGCTGCGGTGCACGCGGTTGAAGGCGCTTTCAAACCAGCGTGCAACACCCGAAAAGAGGCCCGGCTTCTTCTGGTGCGCATCGGGCTTGAGCAGCCAGGCGCACATCATGGGCGTGGTGGTCAGCGAGATCACCAGCGAAATCATGACCGCCGCCGACAGCGTGACGGCAAATTCACGGAACAGCCGCCCGATCTGCCCGCCCATGAAGAGCAGCGGAATAAACACCGCCACCAGCGACAGGCTGATGGACAGCACCGTGAACCCGACCTCACGAGCGCCCAGCAGCGCCGCCTTGAAGCGGTCCATGCCGGCTTCGATATGGCGGCTGGTGTTTTCAAGCACGACGATGGCGTCGTCCACCACAAAGCCGGTGGCCACGGTGAGCGCCATCAGGCTCAGGTTGTTGAGCGAAAAGCCCAGCAGGTACATCACACCGAAAGTGCCCAGCAGCGACACCACAGTCGCCACCGCCGGGATGATGGTGGCGCGCGCGCTGCGCAAAAAGGCGCTGACCACCAGCACCACCAGCGCGATGGAGATCAGCAGCGTGACTTCAATTTCATGCAGCGATGCGCGGATGGAATTGGTGCTGTCTGACGCGACCTGCAGGTGCACGTCCTGCGGCAGCGCCGCCTGCAGCTCGGGCAGCAAGGCCCGCACGCCGTCTACGGTGGCGATCACGTTGGCATCAGGCTGGCGCGTGACCAGCACGATCACGGCGGGCTCGCCGTTGAAAAGGCCCAGTGTGTTGATGTTCTCCACGCCGTCGACCACTTCGGCCACGTCCGAAAGGCGAATGGCCGCATTGTTGCGCCAGGCCACCACCAGGTTGCGGTAGTCGACGGCCTTGAGTCCGCCGGTGGCGGTGTTGGAGCCCGAATAGATCTGAAAGCGCTGGCCGTTGCCTTCTATCGCGCCCTTGGGCCGGTTGGCGTTGGAGGCCTGCAGGGCCGCCCGCACGTCTTCCATACTGACGCCGTAGCGATTCAGCGCAAACGGCAGCAGCTCCACCCGCACGGCAGGCAGAGAACCTCCGCCCAGTTCCACGTCACCCACGCCGGGTACCTGCGCGATTTTTTGCTGAACGAGGTTGGACACCTCGTCATAGATTTGACCCGGCGAGCGCGTCTTGGAGGTGAGCGCCAGGATGATGACCGGCGCCGAGGCCGGGTTGGCCTTGCGGTAAGTCGGGTTGCTGCGCAAGGTGGCCGGCAGGTCGGCGCGCGAGGCATTGATGGCGGCCTGCACCTCACGCGCAGCCGCGTCGATCTTGCGGTTGAGGTCGAACTGCAGGCTGACGCGGGTCGAGCCGTTGCTGCTGTTGGACGTCATCTCATTGACGCCCGCGATCACGCCCAGGCGCCGCTCCAGCGGCGTGGCCACGCTGCTGGCCATGGTGGAAGGGCTGGCGCCCGGCAGTGAGGCGCTGACCGAGATCACGGGGAAGTCGACTTGCGGTAAGGGCGAAACTGGCAGGACGAAGAAGGCGCCTATGCCGGCGAGGGCCAGGCCTATGGTTAGCAGGACCGTGGCGACGGGTCTGCGGACGAAGGGTTCGGAGAGGTTCATGGGGCGGTTCCCCGATCCGAGCCCGGCCTCTCATGGGCACCTTTTGTTTTAGTGGGCGTGGTCTTTGCTGAGGGTAGCTGGCCGGGGGTTGCCCGGCATGCAAGTAACTTTCTTTTGCTTCGCCAAAAGAAAGTCACCAAAGAAAAGGCGACCCGCAGTCTGGGTCCCTGCGCTTCGCTTCGGGCAACCTGCGGTGCTCGAGCCAAGCGGGGTCAAAAACAACTCGCTA
>JAJKJM010000184.1 GCA_021153985.1 Polaromonas sp.
CCGATGGCAGTAGCGCCCAGGTTGATTTCCTGGATCAGCGCGCGCGCTTCACGCAAACGGGCTTCATCCTCGCCGATCATCACGGCGTAGGTCATGAACTCCTGGCCTAGCGTCATGGGCACGGCATCTTGCAGTTGGGTGCGGCCGATCTTCAGGATGTCCTTAAACTCATGCGCCTTGGCTTCAAAGCCGGTGCGCAGGATGGCCATGGACGCCAGCAGGCGCTCAATGGCGAACCACAGGGCGATGCGCACGGCCGTGGGATAGACATCGTTGGTGCTTTGCGAGGCGTTGACGTGGTCGTTCGGGTGCAGCGCGTCGTAACGGCCTTTTTCAAGGCCCAGTTTTTCCAGCGCGAGGTTGGCGATCACCTCATTCGCATTCATGTTGGTGGAGGTACCCGCGCCGCCCTGGATCACGTCGACCACGAACTCGGCGTGGTGCTTGCCCGCGATCAGGTCGTCGCAGGCCGCCATGATGACGGCGGCGCGTTTGGCGTCCAGCGCGCCCAGCTGCTGGTTGGTGCGCGCAGCGGCTTTTTTGACAAAACCCAGCGCACGGATCAGGTCGGGCATGGCCGAGATGCGGGTGCCGGAGATGGGAAAGTTTTCAACAGCGCGCGCCGTGTGCACACCCCAGTACGCCGCGGCAGGTATCTGCTTTTCTCCGAGAAAGTCGTGCTCGGTACGGGTCGCCGCTACCAATGTGGAGGCGGGCGTTTGGGGAACGGAAAATGAATCAGGGGGCACAGGCAACCATCAAAATTTGAACGTGACGAACTGTATGTTTGCGGGTCTGAAAACACCAATGCTGTTTGAACGATCTTCTATGCGTTTTTCTTATAACGCCTTAGGGTAACTACTAGTCGCCCTTGCCAGCACCTTGCGGGGAGTGAGGCTTTACGCAGGCATCATCCCTGCCGTGCACTGCCCGGCAGGCCTGTGCGCTCACCGCTTTTTTCTGCTTTTTCAGCTTTTTCGGCTTTGTCCTTGCCGCCGGTTTGCATCTGCAGATAGCTCCACAGGGCCTGGGCGTGGCTTTTGGCCGATTCCTTGGACGTGGGCCGTTCGCGGTACACGCGCACATCCATGGTCATTTCCAGGTTGCCACCGGCGCTGACCAGCTTTTTGGCCCGCAACTCCTTTTTGACGGCGCTGAGCGGCAAAAACGCGATGCCGTGGCCTTCCAGGGCCATGGCCTTGAGGCCCTCGGCCATGTCGGTTTCGTACACCCGGTCCAGGTGGATGGCGGTGCTGGACTGCTTGAGGATCATGTCCACCATGCGGCCCAGGTAGGCGCCTGGCGCATAGCCCAGGTAAGGCAAGGGCTGGCCGGCGCGCCCCGGCAGGCTGTACTCCGGCTCGCCGGCAGCGTTGGCCCGCACAAAAGGCGCCAGTACTTCCTGGCCCAGGGACACCATTTCGTAGCGGTCGGGGTCCAGCTGGAAGGGCTGGGAATCGTGGTGGTAGGCGATCAGCAGGTCGCAGCTGCCCTCGACGAGGCGCAGCACCGCATCGTGCACATTGAGGGCAATCAGCCGGCTCTTGATGGGGCCGAACTTTTCGCGCAGGCTACTGACCCAGGCAGGGAAAAAAGTGAAGGCCAGCGTGTGCGGGACGGCAAATTCAATGACATCCTGCCCGGCCGAGGTATGGCCGCGCAGCATGGCGCGCGTCGACTGCAGGCCCTGCAGCATCTCCAGCGATTGGCTGTAAAGCGTTTCGCCCGCTGGCGTCAGGCGGGTGGGATAAGAACTGCGGTCCACCAGGTCGGTGCCCGCCCAGGCCTCCAGCGCCTGGATGCGCCGTGAAAACGCCGGCTGGGTGACATGACGCAATTGGGCCGAGCGGCTGAAACTGCGGGTTTCAGCCAGGCTCACGAAATCTTCCAGCCATTTGGTTTCCATGGGACCAATTATGCGAGCCTATGTAGAAGTTTGGCCTACGGGGATTCCATAGCCTCTCCACCGACTTCAGGTAATTGCTATCTATTTAATAGCTACTAGCCCATATAAATAAAGGGCTAGAGCACGATTTCACTCACAAATCACCCAAATCGACAGCTATCAAGCCTCAGCCGAGCTCTGCTGCAGCGCCCACATGCGCGCATACGCGCCTTCCATCGCCAGAAGCTGCGCATGCGTGCCGCGCTCCACGATGCGCCCGGCGTCCATCACGAGGATTTCATGCGCATCGACCACGGTCGACAGCCGGTGCGCAATCACCAGCGTGGTCTTGTTTTGCGCGGCGGCGCGCAGTTCGGTCTGGATGGCGCGTTCGTTGGCAGAGTCCAGCGCAGATGTAGCTTCGTCAAATATCACCACCGGCGGGTTTTTCAGCAAGGTGCGGGCAATCGCTACGCGCTGCTTTTCGCCGCCCGAGAGCTTCAGGCCGCGCTCGCCCACCATGGTCTGGTAGCCCGCGGGCGTTGAAACGATGAAGTTGTGGATGCGTGCCGCGCGCGCGGCTTCTTCGACTTCGGCATGGGTGGCGCCCGGTTTGCCGTAGGCGATGTTGTATTCGACCGTGTCGTTAAAGAGCACGGTGTCTTGCGGCACGATGCCGATGGATTGGCGCACGCTGGATTGCGTCACCTGCTTGATGTCCTGCCCGGCGATGGTGATGCGCCCGCCTTCCGCATGGTTGCTCACATCGTAAAAGCGGTAGAGCAGGCGCGCCAGCGTGGATTTTCCGGCGCCCGACGAGCCCACCACCGCCACCGTCTTGCCCGGCGGGATTTCAAAACTCACGTTGTGCAAAATCGGCCGCGCCGGGTCATAGGCGAAGTTGACGTTCTCAAACCGCACCGCCGGCGAATCGCCGATGACGATGGGCTGCGCGCCCGGCTCGTCGGCAATCTCACGCTCTTTTTCCATCAGCGTGAACATCTTGTCCAGGTCGGTCAGGCTCTGCTTGATCTCGCGGTAAATCACGCCCAGGAAACCCAGCGGGATATACAGCTGGATCATGAAGGCATTCACCATCACCAGATCGCCCAGCGTCATGTGGCCGTCGACCACGCCCTGCGTGGCGCGCCACAGCATGGCCACCAGCCCGACGGCGATGATGAGTTGCTGCCCGGCGTTGAGCAGGCTCAGCGTGTTCTGGCTCTTGATGGCGGCGCGCCGGTAGCGCAGCAGGTTTTCGTCGTAGCGGGCGGCCTCGAATTCTTCGTTGTTGAAGTACTTGACGGTTTCGTAGTTCAGCAGCGAATCGATCGCGCGGCTGTGGGCCGTCGAGTCCAGCTCGTTCATGGTCTTGCGGAACTGTGTGCGCCATTCCGTCACCGTCACGGTGAAGAAAATATAGAACACTAGCGCGATGCCGGTGATGCCGGCAAACCAGACGTCGAACTTCACCGCCAGCAGCGTCAGCACCAGCGTCACTTCGATCAGCGTCGGGATGATGCTGTAAAGCGAATAAGAGATCAGCGAATGCACACCGCGGGTTCCGCGCTCGATGTCGCGCGTCATGCCGCCGGTTTGCCGCTCCAGGTGAAAGCGCAGGCTGAGCGCGTGCAGGTGGCGAAACACCTCCAGCGAAATCCGCCGCGCCGCGCCTTCAGTGGCCTTGGCAAACACCAGTTCGCGCAGTTCAGTAAAAAGCGTGGTCGACAGGCGCAGCAGGCCGTAAGCAATCAGCAGCGCCACCGGCACCACCAAGACCGCCTGCGTATCGCCCGGCTTGAAGTTCATGGCGTCGACCAGGTTCTTCAACAACAGCGGCACGCCCACGTTGGCCATCTTGGCGCCCACCATGAAGCTGAGGGCCGCCAGCACGCGCCATTTGTAGTCCCACAGGTAGGGAAAGAGGCGCTTGAGCGTGTCAACGTCAGAGCGCTGCGGCGCCGGCGCCTTGGCAGCGCCCGGCACCGGCACACCGGCGGGAACGGCAAGGGAAGAGTCGGCGGCGGAAGCTCGGGAGCGCATGAGGGACAATCGTGGGGTTGTTGTAATAACGTTTTTGACCTTAAGAACCTGTTTATGATTTATTGGGAGTCACGCAGGTTCCTTTTCGGGATGGTATGCAAGGCGCGGTGCGCAGCCAATAGCCCGCTATTGGCAAGCGCCGCAACGCCGCAGACCGCCCGAAAAGGAACCTGCCCTACGGGTTGGGGTGAAATCGGGCGATTTGGCGCCCCAGTCCCTTGCATGGGCATGAGCCCATGCGGCGGGCCCTGGGCCACCAACTCATCCCGATTGCACCCCAACGTGACACTCAATAAATCGTAAACAGGTTCTTAGAGATTGTGCCTATGTCTACCGAATCAAGCACCCATACGGACATTCATGCCGACGACGCCCTGAACGTCCAGCTGCCCACCGACAAGGAGCTGGTGCTCAAGGTCATTCCCATGCCGGCGGACTGCAACGCCAACGGCGACATCTTCGGCGGCTGGGTCATGGCGCAGGTCGACCTGGCCGGCTCCGTGGTGCCCGCCCGCCATGTCGACGGCCGTCTCGCCACCGTGGCCGTCAACCAGTTCATCTTCAAGCAGCCGGTGCGCGTGGGCGACATCCTCTCGTTTTTCTCCAGCCTCACGCGCATCGGCACCACGTCGATCACCGTGCAGGTCGAGGTGTATGCCGAACGCTTTCGTGCGCAAGGCCGCTACATCAAGGTCACTGAAGCCAGTCTGACTTATGTGGCCATCGACGATTTCGGCAAGCCGCGCAAGATTGCCAAGGACTGAGCGTCTTGTGCTTGCTATTAATTCAGTAGCTGCCAGTCCAATCTCCTCTTGGGCTAGAGCCCTATTTGACTCAGAAACCGGTTAGCAGTGGAGCAGGCCCGGCGCTGGGAGCCAGATTCGCTCCTTCCCCCGCTGGGGGAAGGTAGGGATGGGGGCCAGCGGCGTACGAATCATCTCAGCCTCTAATCAGGCTGAGGCCCCCATCCCAGCCTTCCCCCGCTGGGGGAAGGAGTAAACCCCGACTGGCGCACAACTCAACCAGGCCACCACCCCACGCGCAGCGCCGCAACGGCTTCGGCGAACTCTTCAGGGCTCACCTCAATCTCCATGCGCAGCAGCGCCGCGGCCATGGACTTGCCCAGGTTGTCCATGCGCAGGTTGCGTGCGCCGCCGCCTTGCAGCGCGCCCTGCAGCACCAGCTTGAGCGCCAGGATATTCGGCAGCCGCCAGCACGTGACCTGGCCCGGCAGCCACGGCGCGAAGTGCGCCTGCACTCGCCCGGCCGTCACCTCGCGCTCAATCAGCCGGTAACCCGCCTCGTTCCAGGCAAAGAGGCCGAAGTCCACCCAGTCGGCCTTGTCGCCGCTGCGCGCATGGGCGAGTTTCACCAGTTGCACTTTCATGATTGCAGCACCTCCACGCGCACTGCCGCTTCAACCGCCTGACGGTCGATCAATGCCGGCCAGATGCCCAACAGCTCACTGCTGCTGTTCAGGCCATGAAAGCCGCAGGTGTAAGCCGGCCCGCTCAGGGCCATCCACGGAAACAGCCGGCCGAAACCGTCGGCCACGGCCTTGTCCTGCGTCCTGATCACCAGGCGCACCCAGACTTCATTGAGTTCGGCCAGCGCCTCGGATGAAGGCAGCGGCGCGAGCGGGCCGTGCGCCGAATTGAGCCCCGGGAATTCAACAAACAGCTCGTCATGCCCCATGCGTCTGTCAGCAAGCTGCGCCTTCACCATGTCGACTGCGGCGAGCGCTTTGTCGTAGGCGTCAGGCCAGCTAAAGCCCCAGGTGACCTCCGCCTTATAGCCGTCGCGAAACCCGCCCACCACCTTGAGCTGCGCGGGCCGCGCATGGCCACGCACGCCTGTCATGCGCACGGCGTCGTTGCCCAGGTCTTGCAGCCGCACCGCCGACAAATCCATCACCACATCGGGCGAGGCGTAATGCGCCGGGTCGTGTACTTCATACAGCAGTTGCTGGCGCACGGTGTCGAAGTTGATGCGCCCGCCGGTGCCCTGCGCCTTGGTAATGAGCGCGCTGCCGTTTTCACCCACCTCTGCAATCGGGTAGCCGATGTGAGCGAGATCAGGAATGGCCTTCCACGCGTCCTGGCTGCCGAAGTTGCCGCCGCTTCCCTGCCCCGAGCATTCCAGCAAATGCCCTACAGCCAGGCCCTGCGCCAGCCGGTCAAGATCGGCCGGCGTGTTCGCGTCCTCCAGCTTCCAGTTGAATTCATGCACCAGGGGCGCCAGGAACAGCGCCGCATCGGCCACACGCCCCGTCACCACAATGTCAGCACCCTGCTGAAGTGCCGACACGATAGGCCGCGCGCCGACATAGGCATTCGCAAACACCATGCGTTCGCGAACAGACTCAAAGGCCTGACCGTTGAACATATGCGGCGGCGCGATGGCATTCAGTTGCGAGAGCACTTCATCACCCGTGACCACCGCAATCCGCACCTTCCATCCCCTGGCAGCAAACGCCGCGCACAAGGCAGCACCCGCACCGGCAGGATTGAGCCCACCCGCGTTGCAGATGAACTTCACGCCGCGTGCTTGCATCAGCGGCCGCAGCTTCATCAGCATTGGCACGACGTCGCGCGCGTAACCGAGCGTGTTGTCACGTTGCCGGTCTTTTTGCAAGATGGCCAGCGTCAACTCGGCCAGATGATCGCTCGCAATGTAATGAACACCGCCGCGCTCAATGCTCGCGGCCACCGGTTCCCACGCATCTCCGTAAAAACCCAGGCCCGCGCCGATCCGAACAGTTCCTTGCATGTGGGTAATTACGCTTGATCGCCAAGGCGACACGTATTCGGAACAACCCCTAGCGACAGACCTCTAGGTGACAGCTATAACTTGGCTAACAACCAAGGAACCAAGGGAGACCGCGACGTGCAATTTCTGCAGCTGCTCATCAGCGGTATTGCGCAAGGCTGCATCTACGGGCTGATCGCGCTGGGCTTTGTACTCATCTACAAGGCCACCGAGACAGTCAGCTTCGCGCAGGGCGAGCTGATGATGCTGGGCGCATTTGGCGGCCTGGCCTGCATGACCTTGCTGGGGTTTCCCTTCTGGCTGGCGGTGATCAGCGCGATCGTCGGCATGGCGCTTTTCGGCATGGTGCTGGAGCGCCTGGTCATTCGCCCCATCCTCGGCCAGCCCGCGTTTTCCATCGTCATGCTCACCATAGGCGTGGGCTACACGGCGCGCGGCCTGATCACCATGATTCCCGGCATCGGCACTGAAACCTATGTGCTGCCGGTGCCCTACAAAGACCAGATCTGGAACCTGGGCACGCTGGTCATCAACGTCGAGCAGGTCGCCATCATCGTCACTACCGCGGTGCTGTGCCTCGTCCTGTTTGCGATGTTCAAGTACAGCAAGCTGGGCATCGCCATGCAGGCGTCTTCACAAAACCAGCTGGCCGCGTACTACATGGGCATTCCCGTCAAGCGGCTCAACGGCCTGGTGTGGGCACTGGCGTCGGCCGTCGCGGCGATTGCCGGCCTCTTGCTCGCGCCCATCACCTTTGTGCACGCCAACATGGGCTTTATCGGGCTCAAGGCTTTTCCGGCCGCAGTGGTCGGCGGCTTCGGCAGCCTGCCCGGCGCGATTGTGGGCGGCCTCGTCATAGGCCTGGTCGAATCGTTCTCCGGCTTTTATTTGCCCGACGGCTTTAAAGACGTTGCCGCCTATGTGGTGGTGCTCATCATGCTGATGGTCAAGCCCAGCGGGCTCTTCGGCGAAAAACTGCGCAAGAAAGTTTGATCACATGCGCTTTATTTTCAAAACCGATTATGGGCAAGACATCAAGCTTGCGAAGCACGCCGGGCATGTGTTCTGGTACGGCGCACTAATGCTGTTGTTGCTGGCGGCACCGTGGCTGTTTCCCGAGTACTGGCTGGCGCAGCTCACCTTCGTGATGATCTACGCCATCGCCGGGCTGGGCCTGATGTTGCTGGCCGGCTTCACCGGCCTCTTCTCTTTGGGGCACGCAGCCTTCCTCGGCGTCGGCGCCTATACACAGGCGGTGATGACCAATGCCGGCCTGCCCTTTCCCATCGCACTGGTTTGCGCCGCCGGGTTATCTGCGGCGGTAGGCCTGGTCGTGGGCCTGCCCGCGCTGCGCGTGAAGGGCATCTACCTGGGCATGGCCACGCTGTCCTTCGGCTTCATCGTTGAAGAAGTCTTTGCGCGCTGGGAAAGCGTCACCGGCGGCAATGCCGGCATCCACGTCAAGGTGCCCGACATGTTCGGCTGGAAGCTGGCCAGCGGTGAGTCCTTCTACTTCCTCTGCCTCATCATCACCGTAGCCGCTACGCTGAGTATCCTCAACCTGCTGCGCTCGCCCACGGGCAGGGCTTTTGTGGCGATTCGCGATTCCGAGATTTCCGCGCAGAGCATGGGTATCCATCTGGCGCGCTACAAGACGCTATCGTTTGCGCTGTCCGCCGCGCTCGCGGGCGTGGCTGGCGCACTTTATGCGCACAAGCTGCAGTTCATCTCGCCGGACCAATTCAATATCTTGCAGTCCATCGATCTGCTCTTGATGATCGTGATCGGCGGTGTGGGTTCGGTGCATGGCGCTTTCCTCGGTGCCATCTTCTTGATCTCCATGCCGCAGGTCATTGGCCTGACCAAAGACTATTTGCCCGCCACCATCGGCCAGGCGCCTGGCCTGCAGGCGGCGGTGTACGGCATCGTGCTGATCGCCTTTGTGCTGTTTGAGCCAATGGGACTGTATGGCCGCTGGCTGAAGATCCGCACATATTTGCAGCTCTTTCCTTTCTACAGAAAAGGGCTCTTCAAGCGGCAGAAATCCTTCCAGAAATCGGACAGACTGAAATGACCGGCGTCCTCCTTTCCGCCAAAAACCTCAGCGTGCGCTTCGGCGGCGTGCTGGCCGTCAACAACGTGAGCTTTGACGTCAAGCAGGGCGAAGTTTTCACGCTGATCGGCCCCAACGGCGCGGGCAAGACCACGGTGTTCAACCTGATCAGCCGCATCTACACGCCCACCACCGGCGAGATTGAATACCGCGGCGAAAAGCTCACCCACCAGCCACCGCACAAGATTGCCTCGCTGGGCATTGCGCGTACCTTCCAGAACATCGAGCTGTTTGAGCACGCCACGGTGCTGCACAACCTGCTGATTGGCCGGCACACGCACCGGCAGACAGGTTTGCTGCACGACCTCTTTTTCACCGCCAAGGCACGTGAGGCCGAACTGCTGGCTCGCGAAAAAGCCGAACAGGTAATTGACTTCCTCGACTTGCAGCACCACCGCGATTCGATGGTGGCGGGGCTGCCCTATGGCGTGCGCAAAGTGGTCGAGCTGGCACGAGCCCTGTGCACCGAGCCGCAACTGCTGCTGCTCGACGAGCCCTCCTCCGGCCTCAATGTAGAAGAGACCGGCGACATGGCTTTCTGGATTCAGGACATCCAGCACGAGCTGGGCATCACGGTGCTGATGGTTGAGCACGATATGTCGCTCGTCTCCCGCGTGTCTGACCGCGTGCTGGCCATGAACCAGGGCGAGGTTCTGGCCGTGGGCACGCCGCGCGAGGTGCAGAACGACCCCGGCGTGATTGAGGCTTATCTTGGTTCGGTGGATGAGGTCACGTCGCTAAGGAGAACGGCATGAGCGCAGTGCCGCCACCCGTCAGCGACCAGCCGGTGTTGAAGCTTCTGAACGTCGAGAGCTCCTACGGCCCGATCAAAGCCATACGCGGCGTCAGCCTGCAGGTCAGGCGCAGCGAGATCGCCACCGTACTCGGCTCCAACGGCGCGGGCAAATCTACCATCCTCAAAACCATCTCGGGCATCCTCGACCCGCGCAAAGGCTCCATCGAGTTCAAGGGCCAGGACATCACCGCGCAAGACCCGGCATTCATCGTGCAGCAGGGCCTGAGCCATGTGCCCGAAGGCCGCGAAGTGTTTCCACTGCTCAGCGTGCGGGACAACCTGCTGATGGGCGCCTACACCCGCAAAGACCGCGACGGCGTGGCGCTCGACATGGAGGCGGTCTACGGCTACTTCCCCATCCTCAAGGAGCGCGCGCTGCAGGACGCCGGGCTGCTCTCAGGCGGGCAGCAGCAGATGCTGGCGATCTCGCGCGCGCTCATGGCGTCACCCGACCTCATCCTGCTGGACGAGCCCAGCCTGGGCCTGTCACCCAAGCTCACCAAGGAAATTTTTGAGATCGTGGTGCGCATCAACCGCGAGCGCGGGGCCACCATCCTGCTGGTCGAGCAGAACGCCAACATGGCGCTCAACGCATCGGACTACGGCTATGTGCTGGAGAACGGCCGCATCGTGATGGAAGACACCTGCGCCCGCCTGCGCGAGAAGGAGGACATCAAGGAGTTCTACCTCGGCATGAAAGAAGACGGCGTGCGAGGCGAACGCCGCTGGAAAAAGAAGAAAACGTGGCGGTGATTGAATGAGCAACCTTTGGGACCTTAGTCATATCCAGCCCGAGCATGCCATCGTCATGCCGGGCGAAACCATCCCCGCGGTGTTCTGGAACGCGGTGGAGCAGCGCAGCCACAAAACCTGGATGCGGCAGAAAAAGCTGGGCATCTGGCGCAGCTGGACCTGGACGCAAACCGGCGACGCGGTGCGCGAAGTCGCCGCCGGCCTGCTTGCCTTAAGTTTTGCGCGCGGCGAATGCGCCTCCATCCTCTCCAACACCGTCATCGAATGGGTGCTGGCCGACCTGGCCGTGCTGAGTTGCGGCGGAGTTTGCAGCGGCATCTACCCGACCGACGCCGCGACGCAGGTGCACTACCTCTGTGAAGACTCCCGCACCACCGTGCTGTTTGTCGAGGACGACGAGCAGCTCGACAAGGCACTGGAAGTGCGGCCGCAACTGCCGCTGCTGCGCAAGATCGTCGTATTCGACACCGAAGGCCTGCGCGACCTGGATGACCCCGCCGTGATGGGACTGGATGAGCTTCGCGCGCTGGGCCGTAGCTTCCTGGCTGACCACCCCGATGCGGTGAAAGACAGCGCCGCCGCCTGCAGACCCGAAGACCTGGCGATCCTGGTCTACACCTCAGGCACCACCGGCAAACCCAAAGGCGCGATGCACAGCCAGCGCGGGCTGGTGTTTACCGCACGTGGCTACAACACGCTGGTGGCGCAAAACGAGGACGACGAGCGCATGTGCTTTTTGCCGCTGTGCCATATCGCCGAGCGCATGGGCGGCGAATACTTTGCGATGTACGCGGGCGCCAAGCTCAACTTTGTCGAGAACCCGGAGACCATTCCGGAGAACGTGCGTGAGATCGCCCCCACGGTGTTCACCGCCGTGCCGCGCGTGTGGGAAAAGTTTTATTCCGGCGTGATGATTGCCCTGAAAGAAGCCAGCTGGCTGCAGCAGGTGGCCTACGCCTGGAGCATAGGGGTGGGCATGCGCATCGCCGACACCGTGCTGGAGGGCAGGCGCGTCAGCGGCGCGCTCAAGGCGAAGTTCACCGTGGCGCGCTGGCTGGCGCTCAACAACACACGCAAGCTGATCGGCATTCACAAGGCGCGCTTTTGCGTCACCGGCGCGGCGCCCATTTCACCCGACCTGGTGAAGTGGTACATGGCGCTGGGCGTTCCCATGCTCGAGGTCTGGGGCATGACGGAAACCTGCGGCGCCGCCAGCGGCGTGCCGGCCAGCTGCATGAAGCCCGGCTCCATCGGCCCCGCTGCCGGCTACAACGAGATGCGGCTGGACCCGGCCACCGGCGAAATCCTGGTGCGTGGCACGAACGTGTTCATGGGCTACCTGAACCAGCCCGAAAAAACCGCCGAGACGCTGGACGCCGAGGGCTGGCTGCACACCGGCGACGTGGGCGTGATGGACGAGCAAGGGTTTTTCCGAATCACCGACCGGATGAAGGACATCATCATCACCGCCGGCGGCAAGAACGTGACGCCCAGCGAATTGGAAAACGAACTCAAATTTTCGCCCTACATCACTGACGCCGTGGTGATTGGCGACAAGCGCGCCTACCTCACTGTCATCGTCATGATCGACCAGGAAAACGTCGAGAAATTCGCCCAGGATGCGGACATACCCTTCAGTAATTACGCCAGCTTGACGCGCGCAACTGAAGTGCAAGAATTGATCCAGTCAGAGATCGACCGGGTCAACAAGAAGTTTGCGCGGGTCGAGCAGATCAAGAAATTTTTCCTGCTCGACACGCAGCTCACGGCAGAAGACGAAGAGCTTACGCCGACCATGAAGCTCAAGCGCAAGCTCGTCGAGAAGAAGTACGCACCGCAGATCGAGGCGATGTACTGAGTGCATACGGCAAGCGAGCCAGTGCCAGACAAGAGTCAAAAAAGCCAAACAAGAGCAAGAACCTTTACAGGAGACAAAACCATGAAACTGAAGTCAACCGCCGTCCTTTCCGCGCTGGCCTGCGTAGCCGCCTTGTCGGCCGCCACAGCGCAGGCGCAAAGCCAGGGCATCAGCAAAACCGAAATCACGCTGGGCTCCATCCAGGATCTGTCGGGCCCGCTCGCGGGCTTCGGCAAGCAGATCCGCAACGGCATGACGCTGCGCGTCAACGAGCTCAACGAGCAAGGCGGCATCAACGGCCGCAAGGTCAAGCTGATCGTCGAGGACTCGGGTTATGACCCCAAGAAGGCAGTGCTGGCGGCGCAAAAGCTCGTGAACCAGGACAAGATTTTCGCCATGGTCGGCCACCTCGGCACGGCGCAAAACCTGGCCGCCATGCCGGTGCAGTTCGAGAAGAACGTCCTTAACTTCTTCCCGGTCACGGCCGCGCGTGAAATGTATGAGCCCTTTCACAAGCTCAAGTACTCCTTCGCGGCCACCTACTACGACCAGATGAAGGCGGCCGTGCCCAAGCTGGTAAAAGAAAAGAACGCCAAGAAGGTCTGCTCGATGTACCAGGACGACGAGTTCGGCCTGGAAGTGCAGCGCGGCGCCGACGATGGCCTCAAAGCCATCGGCATGACCATGGTCGAGAAGACCTCTTTCAAGCGCGGCGCCACCGATTTTTCATCGCAGATCGCCAAGCTCAAGGCCTCTGAATGCGACCTGGTGGTGCTGGGCACCATCATTCGCGAGACCATTGGCGGCATCGGCACCGCGCGCAAGCTGGGTTACAACCCGGTCTTCCTGGGCTCCAGCGCTGCATACACCGACCTGATCCACAAACTGGGCGGCAAAGCCATGGACGGCCTCTACGCCACCATGACGGTGCAAAACCCCTACCTGGACGAGGCTTCGCAGCCCATCCGCTTCTGGGCCAACAAATACAAGACCGCCTTCAACGAAGACCCGACGGTGTTCTCGGTCTACGGCTACACGGTCATCGACAGCTTCCTGCGCGCGTCGCAACAAGCCGGCGCCAACCTGAGCACCGACAGCTTTATCAAGGCCATGGACACCATGGTCTACCCGCCCGACATCTTCGGCAGCGCCGAAGGCAAGTTCGGCCCGCAAAAACGCCTGGGCAACAACCAGTCGCGCCTGTCGGTGCTGCAAGATGCGCGCTGGAAAGTGGTGTCTGACTACATTACTCAGTAAAGCGGCCCCGCTTGCAGAAACCACCTTCGGGTGGTTTTTTTACGAAAAATGTGGCTGCAGCCCAGAACCCATATACACAAGGCGCTCCTTAATTCATAGCAACACACTTCGGGACTTTGCCCCGGGTGCGACTTGCCGTGAGTCCCATGTATCACGCAGAATGCGGCATGCCCACCTCTGCCAAACCTGCCGCCAAAGCCTCAGCGAAAACCTCCGCAAAAAACCCCGCGCCAGTGCTTCCCACGGTGCGCTGCAAAGACACCCAGGCTTTCATCAAATGGCTGGCCAAACACCACGCCAGCAGCGCGGGCGTGTGGCTGCAAATTGCGAAGAAGGGTTCGGGCATCGCCTCCATCACCCATGCCCAGGCACTGGAAGCCGCGATCTGCCACGGCTGGATAGACGGCCAGAGAAATTCCATGGACGCGGACTATTTTTTGCAAAAGTTCACCCCGCGCCGCGCACGCAGCACCTGGTCCAAGGTCAACTGCGCCAAGGCCCTGGCGCTGATTGAGTCCGGCGACATGCGGCCGGCGGGCCTGGCCGAAGTCGAACGCGCCAAGGCGGACGGGCGCTGGGACGCGGCTTACGACGCGCAGAGCAAGATGACGGTTCCCGACGATCTGGCCACTCTGCTTGCAAAGAACGCCAAAGCCAAAGCCTTCTTCGAGTCGCTGGACTCGCGCAACCGCTTTGCGATTTTGTTCAGGCTGCAAACCGCCAAGAAGAGCGAAACACGCGAGCGCCGGCTGGCGAAGTTCGCAGACATGCTCAAGCGGGGCGAAAAAATCTATCCCTGAAAGCGGACAGGGCTTTCCGGTGACGCCGTACGCCAGAGACAGTACAGTCAATCGGAAGAGCCCATCCCTCAACCGTACTCATGAAAAGGAGTCCGCATGGCGCCCACCTGGTGGCAGCAAGTCGGTGAAACCATCGCCTCGGAGTTTTCGGATTTGCCTGATGCCGAGCAGGCTACCCGCGTAATGCTTCGCCTCATGCTGGCGGCCCTGCTGGGCGGCCTGCTGGGCATAGAGCGTGAACAAAAGGGCAAGGCAGCCGGTGTGCGCACGCACATGCTGGTGGCCATGGGGTCTGCGATGTTCGTGCTGGTGTCGCAGCAGTCCGGCATGATCACCGCCGACATGAGCCGGGTCATTCAGGGCGTGATCGCCGGCATCGGCTTTCTGGGCGCGGGCACCATCCTCAAGGGCCACATCAAAGGCAACCCCGACGAAGAACATGTCAAAGGCCTGACCACCGCCGCCGGCATCTGGCTGACGGCGGCCATCGGCGTGGCGGCCGGCATGGGGCGTGAAAGCACTGCGGTGCTCAGCACGCTGCTGGCGCTCGGCATCCTGGCGCTGGTGCCGCACCTCGTGCGCTTTCTGGAAAAGTCCGAACCAGGGCTCAAGCCTGGCAGCGACAAGGGCAAAGACGGTCCATAAGCCCGTCCAGGGCGCCGGGACGGTTTAATTTTTCGTGCGCTGCGAGACGAACTCGCCCTCGTAGCCTTTGGCCAGCGACAGCTTCTCGGCTTCCGTCAGCACCTTGCCCGCGAGCTGGAACACGCCCTGCTCTTCGTCTTCAAGGTGGTGGTAAATCTTGTGGTGCAGCTCTTTGGCCGTGGCCAGCCAGCCGGGTGAACTGAAGTCGGTCTTTTCCAGCGTTTCGACCAGCTTGTCCATTTGGTGATGCTCGGCGATGCCGTGGCGTGAGGGCTCTTGCGTCATGTCGTGCGCGATCAAGGGCACATAAAAAAAGCGCTCCTCAGCGGCCGCATGCGCCGACAGCTCGCGCTTGAGTTCTTTGAACAGCGTGTCCCTTTCCTTGCTGTCGCCCTGTGTCTTGATGAGATGGTCTGCCAGCGTGCGCTGGGTTTCGTGGCTTGTTCGCAGTGCTTCAAAAATATTCATCGGTCCATTATGGAAACAGGCCCGCTTGCAACGTGTAGGCCAAAGGCCAAACCCGGGGAGCGCCAAGCGCGCCAGTTTGCTATTAAATCTATAGCTGCAGCCCAACGCCCCATAAGGGCCGGAGGCACAAATAGCTCACAATATGTGCCGCGGTCCCCAAATCGCAGCAAATAACGCCAAAAGCCGCCGAAGCGCGCTAAATTAGCGGTCTATGAACAAAATCCTTCTCCTGGGCGGCACTGGCTTTGTCGGCCGCCATGTCTGCGAAAAACTGGCCCGGCTGCAATGCCGCGTCACCGTGGCCACACGCCGGAGCGTCAATGCCCGGCACCTGCAAATGCTGCCGCTGGTCGATGTGATCGAGGCCGACATCCACGACAGCACCGCGCTGGCGCCGCTGCTGGCGGGGCACGAGGCGGTGGTCAACCTGGTCGCCATCCTGCACGGCAACGAAGCCCGGTTTGAAAAGGCCCATGTGCAATTGCCCCTGGCGCTGGCCCGCGCCTGCGAGGCCAGCGGCCTCAGGCGCATCGTTCACATCAGCTCGCTGGGCGCTTCGCCCGGCTCGGCGTCGATGTACCAGCGCAGCAAGGCGCGCGGTGAGGCCGTGCTGCTCAGCACCGGCCTGGACGTGACCGTGCTGCGGCCCAGCGTGATTTTTGGCGCTGAAGACAAGTTCCTCAACACCTTTGCGCGCTTGCAGCAGCTGTTTCCGGTCGTTCCGCTCGCGGCCGCCGATGCGCGCCTGCAGCCCGTATGGGTAGAAGACGTGGCGGAGGCCATCGTCCATTGCCTGCAGGACGCCGACACCGCGGGGCAAATTTATGAAGTCTGCGGGCCGGATGTATACACCCTGCGCCAGCTGGTCACGCTGGCCGGCCGTTACGCCGGCGTCAACGGCGGCAAGGGCCGCCCGGTGGTCGCGCTGCCGGCCGCACTGGCGCGCCTGCAAGCCGGCCTCATGGAACTCGCCCCGGGCGAGCCCCTGCTCAGCCGCGACAACCTGGACGCCATGGCCACCGACAACGTGGCGACCGGCAAGCTGCCAGGGCTGCAGGCGCTGGGCATACACCCTGCCGCGCTGGACGCGATCGCACCTTCCTACCTGGGTGCGCAGGGCTTGCGCAGCGGCTTGACGGCCAAGCGCAAGACGGCGGGAAGGTTTTGAGCCCCACGGTCGTTCGCTTCGCGTAACTCCCTGCCCCCGAGGGGCCGCCCGCCCTTCGGCCCGGCAAAGCCGGTTCCGGGGAGGGATACCGCCCCACGGTCGTTCGCTTCGCGTAACTCCCTGCCCCCGAGGGGCCGCCCGCCCTTCGGCCCGGCAAAGCCGGTTCCGGGGCTCATGCTGGTAAAGGAGGCGCTTGCGGAAGGTAGGGCGGTATTAATTTCAGAGATTTTTTGCATTAATCTTGATTTCGCACGGCGGTAGCATCGCAAGTCGTTTTACTTTGACCTGCATACCAACACACGGGGATTCCATGCTCAAGCTCTACATCGGCAATAAAAACTATTCTTCCTGGTCCATGCGGCCCTGGGTGCTGCTTAAGCAAACCGGCATTCCTTTTGAAGAAATCAAGCTGCGCTTTGACTCCTTTGACGCCAACTCCAGCTTCAAGGAAAAAATCGGCGGCGTGAACCCGACGGGCCGGGTGCCGGCGCTGGACGACGGCGGTTTTGTGGTGTGGGACACACTGGCGATTGCCGAATACCTGGCCGAGCGCTTTCCCGACAAAAAGCTCTGGCCGCAAGACGTGAAGGCACGCGCCCGGGCGCGCAGCATCTGCGCCGAAATGCACAGCGGCTTCGGCGCCTTGCGCTCGGCCTGCCCCATGAACATCGAGGCCGACCTTTCGGACATGGGCCAGCTGATCTGGCGCGACAAATCGGCTGTGCGTGCCGACGTGCAGCGGCTGGTCGAGATGTGGACCGAGTTGCTGCAGCAATACAAGGGGCCCATGCTGTTTGGCGAGTTCAGCATTGCCGATGCGTTCTTCGCGCCTGTCTGCATGCGCCTGAGCCGCTACGGTTTGCCGGTGCCGGCTGAAATCGCCGCCTACATCCAGCGCGTGAGCGCCCTGCCCGGCGTGAAAGCCTGGATCGACGACGCACTGGCAGAAAACGACTTCCGCGAGTTTGAAGAGCCTTACCGCACCCAACGCTGAGCAGCAAACGCCATGGTCACCATCTACCTGCGCTACGTTCTCAACACCGCCAAGCTCAAGGAATTTGAGCACTACGCCAAGCTGTGGATTCCGCTGGTCGAGAAATTCGGCGGTACGCACCACGGCTACTTCATGCCCAGCGAAGGCGCCAACAACATCGCGCTGGCCCTGTTCACCTTTGAGAGCCTGGCGGCTTACGAGATCTACCGCAAAGACTCCTTTGCCGACCAGGATTGCCTGGCGGCCTTCAAATACGCCGAAACCACGGGCTGCATCATCAGCTACGAGCGCAGTTTCTTCCGGCCGGTTTTCTCCTGAGCCCGAGCCCTCAGCAGAGGGCAGATGTCCGAGACAAAGCCCAAGCCGCTAAACTGCCTGGATGGAAATCTACATGGTCGGTGGCGCGGTGCGCGATGCCTTGCTGGGCTTGCCCGTGCAGGACCACGACTGGGTGGTCGTGGGCGCCACGCCCGAGGGGCTGATTGCCCAGGGCTTCCTGCCGGTGGGCAAAGACTTCCCTGTTTTCCTGCACCCCGAGACGCGCGAAGAGTACGCGCTGGCCCGCACCGAGCGCAAGACAGCACGCGGCTACCGCGGCTTTGTGGTGCACGCCGAGCCCGATGTGACGCTGGAGCAGGATCTGGCACGGCGCGACCTTACTATCAATTCAATAGCGGCACCCTCAAGTGGTGCAAAGGCCGGGACCGAATTTAATCCGGATTTCTCAGCCCTGATCGACCCCTTCGGCGGGCAAAAAGACATCCGCGACAAAGTGCTTCGCCACGTGACCGGCGCTTTCCGGGAAGATCCGGTGCGCATCTTGCGGCTGGCCCGCTTTGCCGCGCGATTTCCCGATTTCTCCGTCGCGCCCGAAACCATGGCGCTGATGCAGGCGATGGTGGCCGAGGGTGAAGTGGATGCACTGGTAGCCGAGCGTGTGTGGCAAGAACTTGCACGCGGGCTGATGGAAAAAAAGCCCTCGCGTATGTTCGAGGTGCTGCGTGAAAGCGGTGCGCTGCAAAGGCTGCTGCCCGAAGTTGCGCGCCTGTGGGGCGTGCCGCAACGCGCCGACTACCACCCCGAAGTCGACACCGGCATCCACCTGATGATGGTGCTGGACATGTCGGCGCAGCTGGAAGGCTCGCTGGCCGTGCGTTTTTCCTGCCTGTGCCACGACCTCGGCAAGGGCACGACACCGGCCGACGTGTTGCCGCGCCATATCGGCCATGAAGAGCGCAGCGCCCGGCTGCTCAAAGGCGTGTGCGAGCGCCTGCGCGTGCCGGTGGACTGCCGCGAGATGGCCGACGTGGTGGCGCGTGAGCACGGCAACATTCACCGCAGCGAAAGCCTCAATGCCGCGGCCCAGGTTCGCCTGCTGGAGCGCTGCGACGCGTTTCGCAAGCCACAGCGTTTTGCCGATGTGTTGCTGGCCTGCGAATGTGACGCCCGCGGGCGGCTGGGCCTGCAAGACTCGCCCTATCCCCAGCGCGCGCGCCTGCTCAAGGCCCTGTCGGCCGCCCAGGCTGTCGAAACACACTCGCTGGCGCTGCAGGCGCAAGCCGCAGGGCAGGACGGCAAACAAATTGGCGAGGCCATTCACAAAGCACGTGTCAAAGCCGTACAGGCCTGCGACACCGACAAGGGGCAATTGCCAAAAGCCGGCACCTGAAAAAGCGAAACCGGCCTACAGCCAGTGAAAGAGAGCCCTGCTAAGGTGAGAAGCGATGCATTTATCCTCATCACAACCCCTGGCAACTCCGGCGGCCGCAGCCGCTACAGCGACTACACCGGCCTCACCGCCTCTTGCGGGTTTGCCCGCCATCAGGGCGCATAGCGCGCTCTTTCTGGACTTTGACGGCACGCTCGCCGACCTGGCGCCCCAACCGGAGGCTGTGCAGCTGGCGGCCGGCCTGGTGCCGGCGCTGGCGCGGCTTTCAACGCTGCTGGACGGCGCACTGGCCATCGTGTCGGGCCGCACGCTGGCCGACCTGGACGGCTTCCTGGCGCCGCTGCGGCTACCCGCTGCGGCTGAACACGGCGCACAGCGCCGGATTGCGGGCGGCGTTGCCATGAGCGTCGCGGCGCCTGACTTGCAAGAGGTGGCACGCCGCGCCGCTGAACTGATGGTGCACCATCCCGGCCTGCGCGTAGAGGTCAAATCCGCCGCCGTCGCCCTGCACTACCGCCACGCACCCGAGCTGGAAGCGCTGTGCCTGCAGGCCATGCAGCAAGCCGCCGCCAGCACGCCGGGCGTTGAGCTGCTGCGCGGAAAATTCGTGTTCGAGGTCAAGCCCTCGGGTGTCAGCAAAGGCACGGCGATTGAAGCCTTCATGGCCGAGCCGCCGTTTGCCGGCCGCATACCGCTTTTTGCCGGTGACGACACCACCGATGAAGCCGGCTTTTCAGCGGTGCAGTTCATGGGTGGAGAAGGCATCAAGGTGGGCGAAGGCGCCACGCTGGCTCGCTTTCGCTGCGCGTCGCCGGCCGCGTTGCGGCAATGGCTGGATGATGCCCTGCGTGAAACCCTTTTACCCACTGCACGGGGAGCCCACTCATGAGCGTCGCCGCCGACTCCCTTCACTTCTCCCCACCCGCCCAGCCCTCTTTGGCAATGGCCGTGATCGGCAACTGCGGATTCAGCGCCCTGATCGACGCGCGCGGGCGCATCGTCTGGTGCTGCCTGCCGCGTTTTGACAGCGATCCGGTGTTCAATGCATTGCTGGAACCTCAGCCCGCGCAAGACGACGCGACCTTTCCCGGCACGCCTGACTCGCAGTCCAGCGCCTTCGCCATCGAGATCGAGGACTTCTCCGAGGCCAAACAATGGTATGAGCCCAATACCGCCGTGCTGCGCACCCAGCTGTTTGACAAGCACGGCCAGGGCATAGAAATCACCGACTTCGCGCCGCGCTTTTTCAGCCGCTCGCGCTTTTTCAGGCCCATGACCATCGTGCGCCGCGTCAAGCCCATCAACGGTGCGCCGCGCATTCGCGTGGCGCTGGACGTGCGCTTCGACTGGGGCCGGCGCAAGCCGGTGATCACCCAGGGCAGCAACCACCTGCGCTATGTGGGCGATGAGCTGACGCTGCGCCTGAACACCGACGCGTCGATTTCGCACGTGCTGTCAAAGCAGCCTTTTGTGTTGACGCGTGAGCACAATTTTTTGCTGGGCGCCGACGAGTCGCTGCTTGACGGCATTGCCGACACGGCGCGCCTGTTTGAGCAGGAAACCATTTCCTACTGGAAAAAATTCAGCCGTACCCTGCACATCCCGCTCGAGTGGCAAGAGGCCGTGATTCGCGCGGCCATCACGCTCAAACTCTCTCTCTTTGAAGACACCGGCGCCATCGTTGCGGCCATGACGACCAGCATTCCCGAGGCGCCCGGCAGCCAGCGCAACTGGGACTACCGTTACTGCTGGCTGCGCGACGCCTTCTTTGTAGTGCGCGCGCTCAACAGCCTGTCGGAAGTCGGCACCATGGAAGACTACCTGCGCTGGCTCGGCAATGTGGTGGTTCAGTCCAAAGGCGGGCATATCCAGCCGCTGTACGGCATAGGCCTGGAGCGCGAGCTGCCCGAATCCATCATGGTGCACCTGGGTGGCTACCGCGGCATGGGCCCGGTGCGTGTGGGCAACCAGGCACAAGAGCACTTCCAGCATGACGTGTATGGCAATGTGGTGCTGGGCGCGGCCCAGTCCTTTCACGACCACCGGCTGCTGCACCGCGCGGGACTTGCCGAGTTCAAGCGCCTTGAAGATGTGGGGGAGCAGGCTGTACACAACTACGACAAGCCCGATGCCGGCATGTGGGAGCTGCGCACGCGGGCGCGCATCCACACCTCGTCGGCCCTGATGTGCTGGGCCGCGTGCGACCGGCTGGCCAAGATCGCGCACGTGCTCAAGCTGCGCGAGCGCGCCGCCTACTGGCAAGGCCATGCGGCGGTGATGCAGGAGCGCATCCTGCGCGAGTCGTGGAGCGAAGAGCGCCAGGCTTTTGCCGAAAGCTTTGGCGGGCGCGACCTGGACGCCAGCGTGCTCTTGATGATTGAAGTCGGTTTTATCGACCCGAAAGACCCGCGCTTCATCGCCACCGTCGATGCGCTGGAAACCCATCTGTGCGACGGCCCCTATATGCGCCGCTACGAGGCGCCGGACGATTTCGGAAAACCCGAAACTGCCTTCAACATCTGCACCTTCTGGCGCATCGACGCACTGGCGCGCATAGGGCGCAAGGAACAGGCGCGCGAAATTTTCAACACCATGCTGGCCGCGCGCAACCATGTGGGCCTGCTGTCGGAAGACACGCATCCTGTGACGGGCGAGATGTGGGGCAACTTTCCGCAGACGTATTCGATGGTGGGGATCATCAATGCGGCCGTGCGTCTTTCAACGCCATGGGAATCTCAAGTATGAGTCGGCTCGTTGTTGTCTCCAACCGTGTGGCAGATCCCCGCAAAGCTGCGGCTGGCGGGCTGGCGGTGGCGCTGGGCGATGCATTGAGCGCCACGGGCGGGTTGTGGTTTGGCTGGAGCGGCACCGTCGTTGAGGGCGGCACGCCGGGCGAAGGCGAGTTGCATGTGCAGCAGGCCGGTAACGTCAAGCTGGCAACAGTAGACCTCTCTGCCGAAGACCACGCGGGCTATTACCTCGGCTACAGCAATGGCGTGCTGTGGCCGGTGTTTCACTACCGGCTGGACCTGGCGCGCTTTGATGCAGGTTTTATCGAAACCTACCGCCGCGTGAACCGCCTGTTTGCACACAAGCTGATGCCGCTGCTCAAACCCGACGACATCATCTGGATCCATGACTACCACCTGATCCCGATGGCGGCCGAGTTGCGCGCCATGGGCTGCAACAACCGCATCGGATTTTTCCTGCACATTCCGTTTCCACCGCAGCAGGTGCTTGCCGCCATTCCTCAGCACGAGTGGCTGATGCGCGCGCTGTTCGCCTACGACCTGGTTGGGTTCCAGAGTGAAAACGACCTGCTGCACTTTTCACGCTATGTGCAGGCCGAGGCCGGCGCCGTCGCATTGAGCAACAACCGTTTCCGGGCTTTTCACCGCACCGTGCGGGCCGGCGCTTTCCCCATCGGTATCGACGTGGACGAGTTCGCCGCGCTCACCCACGCGCAGGATGCGCGCGACATGTACGAGCGCATGAAGGAAGAGTATTCACGCCGCAAGCTGCTGCTGGGTGTCGAACGGCTCGACTATTCCAAGGGCCTGCCGCAGCGCCTGAAGGCGTTTGAAGCCCTGCTGAAAAAATACCCGGAGAACCTCCGCAGCGCCACGCTGATCCAGATCGCCGCGCCCAGCCGTGAAGACATGGGCACCTACACCGATCTGCTGCAGGAACTCGAAAGCCTGTGCGGCGCGACCAACGGCAATTTTGGCGAGCTCGACTGGATGCCGATCCGCTACATCCACCGCAACGTGGCACGCAAGCGCCTGCCGGGCCTGTACCGCGTGGCATGCGTCGCGCTGGTCACACCGCTGCGCGACGGCATGAACCTGGTGGCCAAGGAATTTATTGCGGCGCAAGACCCGGCCGACCCGGGCGTGCTGGTGTTGTCGCGCTTTGCGGGTGCGGCCGAGCAGCTGGAAGACGCGTTGCTGGTGAACCCCTACGATATTGACGGTACGGCGGACACGATTCAGCGGGCGTTGCAGATGCCGCTGGAGGAGCGGCAGGCCCGGCACCAGAAATTGCTCAAGAACATTCGTGAGAAGGATGTGCATTGGTGGCGCAGGGAGTTTCTTGATGCCTTAGGCTACGAAGGACCGGCTTAGTTGATGCCGGTCTCACTTCGGCCTTTGCGCGAGCTTCTGAGGGTTGCTGGCCGGGAATCGCCCGGCATGCGAGTAACTTTCTTTTGCTTCGCCAAAAGAAAGTCACCAAAGAAAAGGCGACCCTACTTGCTGCGTCCCTCCGCTTCGCTGCGGGCAAC
>JAJKJM010000185.1 GCA_021153985.1 Polaromonas sp.
CAAGAAGAAAGAGAAGAAAGAGAAGAAAGAGAAGGGTCCCGTTGCAAGCAACGCTTCCGGGTTTGCGATTTCAGCCACAGCGCTCGCGGCCGCGCTGCTCGGTGCGTCTCCCCAGATTGCACGCGCTGCCAGCGAGTGCGGCGCCGAAGTGGCCGGTGCGGACACGGTTACCTGCTCGGGCGCGAGCTATCCGACCGGGATCACCTACGCAACAACGTCCGGCGGGTTGACGCTCAAGCTCAACAACCCCGGCTTGACGATCTCGGGTGCGACGGGCATTCTTATCAGTCAGCCAGTAATCGCCGCCGATGTGAATATGGTGATCAATGCCACGAACTTCGGCTCCATCAATACAACCGGGACGGCAATTCAAATCACCAACGCGACGAACGGGTCGTCTGGCTTCACCATGGACGCTGGCTCCGTCACTTCGGGCAATGCCACAGCAAGTGTGATCGTTGGAGCGACGGCCGGCGGACGGGCAGAGGCGACGCTAAGCGGAGGACGAATTGGCAACACGGGTGCTGGGGAAGGCTTAAGAGTCGTACTCATCGGGGGCGTCTCCACCGGCAGTGCGACTGCCACGATCACGGGAGGCATTGTCGAGGCAATAGGTCCGGCAGTGCATTCGTTCACCAACGGCCCCGGCTCCACAGGTACAGCGACTATCCGCATGACTGGCGGGTCGGCACTATCCACGGGAGGCAACGCCTTGTGGGCGCAACAGGCGGGCTCGGGCGCGGCCCAGGTGCAGATGACGGGCGGTACGGTGACAGCGTCCGGTGCCAATGGCGATGGCATCCTGGCTCAGAGCAGGCTTGGCACCTACGCTGTGGACTTCACCGGCGGGACCGTCACAGGCGGCAGCGGCTTAGGCGCCGCTATCCACACCTCAGCTGCCGCTGGCGGTACGGTCAACATTGGCGCAGCTGCCGTCATCAACGCAGGCGCCTCCGGTGTGGCGCTGCGAGACGGCGACCTGAACCGCGACGGCATCGACGAGATCGGCGGCAACTCTGTCATCACGACCGCCGGTACCCTGAACGGCGCCATCGTGCTCGGCGGCGGCACCGACACGCTCACCGTCACCGGCGGCGCGATCAACGGCAATATCACGGGCGACGGCGTTGACGCGCTCAACTTCAACCTCGGCGCGGGCAGCTTCACCCACGGCGCGGCCTATGCCATCAGCGGCATGGACGGCATCGTCATGAATTCGGGCACCGTGCGGCTGGACAGCACCGTAGCGGCCAACACGCTCAACGTCAAAGGCGGCATGCTGGTGCTCGGCAACACCGCCACCATCGCCACCACGGCGGTTGAAGGCGGAACGCTTGCCGTCAATGGCAGGCTCACTGGCGCGGTGAACGTGCTTTCCCCCGGGCGTCTGCAGGGCACCGGCACAGTCGGCAACACGACAGTCGCAGGCACCATCGCGCCGGGCAATTCCATCGGCACTTTGCGCATCGCGGGCAACTACGTGGGGAACGCTGCAACGCTTGAAATCGAAGGCGTGCTCGGGGGAACGGGCTCCCCTGCTGACAGGCTCGTGATCACGGGCAATGCGAGCGGCACGACGAGCATACAGGTCATCAACACGGGCGGCACGGGGGCGCTGACCGGATCCCGCAACACCGACGGCATCTCTATCGTCCAGGTGGGCGGCACCACCACCGCCAATGCGTTTCAGCTGGCGGGTGGGTATGCAGCGGCCGGGCCTTACCAGTATCAATTGCGGGTGTTCGATGCGGCGAGCTCGGCCGCCAGCCAGGCAGACCCTTTGCTGGGGGCTGCCGCTTTCAATGACTACCGTTTGCAATCCGTGGTGGACGCCAGCGGCAGGCCTGTGACCGTGCCGCAGGTCGCCGGCTATCAGGCCATGCCCACGGGCGCCGTGCGCTATGGCGCGTCATTGATGGATTCCATGCATCAGCGGCAAGGCGAACTGCGTGACCTGGCGGCAAGCCGCGGCAGCAACAGCGAACAACGCGAGCGTGCATTCTTCGCACGTGTAAACAGTTCCCGCAGCGATGTCGACGGCAATCGCGCGTCGGGCTATGAGCAGGATATCGACTACCTGCAGGCCGGAGGCTATGTATTTGGGCGTGACATGGAGGACGGAGCCGCCTTGCGCATCGGTGGTGCGCTCAGCCGCGGCCAGTCCAAGCTCCGGGCCACTGCATCCAGCGCCCAGGTGGATTTGAAGGGCACGACCTTCGCCCTGACCTCGACCTACCAGACGCCAGCAGGCTGGTATCTCGATGGTGTCGCGCAACTGACGGACTTCACCTCCAGCATCCAGACCCGTGAACGTGGCCGCGTGGGCGCGCCTGAAGGACTGGGCCTGGGCCTGTCACTTGAAGGCGGCTACCCGATGGATCTGGGCGGCGGCCTGGTCGTCGAACCGCAAGCGCAGCTGTCGTACCAGAGGATCAAGTTCGACGGATTTGTGGATGTGGACCGCGTCACGGTCGACCTGCAGGACGGCGAAAGCCTGCGGGGGCGGGTGGGTGGCCGCATCAAGAAAACGTTCAACGCCAATACGGCCCGTCAATGGACGCTGTACGCCGAAGGAAACCTGGTTCACGAGTTCCTGAAAGACCGCGGCATCACCGCCGGCGGCGTCTCATTCGCATCGGATTCCCTGGGCACCAGTGCGCAACTGGGCGGCGGCATCAATGCCCAGCTTGGCGCGAACACCACGCTGTTTGCCAGCGTGAGCTACAGCAAAGGGCTGAGCAGTGGCGCGGCAGATACGTGGAGCGGGAACCTCGGTTTGCGAGTCGCTTTTTAGGCGGTTTGGCAAATTGAGCTACGACCCCTTGGTTCGTAGCCAAGTGCTCTAAGCGGGACTGGCTCTGATCCCGGTCTGAGTCAGTTCCTGTGCTGGGCTGTCGCGGGACCAGGGTCACGCAGCAGCATCAATGCCGCAAACGCCACCAGCCCCAGCGCCGCTGAAAACCACAGCGCGCCCGCGCCAAAGCTGTCAATCGCCAGGCCAAACAGCCACGGCGCTGTGGCCTGCGCAAAGCGGGCCGGCACCATCAGCAGGCCCTGGCGTGCGCCGTAGTCGCGAACGCCAAACAGCACCAGCGGCAGCGTGCCCTTGGCGATCGTCAGCACGCCGTTGCCGGCGCCGTGCAGCAGCGTGAATAGGGCACCGGCTGGCACACCGAAAAACAAAAACACCATCGCACCCAGTGTGTGCATGATGCCGGCCACGCGTGCTGATATGAGCGGGTGGATGTTGCGCAGCAGGCCGTATTCGAGCAGGCGGCCTGCCACCTGCGCGGGGCCGACCAGCCCGGCAAACACCAGTGCGGTGGCCAGGGGCACGCCATGGGCTTGCAGCAGGCGCGGCAGGTGCGCGGCCATGGCCGTGCTGATGAACCAGGTGACGGCGAATATCAGCGCGAGGAGGGCGGCGGTGCGGGTGGCCGGGTTGATTGCTGATGTGGCTGCGGTGTTTGTTGCTTGGGCTGGAGCGGCTTCAGCTTGCGCTTTGGTGGTATGCGTGATTGCGTGGGCGGGCGATGCCGGCAGGCGCCAGTTAAGCGGCAGGCCCAGCAGCAGGTGCATCGCCGCCCAAACCAGGCAGGTCGTGCGCCAGCCCCATTCCAGTTCCATCCAGGTTGAGAGCGGCCAGCCGACGGTGCTGGCAAAACCCGCAAACAGCGTGATGCCGGTGATGGCGCCGCGTGCGTCTTTGCCGTAGAGATGCACCAGCGCGGCAAAGGCTGCTTCATAAAGACCTGCGGCCATCGCCACGCCCAGGATCACCCATCCGGCGAAGAGGCCAACCGGTCCCTGCGCAAAAGTGAGTGTGATCAGCCCGGCGGCAAAGATCACGCTGTTGGCCGCCAGCACTGGCTTGCCGCCATGGCGGTCTATGGCTTTGCCTGCGGCCGGCCCCAGCAATGCGGAGACAACCAGCGCGGCAGAGAAAGCGGCAAATACCGTAGGTGTGCTAACGCCGAGATCCTTTGCCATCGGCACCGCGAGGATGGCCGGCAGGTAGTAGCTGGAGGCCCAAGCCAGCGTTTGGGCAATGCCCAGCTGGACGATGGTGGCGGTGCGGCTTGTCTGAGTCACGAGCCCAAGGGTACCAAGGATGCGCCGGCCTCAGCCCGGCTCAGGCGCCTGCCGCACGCCCAGTGCGCGGTGCAGCGCCACACCGGCGAATGCACCGGCAATCTGCGCCAGCACAAAGCCAGGCGCGCTGGCGGGCGCGATGCCGGCAAAACTGTCTGACAGCATGCGCCCCAGCACGGCAGCCGGGTTGGCAAAGGATGTACTGGCCGTGAACCAGTAAGCCGCACCGATGTAGCAGGCCACCAGCGCTGGCGCCTTGGCCGCTGGCGCGCGCAGCACAACCAGAATCAGCCCGGCGGTGGCCACCGCTTCGGCCAGCCACTGGCCGCCGCCGCTGCGCACCTTGCTGCTGAGTTGCAGCACGTTCATATCGAACATGGCGTGGGCCAGCCAGGCACCGGCTACTGCGCCCAGCAATTGAGCTGCTATAAAAAGAATAGCTACTCGCCAATGGCCTGCCTGGGCTGCAGGGTCTTTTGACCACATAACCAGGGTGACCGCCGGATTGAAGTGCGCGCCGCTGACGGGGCCCAGCACTTCGATCAGCACATACAGCGCAAACACCGTGGCCAGCGTGTTGGCCAGCAGGGCGACGCCCATGTTGCCGGCCGACAGGCGCTCGGCCATGATGCCGGAGCCGATGACGGCGCATAGGAGGGCGGCGGTGCCAATGAACTCTGCCAGCGCCTGGCGCTTGAGTGAGGGCGCGCCGGCGAGTTGCGCTTGCGCTGCGGCAGGACTCAGCAGCACGCTGTGGCTGCGCCGGAAGCCGCGCCAGCCGGCGCTGCGCAGCAGGCCTTGCGGGCAGGCGGGGTTGGTCTGGCTTCGCTGAACACCGGAATGCTGTCCAGGGTGTGGAATTGCTCCCAGGCGATACCTTGCGGGTCGGTCAGCCAGTACTTGTTGCTGCGGGCATAGCAGCAGGTGGTGGGGCCTTCGTCCAGCAGGGTCATGTCGGCGCGGGTGGCGCTGGCCTTGAGGGCTTCGAGCTCTTCGGCCTGCTCAACCTGGATGCCGAGGTGATCGATGCCGGGCGCATCACCGCGGGTGGAGATGGCGAAGTTGACCGGCGGGTCGCTCAGCATCCACTTGGCGTAGTCGGCTTCGGTGCGTGCGGGTTGCTGGTCAAACATGGCCGAGTAGAAGGCGATGTTCTGCTCGAGGTTCTTGACGTGGACATGGACGTGGAAGCGTTTCATGGAGTTCTCCTGGGGTGGTGTGAGGCAGTGGGATCTAGCAGGCGGCGCAACCCACCGGCGTGGCGGCTTCGCAGGCGCCGCCTTCGCAGCAGTGCTCGGTGAGGTAGCCCAGCAGCGCGTTCATCTGGCTGAAGTTGGCGCGGTAGATCAGGTTGCGGCCGCGCGCCTCGCTGCTGGCCAGGCCTGAATGCGACAGCTCTTTCAGGTGAAACGACAGGGCGCTGGGCGCGATGCCCAGCTGTTCAGCCATGGCGCCGGGCGTCAGTCCTTCGGGGCCGGCGACGACCAGGGCGCGAAAGGCGCGCAGGCGCTGAGCCTGGGCGAGGGCGGCCAATGCTTTGACGGCGGTGGTCTCATCCAATGTGGCGAGTTCGGGGGCAAGGGCAGAAGATTCCATAATTCAAATATAATTGAATTATTGAATCGATGCAAGCCATTCACAATTTACTCACCCATCAAGGAGCCCCACACATGCCTTCCGCTACGACACCCAGCACCGCAACCGCCACCGCAGCGGGCGTCACGATTTACCACAACCCGAAATGCGGCACCTCACGCAACACGCTGGCGCTGATCCGCAATGCCGGCATCGAACCCGAGATCGTCGAATACCTGAAAACACCACCGACGCGGGAGACGCTGCGAGCACTGGCCGCAAAGATGGCGGTGCCGGTGCGCGAGGTAATCCGTCAAAAAGAGGCAGCCTACAAAGAGCTTGGCCTGGACGATCCCGCGGTGGGCGACGACGCCCTGATAGCCGCCATGCTCGCCAACCCCATCCTGATCAACCGGCCCATTGTGGTGACGCCACTGGGCACCCGCCTGTGCCGCCCGTCAGAGGAGGTGCTGGACATACTGCCGCAGCCGCAGCGTGGTGCGTTTACCAAAGAAGACGGTGAGCAGGTGATTAACGAGAAGGGTGAGCGCGTGGCGAGCCGCTGAACCCTTCTTCGCAAATCTTCTTCAATCTGCTACTTCGCCGCGTTGCGCTTGCGGGTAGCTGCCGCCTTCTTCGCCGAGGCTGAACGTTCAGCCGGCGACCGCGATGCAGCGGCGGCACCGCCCACGCGCCCGCCCTTGCGGGAAGACGAATGGTTCTCCGCCTTACCGCGCCCGGAGCCGGACTTTTCGCCGCCACCGCTTTCCTTGTTCACGGTGGCCCAGGCGCGGCTTTCGGCTTCTTTCTTGCCGACGCCCCGGTTTTCATAGCCTTCTTCGATGTGTTCGGCCTTGCGCTTTTGCTTGTCGGTGTAAGCCGACTTGTCGCCTCTTGGCATGTCGCTCTCCTTCGGCTGCATGAGCCATTGATGTTGGGGCTTTGAAAGTACTGCGCCGCAACCGGAAGTTTTGCGCGCGTCATGCGCAACAGAAAGTCGGCGATTTCCTACAAAAATGGCCCCTAGCCCATATGCCGCATAGGCAGACCGCTATCTATTCGATAGCAATGTGAAGGGTGGGCGCTCAGGCTGTGGTGCAAAGCGGACATCCTGCCGGTGCTCGGGCGGTGTCACACAACTGCCATTGAACTGACACGAACGCGTCACCCCCCACTCCCAGAATCACGTCATGACCAGCAAGACAGAGCACCTGATGGAAGCCGAATCAAACCCGGCCGGCCGCAGTTTGAGCGCCGGCTTTCTCGACCTCAACAAGCAGTGCCTGCGCATCTTGCGTTGCACGGCGCAAGCCCTGGCAAACAGCCCGGGTGGTTTGCGCTTTAAGGCAGGCACGCGGCCCTGGCTGGAAGGGTTGTCCAATGCGCGGCCGATGCTGGCTGCCGGCCTGGGGCGGCCCGAACGCCGGGCGGTTTCGCTGGCCGCCGGTGATTGAGAGTCGAAGCCCCATTTGATGGGGCTTTTTTTCAGCGCGATTTGAAGTTGATGAATTGCGGAAATTGTCGAGACACAAGGAAACAAGGAGTTAGCCATGAAAGAACTGCCCAATCCCACCTTTGCATTGTCGCCAGTCGCAATGCCACGGGGGTCACTTCATCAAAGCGGTCATGCTGTCAG
>JAJKJM010000186.1 GCA_021153985.1 Polaromonas sp.
ACAAGTTCAAGCGCCGAGGCCCCAAAGACAGTGGGCAATTGCGCGGCGACGATGCGGTGGCCGGCGATGCGCTTGCCTTGCAGCGCCTTCACCGCCATCCAGCTGGGGTTGAGGACCAGGCCCGCGGGCCAGGTGTCGCCGAAAGCGTCAAAGCCGGTGAGGAGTACGCAGGGCGGGGTGTTGGTGGAAGGGGCTGAGGGCATGCCGGCATTGTGAGGGACGGCTGCGGCTTTTTGGCTACCATGGTCTTTATGAACACTCCAGCCTCCCCAGCCTCACATATCGATATCAAAGGCGATATCCAGGGCGATATCCAGAGCCTTGTGGCCGACGTGACCCGTGCCCGCCTCCAGGCCTTGCCCCTGCCCTGGTCCCGCGCGGTGCCTGCAGACGTGCCACTGGCCTACGCCACCGCACTCGCCGTGCGCGATGCACGTAGCGCAGCCGGAGAACGCCCGGTGGGCTACAAGGTCGGCTTTACCAATCGGAGCATCTGGCCGCGCTATGAGGTCTATGGCCCCATCTGGGGCACGGTGTGGCACAGCACGCTGGCGCGGGTCGACGCCTCGGCGCCGAACGAAGGCGTGCTGTCGCTCACAGGGCTGCTTGAACCGCGCATCGAACCCGAGGTGGTGTTTTGCCTGCGCGAGGCGCCGCCGCCCGATTGCTCACTGGCGCAACTGGTGGCCGCGGTGGACTGGGTGGCGTACGGCTATGAAATCGTGCACACGCATTTCCCGGGCTGGAAGTTCACGGCCGCGCAGGCGGTGGCCGATGGCGGCTTGCACGGCCTGCTGCTGGTGGGGCATTCCGTGAAGCTTGACGCCGGCATGGCGCCCGAGGCGGTGGCCGCGGCGCTGGCCGGCTTGCGCATCAAGCTGTATGGCGACGGCGTGCTGAAAGACGAAGGAACAGGCGCCAATGTGCTGGACGGCCCGGTGCAGGCGCTGCTGCATTTTGTGAACGAGTTGCGCGCCACGCCGGGCGCGCCGGCTTTGCAGGCGGGTGACCTCATCACGACGGGAACGCTAACCGACGCGTGGCCGGTGGCGGCTGGGCAGACCTGGCACACAGAGATTGACGCGGCGGGTCCGGTGGCCGGCGGGCTCAAGGGGCTGAAGCTTCGGTTCGAGTAGGCCCTGGCTTACTTTTTGATCACGGCACCGGTTTCGCTGTCGAATTTCACGATGCGCACCTGGCCGTTCTGGCCGGGAAAATCGTCAAACACCGCCCGCACCAGGTAGGGCACGACCAGAGGAAGCTCGCTCGTGCCGCCTTCGTACACGGCGCGTGATTCAAACACGGTGCGGGGCAGCTTGCCGGGCGGGGTGCCTTTGGTATCGAGTATCCGCAGGCGCAAATTGGTGGTGTAGATGGTCATACTCACCGGCCGGTCGCCCACATAGCGCGGCCCGAACGGGTCGGGCACCCAGCCGCCGCCGTAAAGGCGCCCGGCGGCGTCCCGGTAAGGCGGCATAAACACCATGTTGTCCTGGTAAACCGGCTGCAGCCAGGTTTTTTCTTCGCTGCGGCTGGTGGTGGTGACATCGACCTGCAGGCGCCCGTTCTCGCCGGCGGGGGCGCGTTTGAGGCCGCGCTTTTCGAGCTCGGCCTGCACATAGCCTTCATACGTGGCTTGCTCCAGTTGCCGCGTGGTGTCCATGGGCGTGATGTAGCTGAAGGTGGCGCCCGCCGCGTCGGCCGGCCACTGGTTGAAGCTGGTGACGCGCGTGGTGATGGGGCTGGCGCAGGCGGTAAGCAGGGCGGCCGCCGCCACCACCAGCCAGACGCACAGCGAACGTGGTGAAGGGCAGGGGGCGAAAAAAGAGGACATCAAACCGTTCATAGGGGGTGGATACATGGAGGCTCAATTTTGTTCCTCCAAGGGTGCCTGCTCAAGTAAAGTCGGCGCATCAGCTGACAGCCGGGCGGGCATCGCCGGGGCACAGTTCAGCATCACTGCACGGGAACGGGAGAACGCCATGAAATGGGAAGGCAATCGGGAATCAGACAACGTCGAAGACCGGCGTGACGACGGCGGCGGAGGCGGCGGTTTCGGCTTTGGCGGCCGCAGCATCGGCATCGGCACCATCGTGGTGGCGCTGGTCGGCGGCTGGATGTTCGGCATCAACCCGCTGACCATCCTGAGCCTGCTCAGCGGCGGCGGCGCGCCTACCCAAGTACAGCAGCAGGGGCCGGCCCACAAGCCGCCAGCCGACGACCGCATGGCCAAGTTCGTGTCGACCGTGCTGGCCGACACCGAAGACGTCTGGACCGATGTGTTTACAAAAGCCGGCGGCACGTACAAAAAACCGCGCCTTGTGCTGTTCCGCGGCGCCACGCAAACCGCCTGCGGCCAGGGCCAGGCGGCGATGGGGCCGTTTTACTGCCCGGGCGACCAGAAGGTCTATATCGATCTCGGCTTCTACGAAACCCTGAAGAACCGCTTGGGCGCGCCCGGCGACTTTGCCCAGGCGTACGTGATCGCCCATGAGGTGGGCCACCATGTGCAGAACCTGCTGGGCATCAGCGGCAAGATGGACCAGATGCGCAGCCGCGTCAGCAAGACCGAATACAACGCGCTGAGCGTGCGGCTGGAACTGCAGGCCGACTGCTTTGCCGGCGTGTGGGCGCACCATGCACAAAACGCCCGGCAGATCCTAGAGCAGGGTGATGTCGAGGAGGCCATGAACGCGGCGGCCAAAATCGGCGATGACGCCCTGCAGCGGGCCGGCGGCGGCGCGGTGGTGCCCGAGAGCTTTACCCACGGCACCAGCGCCCAGCGCCAGCACTGGTTTGATACCGGGCTCAAAACCGGAACCGTCAAGTCTTGCGACACCTTCAGCGCCCGGAGCCTGTAGCCGGATTCAGGACGAAATCGGGCTCCAGCCCAATACGTGCATTGGCTGATAGCTATTAAATTGATAGCAAACGGGTAAACCCCGCCGGGCACCGTCCGGCACCCGGAAATGCCCCGGACGCGGCCATGGCCGGCAAAAACGGCCAATTCGCCCAAAGTGCGACAATAGAGGGCTAAGGAAGCGCTGCAGAAGCCCCGCCACGGTCGGTGACCGTGCCACGCCCGGGCGGCCCGCTGTGCTCCCTTTCTTGCCAATGGCGCAGCGGTGCTGTTGGCTGCCAGCGCGCCGTTCCGCGACTTCCGGTCCGCGCGCCCTTCGCAAGTACAACCTGCAGAGTACCCGCTAGCCTTCCTTATGACATCCAATTTTTCCAATCTTTCGCTGGCAGAACCGCTGGCCCGCGCCGTCGCCGAAATGGGCTACGAAACCATGACCCCCATCCAGGAACAGGCCATACCGGTCGTCCTGCAGGGCAAAGACGTCATGGGCGCCGCGCAAACCGGCACCGGCAAGACCGCTGCTTTCGCTTTGCCGCTGCTGCAGCGCATGATGAAGCACGAAAACGCCTCGACTTCACCCGCGCGCCACCCCGTGCGTGCGCTGGTGCTGCTGCCCACGCGTGAACTCGCCGTGCAGGTCGCCGAGCAGGTCAAGCTTTATGCCAAATACACCAACCTGAACAGCGCCGTGGTGTTCGGCGGCATGGACATGAAGCCGCAAACGGCCGAGCTGAAAAAAGGCGTTGAAGTGCTGGTGGCCACGCCCGGCCGCCTGCTGGACCACATCGAAGCCAAGAACGCTGTGCTCAACCAGGTCGAGTACGTGGTGCTCGACGAGGCCGACCGCATGCTGGATATCGGCTTTTTGCCCGACCTGCAGCGCATCCTGAGCTACCTGCCCAAGCAGCGCATCACCTTGCTGTTCTCGGCCACCTTCTCACCCGAAATCAAAAAACTGGCCTCCAGCTACCTGCAGGACCCGGTCACCATCGAAGTGGCGCGCTCCAACGCCACGGCCTCGACCGTCGAGCAGCACTTCTACAGCGTGGGCGCCGACGACAAGCGCCGCGCCCTGCACCAGATCCTCAAAGCACGCGGCATGAAGCAGGCCTTCGTTTTCGTCAACAGCAAGCTGGGCTGCGCACGCCTGGCCCGTTCGCTGGAACGCGAAGGCTTGAAGACCGCCGCGCTGCATGGCGACAAGAGCCAGGACGAGCGCCTCAAAGCACTCGAGGCCTTCAAAAAAGGCGAAGTCGATTTGCTGGTCTGCACCGACGTGGCTGCCCGCGGCCTGGACATCAAAGACGTGCCGGCGGTGTTCAACTTCGACGTGCCCTTCAATGCCGAAGACTATGTGCACCGCATCGGCCGCACCGGGCGCGCAGGCGCATCGGGCCTGGCCGTGAGCTTTGTGGCCAGCAGCGACCAGCGCCTGGTCGCCGACATCGAAAAGCTGATCAAGACCAAGATCGAACTCGAGCCCATCGAGTTTGAGGAAGACAGCCCCCGCATCAAGGAACAGGGCCGCATCAACGACGGCCGCCGCATGTACCGCGACGCGGAAGAGGGCGGCAGCCCGCGCGAGGCACGCGCCCCCCGCGAACGCCGTGAGCACCTGCCGCACCGCCAGCCCGCTGCGCCGCGTGATCCCTTCTTCGACCAGCCCTACGAGCCGGCCGCCGCGCCCGACGCCCAGCCCGCCTGGGAAGCCGCCGCCAAGGCCACGCCCGCGCGCAGCAGCGTGTCGGCCAACATCAAGCCCAAGAAAAAAGTCGCGGCGCTTTTCAAAACCGCCGGTTAAACCCGGTTAAACCTGGTAAGCACGGTTAATGCCGATAAAGCCCTGAGCGGGTTCTGACGCCCGCCTGCCGTCGGCCAGCACCTACGGTTGATTGCGCGGCTGTCCGGTGGGGCGGCTGCAGCGCGCCTCCTACGCTGTCTGCATGATGGCGAAATCCGACCCGAACCTGAAGCACGCACCCGGACCACCGCTTGCATCGGCTTTAGGGCTTCTCGCGCTCTTTGACAGGGCCGTCAAAATCCTTCGCCCCTTGTGGCGCGCCGTTGACCACTGGATCGATGCCGGCGGCATGCGCATGAGCGCCGCCATGTCTTTTTACGGCATCCTGAGCCTGGCGCCGCTTCTCGTCTTGCTGGTGGCTGTGCTGGGCTGGTGGCTGGACCGCGCCTATATCGAAACCAGCCTGGTGGACCAGATCCGTAACGTCATCGGGGCGCAGGGTGCGCAGGTGGTGCAGCAGGCGCTCTCCAGCGCGCAGGCGCCTTCTGAAGGCATCACGGCTTCGCTGTTTGCGTTTGCGCTGCTGCTGTTCGGCGCCACCGGCGTGTTTGCCGAGCTGCAGGATGCATTTGAGCGCCTGTGGCGGCAAGGCAGCGGTGAGGTGCCGCAGCAAAAGTGGTGGCATGGCGCGTCCGTGCGCCTGCGCGGGGTGGCCTACATCCTGGCCTTCGGGTTCCTGTTGCTGGTCTCGCTGGCGATCTCGACTTTCCTGAGCCTTCTCTCCGGCTGGGCGGGCAGCTATTTGCCGACCGAAAAGGTGGCATGGATCCTCAATGAGGTCGTGTCTTTCGGCTTTTGCGTTGTGCTGTTTGTGGCGCTCATGCGGATGAGCGTGGGCCCCAAACCTCCTTTACGCTATCTGGTGATGGGTGCCGCTGTGGGGGCCATCCTGTTTGCAGTCGGCAAGCACCTGATGGCCTTTTATCTCTCGACCGCTGCGGTCGTGTCGGCCTATGGCGCGGCGGGTTCGCTGGTGGTCATCCTGATGTGGATTTACTTTTCATCGGCCGTGCTGCTGCTGGCAGCAAGCATGGCCCGTGCCTGGGCCGATGAGGCCGGCGCTGTGCAGAAGCCCGTTTAACCCGGCTTGCCAGGTTTTTGCGCCTGCTCGCATGTCACGCTGACCAACTCAAACTCGCCCGCCGCTTTGCCCAGCCTGGCCGCCGTGAGGCAGCCGCCCCACACACAGCCGGTGTCCAGCGGCAAGGTGTTGTGCCGCAGGGTGGGCACGCTGTTCTTCCCGCTGGCCAGCGTCGACCAGTGGCCAAACGCGACGGGGGTGCCGAGGGTGGCGCGGTGCGGCACATCAAACCACGGCAGGTGGCCTGCCGGCGCGCTGCCGGGGCCGTCGGTGCTGCTGAAGTCGATCACGCCTTCGGGTGTGCAAAAGCGCAGGCGCGTGAGCGCGTTGACGATCACGCGCAGCCGGTCGGCGCCCTGCAGGCTGTCGCTCCAGTGGTCCGGTGTGTTGCCGTACATGGCCTTCAGGAAGTCTTTGAGATGCTTGCCGCGCAGCACCTGTTCCACCTCTGAGCCCAATGCCACAGTCTGCGCCGCGGTCCACTGCGGCAACACGCCCGCATGCACCATCAGCCAGCCGTGGCGGTGGAAGGCCATGGCGCGATGGCGCAGCCAGTCGAGCAGGGCCTGGCTGTCCGGTGCATCGAGGATGCCTTGCACCGTGTCGCTGCGGCCCGGCTTGCGCACGCCTTGCCATACGGCCAGCAGGTGCAGGTCGTGGTTGCCCAGCAGGCACTGCGCGGCGTCGCCCAATTTCGACAGGCTGCGCAGCACTTCGAGTGAACTGGGGCCGCGATTGACGAGGTCGCCCAGGATGTAGAGGGTGTCCCGGCTGGGGGAGAAATCTATCTTGTCCAGCAGCCGCTGAAAAGGTGCGTGGCAGCCCTGCAGGTCGCCGATACAGTAAAGTGACATGTGTTTATTTTGCGCCTGCCGCCCAGGCGCCAATCTATGGACTTTTTGCTGATTGCTTTCCTGACGCTGCTCAACAGCGTTTTTGCCATGTCGGAAATGGCCCTGGCCTCCAGCCGCAAGGCAAGGCTGACAGCCATGGGGGAGTCGGGCGACAAAGGCGCGCAGGCGGCCCTGGGCCTGCTCGACAACCCCACGCAGTTTCTCTCATCGGTGCAGGTGGGCATTACCTCCATCGGCATGCTCAACGGCATCATCGGCGAGGCCGCCTTCAGTGACGGCCTGGCGGCCTGGATACAAACCTTTGGCGTGCCCTCGCGTGCCGCCCAGATTTCCGCCACCGCGCTGGTGGTGACCGTCATCACCTTCATCACCATCGTCTTCGGTGAACTGGTGCCCAAGCGCATCGGCCAGCTCTACCCCGAAACGGCTGCGCGCCTGGTTGCGCGCCCCATGATGTGGGTGGCCACGGGCGCCAAGCCCTTTGTCCGGCTGCTGTCCCTCAGCACGCACGCAGTGCTCAAGCTGCTGCGTATCGACAACAGCGCCGGCCGCGCCGTGACAGAAGAAGAAATCGCCGCCAGCCTGGAAGAGGGCGTAGACGCCGGCCTGATTGAGGAGCATGAGCACCAGATGGTGCAAAACGTGTTCCTGCTCGACGACCGCCTGCTCACGTCCCTGATGCTGCCGCGCTCCGACATCGAGTGGCTCGATGCATCGGACACCGTCGCCCAGGCCATCGACAAGGCCGGCGCCACCGGTCACTCCTGGTACCCGGTGTGCCGTGGCGGCCTGGACGATGTGGTGGGCGTGGTCAACGTCGCCAAGCTGCTTGCGCTGCGCGGCCAGATCCAGGAGGCTCCCGCCGGCAACGGCTCCGGCGCTGTCCCTTCCGTCACCGACCGCATAGGCGCCTACGCGGTGCCCGCCGTGTTTGTTCCGGAAACGCTCACCGGCATGGAGCTGCTTGAGCAGTTCCGCGCCCGCTCCACGCGCATTGTCTTTGTCGTCGACGAATACGGTGTGGTGCAGGGGCTGATGACGCCCATGGACATGCTTGAGGCGATTACCGGCGAACTGCAACCCGGTGCGCAGGTTGACGCCTGGGCCACCGAGCGCGAAGACGGCACCTGGCTGATCGACGGTGTCATGCCGGTGGCCGAGCTCAAGGCCCGGCTGGACATTAGGGAATTGCCCGAAGAAGGCAAGGGCCGCTACAACACCGTGGCCGGACTGCTGCAAAGCGTCTCGGGCCGGCTGCTGAAGACGGCCGAGCATGTGGAATGCGCCGGCTGGCGCTTTGAGGTGCTGGACCTGGACGGCAAACGGATCGACAAGGTCCTGGCCAGTCCTCTTCCTGAACCACCTGAGTTGTAACTTTTCTGTTACCTTAAAGTGGCCATGGCGGCGTGCTTCACATTTGCCTCTGTCACTGCGTGACTTAAGTCGCGATTTCGGCGGAGCGAGCGCCGTTTTTGAGACCTTGCTACAACACTTCAATTCGTAAACGGTTGTAACCTCAAGGGTGCATTGTTTACACTCGAAGAAAAAAAGCAGGGTACTCATGTTTGATGTTTTTGTGTTGGGGCTGACCGCCACGGCAGTGTCGGGATTGGCAGCGGGAGCGGCCTGCCATCACGGCTGGCTGGCGCGTGCCGCCCGCAAAAAGCGGCGTATTCCAGCGCAATGGCATCTTCAGGCGAGGCCTTTGCTGCTCGGCAGCGAGCAAGAGGTCTGGCATTGGCTGCAGCGCGCTTTTTTCGACCACAACGTGCTGGTCAAGATTCCCGTCATCCGTTTTGTCTCGCCACGCAATGAAGCCGAAGGCCAGCGCTCTTTTGAGCTGCTCAAAAGCGTGTACTGCACCTTCACGGTGTGTGCCGCGGACGGCACCGTGATCGGCTGCCTGGATGTTCCCGGCCCTCACGGTTTGCGGGCCAGCAACCGCGACCTCAAACGAAAGCTCTTTGACGAATGCGGCATTGCGTATGCCGTGGTGCGTGACAGCAACCTGCCCACGCTGGAAGATGTGCGCGCTGCCTTCCTCGGCGAAATTGATCTGTCAGACGACGAAGACGGTGCGCCCGCCGTGCTGGGCCAGCCACCGCTTGCCATGCCCGAAGCTGAGGCCGATGCCGTGGCCACCGTGCCCGACACCATGCGCGCCGCCGACGGCAGCGCCCTGGTGGCCGATGCGCAGCGTGTCGACATGACCACCATGGCCGCTGCCCGCAGCAGCCTTCAGGCCAAGCTGGAACGCAACCGAAAGATTCGTTTTACCAACTTCGACCCGCTCAGCACGGGCTCGGGAATCGTTCACGACGATGCCGAACACCATTTCGCGGTGCAGTGGGAAGACTCGTTCATCACACCTGAAGAGCCGCAAGCGCCCAACGGCACCAACGCCTGAGATTGTTGGCTTCAGTTCGCCTTAACTCGCCTTAATTCGCCTTTGCGGCGTCAATCAACGCTTTCATCTCTGCGGGCATGGCAGCCGCCAGCGGCCGGCCACCGGGCTTCGCAGGTTTTAAAAACCATTGTTCGTACCAGCCCTGCGCAGCGCCGCTGCGCATTGACTCCTTGATGGAGGCATTGACCAGGTCCCCCATGGCTGCGTCTCCCTTGCGATAGGCGACGGCGATCGGCTCTACCGAGAGGCGTTCCGGCAAGAGGCTGTAGTTGCCGGCATCCGGCAGGCTGGCCAATTGCGCGGCCAGCACCACCCCGTCGCGGGCATACCCTGCGGCCCAGCCCAGTTGCAACTGGCCGAGGGCTGCGTCTGCGTTGACAGCCTTGGCATACTGCCATTTCAGCGCATGTTCTTTCGCGTAGCGATCCAGCGCGGGAACGACTGTGGAGCCGTCAATGCCCACAATGCTTTTGCCCTGCAGCTGGTCCAGCGTGCTGATCATGTCCTTGGTGCGCACCGCCACCTGGATAGCCTCGATAAAAATCGGTGTTGAGAAACCCATCCGCGCCCGGCGCTCCGGCGTGTCGGTCACGTTCTCGCACAGCAAATCCACACTGCCTGTAGAGAGCAAGCGGACGCGCGAGTCTATGTAGGTTTCGATATACCGTACCGGCAGGTTCGGGTTGCCTGCGGCCTGGCGCAGCTGCTCGATGATGGCTTTGCAAAATTCGATGCTGTAGCCGAAAGG
>JAJKJM010000187.1 GCA_021153985.1 Polaromonas sp.
GCGCAGGGGACGCAGCAAGTAGGGTCGCCTTTTCTTTTGCTTACTTTGCTTTTGGCGAAGCAAAAGAAAAGTGAGTTGCCGCCGGGCAACCCCCGGCCAGCCGCCCTAAGCAAAGGGCACGAGCGCGCAAGCCGGCGCAAGACCCGGCCTCAATCAAGCCTTGTTGAACAAGCCATCAAGCCGCTTGTCCCACCTGGCCCCAGGCAACACATCCGCCAGTTGCGAATCCCCCAACCCAAACGTCCCTCTCAACACCTGAGCCAGCACCGCCCGATAGTCATGATGCGCAGGCAAATCACGCCCTTCATTGAGGTTGCCGCGCGCCAGGCCCGTCCACTGGCCGTGCCACCGCCCACCCGCCACGCGGCTGCCGACGAGCCACATGGCGTTGCCGAAACCGTGGTCGGTGCCGCGGGTGCCGTTTTCGGCGCTGGTGCGGCCGAATTCGCTCATCACCACGATCACATCGCCGGGCTCGAAAAAATCTTGCCGCAGCTGCGCGATGCCGCGTGCCAGGTTGCCCAGGTTGTTGGCCAGTTGGCCGTTCACGGCGCCCTGGTTGGCGTGGGTGTCCCAGCCGCCGGCTGACAAGAAGCCGAGGCGCAGCTTGCTGTCGTTGCGCATCAAGGTGCCCAGGTGCTGCGCATCAAGCTGCAGGCCCACGGGGTCGGCGGCGCCGTTACTGGCTGCCACCATCTGCGCGGTCTGGGCTTGCGGATTGGCGGGTGTGCCGTCGCGGTCCAGGGTTTTGTCGGCGGCCATTCCAGCTCTTTGGGTTCTTTGTGTCATGAGCTCTTGTGCGCTCTGCATGCGGCTGCCTGCACCCTGGCGGAAGGCCTCGCTGACCTTGTCATCGCCGGCGTACAAATCAAGCAAGGCCTGGCGGGTTTTGTCGTTGGCCAGAACACCGGTGCGTTCGGCCGACTGGCCGCGCGGGATCAGCCTGACGGCGGCCTGCCCGCCGAGGATGGCGGGGTTGGCCTCGCCCACGCCGAGTGCAACCGCGCTGGCCGTGTTGGCTTTGGCCAGCGCCGCGGTGTTGTTCAGCCAGCCGGGGGCGCTGCTGGTCTTGCCGCTTTGCGCGATCTCCATCTGGTATTGCGCGTCAAAGTGCGAGCGGTTAGGCGCAGGCAAACCGGCGGCCGGCACAAAACCCAGAACGCCCCGCTGCCACAAGGGCAGCAGCGGAGCCAGCGCGGGGTGCAAGGCAAAGGTCTTGTCGAGCTTGAGGGCGGTTTGCGCTGTGCCGTCGGGCGCGGCGATGGCGATGTTGGGCCGCATGGCGTAGTAGTCGCCATCGGCATACGGCACGAAAGCCGAAAGGCCGTCATACGCGCCGCGCAGGAAGACCACGACGAGGCGGCCGCCGTCAAGGCCCTGCCGGCTTGCGGGGACAGCCTGCGCCCACACACGCGGCATACCCGCAGACAGCGACAGTGCGGACAAGGCGCCCAGGCCCAGCAGGCTGCGGCGATAAATCAGGTGCGCGTTTGAAGCGTGATGTGATTGCATGAAAGTTCTCCGGGACCGTTCTGGTTATTTGCGCATGAAGTCAGGGCTGGCCAGCATCAGCCCGGCCCGCAGCTGCGCCGGTTCGCGGGCAATGCGCTCACGTGTGGCGGTGCTGAAAAATGCATTGAGGTAAGCCGGTTCGGCCGTGCGCTGGGCCAGGCCCATGGCGTAGTCGGCGCGGCGCGTCAGGGCCTCGGGCGCCAGCCAGGTGCCGGCATCGGTCTTGTAGCCATCGGGTGTCTGCCAGCCGTGCATGGGCTGGCCGGCCTGTGCCAGAAAGCCGAGCGTCTGCACGATGTCGCGGCGCTCTTTCACACCGCCGGCGGCCGTGAGTGCCGAGCAGGCAAAGTCCAGTGGGGTTTTGAAAAGCTGGTTGTCTTTGGCCCAGAACTCCGGCGACTCGACCAGTGTGCGCATCACCGCGCGAATGTCGCCTTGCGTGGCGGTGAAGGTGGCGGCCAGCCGGTCAACCAGCGCCGGCGAGGGTTTGTCGGCCACAAAAAAACTGGCCAGGCGCGTGGACACACGCCGCGCCGTTTCGGGCCGGCGCGCAAGGTAGCGAATGGCCTCCTCGCCTTCTGAAACGCCCTCGCTGCCGAAGGTGCGGCCCAGCAGCACCTTGCCGTCTTTGTCATGCAGGCGTTCGGCGAAACGGAAGCCTTCGCCGTCCTTGAGGTTCACCGTCCAGCCGGTGAGGATGCGCGCGAGTTCGCGCACGTCTTTTTGTGTGTAGCCGCTGTTCACGCCCAGGGTGTGCAGCTCCATCAACTCGCGCGCGTAGTTTTCGTTGATGCCGCGGTTGTTGCTTTGCGCCTGGTCCAGGTAAAACAGCATGGCCGGGTGCCTGGCGCTGGCCAGCAGCAGGTCTTCAAAGCGGCCCAGCGCGTTGGCGCGAATCACGTTGACCTCATAGTGGCCGACAAAGGGGCGCACCGGGCCTTTGCCGACGAACACATTGAGGTGGTTGAACCAGAACTCCGTCATGCGGGCCAGCAGCGGGTTTTCCAGCGTGGGGTCGCTGCAGGACATCAGCCGCCAGGCGGCGGCGCTTTGCGCCATGTCGCGGCTGAACTTTTCGGGGCCTGCATTGGCGTCTGCCATTGCGGCGCCGGGCTTGGCTTTGGTGGTTTCTTCACGCCGGCTCTTGCGCGCCTCACGCTCTGAATAGAACCCCCGGGCGATGTCGCCCAGCGGCGCGTTGATGCCGGCAAGCTCGGCGGGAATGGTAGCCGGGCGGCGGCTTGCGGCATAGGCCGCGTCGATTTGCTGCAGGGCCCAGGCGCGTGGCGCCGCCTCTGCGGCCTGCGCGGAGGCTGGCGTAGGCGCGTACCCCAGGCGTGATGCGGCGCGCCATGCGGCTGCCGCGTTGGCCGGGGGTGGTGCGGCGTCGGCTTGCTGCGCATAAGCCGCGGGCCCGGCCAGGCAAGCCAGCACGGCCGCCAGCGCGCCGGCCCGGGTGATCACTCTCGTTGTCGCCGTCGCTGTGGGCATAGGGTTCTCCTGGGGCCTGTTAGCAGGCCTGGCCCTTTGTAACGCACGGACAGCGCCTTGCGTTGAATGCAGCTTGTGGCTTTACACAGGTTTTTACACGGTCAGGATGGTGCAGCCGGTGGTTTTGCGCGCTTCCAGCGCGCGGTGTGCTTCGGCCACATCGGCCAGCGGGAAGTGCTGGTCAATGGGGATATGCAGCTTGCCGCTGGTCAGCATGCCAAACAGTTCGTCGGCCATTTCCTGGGTGGTTTCACGCGTGGCGATGTGGGTAAAGAGCGTTGGCCGCGAAACGTAGAGCGAGCCTTTGGCAGCGAGCAGGCCAATGTCCAGCGGGGGCGTCTTGCCCGAGGCATTGCCGAAGTTGGCCAGCAGGCCGAAGGGCTGCAGGCAGTCCAGCGACTTCATGAAGGTGTCTTTACCCACCGAGTCGTACACGGCCTTGACGCCCTTGCCGCCGGTGATTTCCTTGACGCGGGCCACGAAGTCTTCTTTCGTGTAATTGATGGCGAAGGCCGCGCCCAGCGACAGCGCCAGTGCGCATTTTTCATCGGAGCCGGCGGTGCCGATCAGCTTCAGGCCCATGGCTTTGGCCCACTGGCAGGCGATCAGGCCAACGCCACCGGCGGCGGCGTGAAAGAGCACATGGTCGCCGGGCTGCAGGCCGCCTTGCGGCTGGGTACGGCGCAGCAGGTATTGCGTGGTAAGGCCCTTGAGCATCATGGCCGCGCCGGTTTCGAACGAGATGACATCCGGCAGCTTGCACACACACTTGGCCGGCATCACGCGCAGCTCGCAATAGCTGCCTGGGGGCTGGCTGGCGTAGGCCGCGCGGTCGCCCGCCTTCAGGTGCGTGACGCCTTCGCCCACGGCCTCGATCACGCCAGAGCCTTCCATGCCCAGTTGCAGCGGCATGGTGAACGGGTAAACGCCGCTTCGCTGGTACACGTCGATGTAATTGAGGCCGATGGCCTTGTGGCGTATGCGTATCTCACCCGGGCCCGGTTCGCCCACCTTCACGTCCACCAGCATGAGTTCTTCGGGGCCGCCGTGCTTGTCGATGCGGACGGCTTTGGAGGGATGGGAGGCCATGGGTGTTCCTTGATGAGTGAAATAAACGGGTGGGCAACATCGTGCCACGAATCGAAATGGGCTGCATGAATCCGAATCCGGATCCGGATCCGGATCCGGTCCACAGACAGTCTCTCTCGTTTTCAATCTGCGTGAATCTGCGTAATCTGTGGATGAAGATTTCTATCCGCAGATTACGCAGATTTACGCAGATTTATGCAAATGAAGAAGTCAATGCGGAACCATCTGCGGAGAAGGTTAAAGGAAAGGTCCCGGAGGCAAAACCGCAGCGCTTGGTAAAGTCACCGCCATGACTCAACGCCTTACGCCTGCCACCGCCTCGCTGCTGGTGATTCCTCCGATGCTCTGGGCCGGCAATGCCGTGGTTGGCCGCCTTGTCACCGGCCTGGTGCCGCCCATGACGCTCAATTTTTTGCGCTGGGCGCTGGCGTTTGTGATTCTTCTGCCGCTGGCCTGGCAGGTGTTGAAACCAGACAGCGGGCTGTGGGCGCATTGGAAGCGCTTTGCCGTGCTCGGCCTTTTGGGTGTGGGTTGCTACAACGCCTTGCAGTACCTGGCGCTCAAAACCTCCACGCCGCTCAACGTTACTTTGGTGGCGTCCAGCGTGCCGATCTGGATGTTGATGGTGGGTGCGCTGTTTTTTGGCCAGCCCGTGTCAAGGCGCCAGATCGCCGGCGCCGTGCTGTCGATTGCCGGCGTGCTGGTGGTGCTGTCACGTGGGCAGTGGGAGCTGCTGATGCAGGTGCAGCTGGTGCCGGGTGACCTTTATGTGCTGCTGGCCACACTGGCCTGGGCGTTTTACAGCTGGCTGCTGTCGCAACCCAAAGAGCCTGCCGGGATTCGCAAGGACTGGGCAGCCTTCCTGCTCGCACAAATTGTTTTCGGCCTGGCCTGGTCGGGCGCGTTTGCCGCCGGCGAATGGGCGATTACAGACGCGCACATCCGCTGGGGCTGGCCGCTAGCCGCGGCCCTGCTCTACGTGGCCGTGGGGCCTGCGGTGATCGCCTACCGCTGCTGGGGCATGGGCGTACAGCGCGTCGGACCGGCGATCGCGGGCTTCTTTTCCAACCTCACGCCGCTGTTTGCTGCCTTGCTGTCGGCGGCATTTCTGGGCGAGTTGCCGCACCTGTATCACGCAGTCGCCTTCGTGTTGATCGTGGGCGGCATCGTGGTGTCGTCGCGACGCTGATCGCCCGAAAAAAGGCAAAAAAAAGCACGGAAGCAGGCCAGCCGCTTTCCGTGCCCAATTTTCCACCAACGGAAAATCTTTGCAGGCTAGGGTCGCTACAAAAGCCTTCTGGCCTTGCTGACCAGATCTTGCTCCCTCTCCCTCTGGGAGAGGGTTGGGGTGAGGGCCAGCGGCGATAAATCAGCCACCCTTTTGCACAAGCCGCAGCCCTCACCCCCGCCCTCTCCCAGGGGGAGAGGGAGTAAAACAAGGGCCGTGTGACTGGTTTTGTGCATGTTTCTCATTCACCATCAAGCCTTGCCCGGATGCTCCTTGACGCGGCTGACCAGCTGCGTGGGGTTGACGAAACGCAGCGCGATCAGCAGCCACAGCACGGTGATCGCCATATAGATCATCGCCATCGCGTCGACGGACTGCCCGGCGCGGACGCCAGCGGCAAACACGGCGTAGTACAGCGCCACCACCAGCGTCTGGGTGTCGGGCCCGGCCACCAGAAAGGTCAGCTCGAACATCGCCACCGTGCGCACCAGCACCAACAGGCCGGCCGCCAGCACGCCGGGGGCCAGCAGCGGCACCAGGGTGTAGAGGAACATCTGCCGCGTGTTGGCGCCGAAGACGCGTGCGGCCGACTCGATGTTGGTGTCGACCTGCTCGATGAAGGGCGTCATCACCAGGATCACAAAAGGCAGCGCGGGAATCATGTTGGCGATGATCACGCCCGGCAAGGTACCGGCCAGGTGCAGCTGGTACATCACCGTGGCCAGTGGAATACCGTAAGTAATCGGCGGCACCATCAACGGCAGCAAAAAGAGCAGCGTGAGCAGTTTTTTGCCGCGAAAGTCCTTGCGCGCCAGCGTGTAGGCAGCGGGCACACCGATCAGCAGCGACAAAAAGACCACCGAGAACACCACCACCACGGTGACGACCAGCACATGGCTCAGCTGGAACTCCTTCCAGGCCGAGACGTACCAGCCGAGGGTGTAGGCCTCGGGCAGCCAGGTGCCCAGCCAGCGCGTGGCAACCGAATTGGTGCCCACGGCCAGAATCATCATGCCGACGTTGACCAGGAAGAAGGCGATCAGCCCCCAGACCAGCGCGCGCCAGGCACGGTCGCGCAGCGGGTCCTTGTCGTGCAGTGGTGCATTCATGGCGCTCATCCTTTGCCTCCTGCCACCGGGCCGCGGTAGAAGAAGGAACGCAGGCCGAGCGCCGCAACCACGATGGCCAGCTGGACCAGGCCCATGATCATCGCAACGGCCGAGGCCAGCGAGTAGTCGTATTGCTCAAAGGCCGCTTCATAGGCGGCAATCGCAATCACCCGCGTGGTGCCGGCCGGTGAGCCCAGCAGTACCGCCGAAGGGAAAACCGAGAAGGCCTGCACAAAACACAGGCAGAAGGCCATGACCAGACCCGGCGTGAGCAGCGGCAGGTAGATATGGCGAAAACGGTTCCAGCCGTCGGCGCCCAAGGTCGCAGCGGCACGCGGCAGCGCCGGGTCAATGCCGGTGATGTAGGAGAGGATCAGCAAATAGGCAAACGGAAAGCCGGTGATGATCAGCGAGATCAGCACGCCCCAGTAGTTGTGCGTGAGCCGGATGGAACCTTCATACAGATGGAGCCAGCGCAGCGATTGCGCCAGCCAGCCTTGCGGGCCGAAGTAGGTCAACATACCTTCGGCGATGAGCACCGTGCCCAATGTCAGCGGCACCACCAGCAGGGTCGACAGCAAACGCTGGTATGGGCCTTTGGCGCGCGTGGCATAGGCAATGCCCAAAGCGCAGGCGATGTTGATGAGAGTGGCCGGCAAGGCCAGCTGCATGGTGTTGCCGATCGTCTTCCACAAGTCCTGCGTCTGGAAGAAGTGGATGTAGTTCTCAAACACCCCGCCCTGCGCCGGCTGGAAAGACAACAGCAGCCCGTAGGCAAAGGGGTAGACGAAGAACATCACCATCAAAGCGGCGGCTGGCGCCACCAGCATGACGGCCGGGTCAAAAGGCGGGCGCCGCGCAGGGCCTTGCGGCGGCAAAGTCATGGCGCTCATCTCAGGTGTCCTCTGCATAGACCAGCACGCGCTCAGGCGGGGCCGACAGCATGACGTGGTCGCCGGGTGTGACGACACGCGACGAGCGCACGTAGAGCAGATCATCAAACGCCGTCTTCACCTGCAGCAGCCATTCGCGGCCACCGTACTCTGCGGTCTCGACTACACCGGCAAAGGCCTGCGGGCCGTCGCCAATGGTCAGCTCATCGGGCCGTATTGCGGCCATGGCCGTGCCGGCTTGCAGCGCGTGCATGGCGGTGCCGGCGAGTTTTACGCCACCGGGGCCTTCGAGCGCAACGCCCGCGCCGTTGGCCTGTGCCACCCGCACCGGCAGCACATTGCGATAGCCCATGAAGCGCGCAATATCCAGCGTAGCGGGCCGGGCGAACACCTCTTGCGGCGTGCCGATCTGCTGCACCACGCCGAGCTTCATCACCACGATGCGGTCGGCCATGGCCAGGGCTTCGTCCTGGTCGTGCGTCACATAGACGGTAGAGCAGCCTTGCGCGCGGTGGATGCGGCGGATCTCGGAACGCATTTCAATGCGCAGCTTGGCGTCCAGATTGGACAGCGGCTCGTCCATCAGGATCAGCGGCGGTTCGATCACGATGGCGCGTGCGATCGCCACGCGTTGCTGTTGGCCGCCCGACAGCTGGCCGGGCAGCTTGTGGGCATGCGCCTGCAATTGCACGGTGTCGAGTGCCGCGGCGACGCGCTGGTCGATCTCGGCCGCGGGCACGCCGCGCATCTTCAGGCCGAAGCCCACATTGCGGCTGACTGACAGATGCGGAAACAGCGCGTAGTTCTGGAACACCATGCCGAAGCCGCGCTTCTCGGGCGGCAGCGTATCGATGCGCTGCTCGTCCAGCCAGATGCTGCCGTCCGACAGCGGCATCAGGCCGGCCATGCAATTGAGTGCGGTCGACTTGCCGCAGCCCGAGGGGCCCAGCAGCGCGATGAACTCGCCGCGCTCTATGGTCAGCGAGAGTTTTTCGAGCGCGTGGGCGCCGCCGAAACTGCGGCTCACGCCGTCCAGGCGCAGTTGCCTGAACTCATTTTTCGCCGCGGGCCGTCCCGCGGTGTTGGGCATCACCATGTCTGAAACCTTCTTTATGCCCGCGTCGCAGGCCTTGCTTGTTATCCATAGCCATACAAATCCCCGCTTCATCCCCTCTCCCTCTGGGAGAGGGTTAGGGTGAGGGCCGGCGGCGATAGAAATGTTGCCGCTTCATGCACAGGCCGCTGGCCCTCACCTCTGCCCTCTCCCGGAGGGAGAGGGAGCAACACCTTGCGTCGCTTTTACTTCGCTTTACCCGAACCGATTTCCTGATCCCACTTCTTGAAAGCGGCTACCAGGGCTTTGTCTTCCAGAGGCTGGGCGTGCGGGTTCTTGGTGATCCAGTCGGCGTACTCGGCGCGGCCGAACTCCTTGATCACGTCCTGGCTTTTTTGCGGTGCGGCGGTCAACGGCACGTCTTTCACTGCCGGGCCGGGGTAGAAGTAGCCGGCGTCATAGGTCAGCGCCTGCTGCGCGGGCTGCAGCAAGAAGGCCATCAGCTCCAGTACCACGGCCTGGCGGTTGGCGGGCAGGCCTTTGGGCATGACCATGAAGTGCGCATCATCGACCCAGGTGAAGCCGGTGAAAGCCGCCACCTTGAACTGCTTGGGCACCACGCCGAGTGCGCGCGGGTTGATGTCCCAGCCGGTCATGGTCACGGTGAGGTCACGCGAACCTTCGCCCAGCTCTTTGAAGACGGCGCCGGTGCCTGTGGGGTAGTACTCGATGCAGCTGTTGAGCTCTTTGAGGTAGGCCCAGGTCTTGTCCCAGCCGGCGATCGGGTCCTTGGGGTTTTTATCGCCCAGCATGTAGGGCAGGCCCATCAGGAAGGTGCGGCCCGGGCCGGAGTTGGCGGGGCGCGCGTAGATCAGCTTGTTGGGGTTGGCCTTGCACCAGCTGAGCAACTCGGCGGGTGTCTTGGGCGGCGTCTTGACTTTGTCGGGGTTGTACTCAAGCAGCGGGCCGGCGGGGGTATAGGTCACCATGATGCCCTGGCCACTGGACAGATCCTGCATCTTGCGCGCGGCCGGCAGGTAGTTGTCCACCAGGTTGGGGAACTTTGCGGCGTGCGCCGGCAGCAGCGGCTCCCAGAGGTTGAGCGCGATGCCCGCGGCCAGTGCGTCGGTGCCGGTGAGCACCAGGTCGATGTCGGTGCGGCCCGCGGCCTGCATGGCGCGGATCTTTCCGGGCAACTCGGGCGATGGCGCCTTGGTGAAGGTGATGCGCGAGACCAGCGTCGGGTTCTTCGCGGCAAAGGCTTCCAGCGCTTCCTGCGTCAAGGCCAGGTTGCCGGCCACGTCCACCACGTTCAAGGTCACGGGCTGCGCATGCGCCGCCCCGGCCATCAACGCAGACACGCCCGCGAGCGACGCGAGGAAACCGGCGGCGCGCAGCCCCCGGGCCAGACGGGACATCAAATAGCTGAACTTCATGATCTTGTCTCCTTCGTTGTTGCTATGCACTGAAAACCAAAAACTAAAACTGAAAACTCAAGACTGAAAACTAGAACCTCGGGCTGACGCCGGTAAAGGCCGGCTGATATTTGCGCATCTGCGCCAGGTCGTTGCGGTTGCGGATGCCGCAATCCAGGTACTGCTGGTGCAGTTCGGCCAGCTTGGCCTGGTCAAGCTCGACGCCCAGGCCGGGCGCGGTCGGCACCTTGACGGCGCCTTGGTCGAACTGGATGCGCCCGCCCTTGATGACCTCCTCCTCCTGCCACGGGTAATGCGTGTCGCAGGCATAGGTGAGGTTGGGAATCGCGGCGGCCGCGTGCGTCATGGCCATCAGGCTGATGCCCAAGTGCGAGTTGGAATGCATCGACATGCCCATGCCGAAAACACCGCACATGCGCGCCAGCGAAGCCGTGGCGCGCAGGCCGCCCCAGTAATGGTGGTCTGACAGCAAAATACTCACCGCGTGTGTGGAGGCATTGCGCTTGAATTCCTCCATCGTGGTGACACACATATTGGTCGCCAGCGGCATGCGGCAGTGCCGGGCCAACTCGGCCATGGCCTCCTGGCCGGGTGCCGGGTCTTCGTAATACTCCAGCAGGTCGTCGAGCTCTTTAGCGGCCGCGATGCTGGTCTCCAGCGTCCAGTTGGCGTTCGGGTCCAGCCGCAAGGGCACGCCGGGAAAGGCCTTGGCCAGCGCCTTCATGGCGGCGATTTCTTCAGCCGGCGGAAACACGCCGCCTTTGAGCTTGATGCTCTTGAAGCCGTAAAGGCTCACCATGCGCTGCGCCTGCTTCACCACCTGTTCGGGCGTGACGGCTTCGCCCCAGGCGTCGGGCGCATAAGGTTTACCGGCGTGCTCCGCGTATTTGTAGAACAGGTAGGCGCTGTAAGGCACCTCTGTGCGCACGGCGCCGCCTAGCAAGTCACACACGGGCATGCCCAGGATCTGCCCTTGCAGATCGAGCATGGCGACTTCCATCGCACTGATGACCTTGTCGGCATTTTTGGCGGTGTGCGAGCCCGGCGCAAGCTCGAACTGCACGCTGCCGTCGGTGGCGTGCCCGGGCTTGATGGCTGCGCGTACGCGCTCTTCCATGGCGTTCAGCTCAAATGGAGACAGGCCCAGGACCAGGGCACGGGCCTGCTCCAGCACTTTCACCATGGGCTCGTCGCCGTAGGTTTCAGAGATGCCGACGCGCCCGTCCGAAGTTTCCAGTTCGACAATGCTGCGCAGCGCCCAGGGCTCATGGATACCGCTGGCATTGAGCAGCGGCGCATCGCGAAACGCGATGGGCGTGATCCGGACTGCGGTGATTTTGGTATTTTTCATCCGTCCAGCCATTACTCGCCTTTGATTCCGGCGATCTTGATCACCCGCGTCCAGCGGTCCAGCTCCCGTGCCACGAACTGCGTGTATTCCACACTGCCTTGGGGCGGCACCACAAAACCGTTGGCCTCCATCCGCGCGCGGATGGCGGGGGACTGCATCGCCTTGACGGCGGCGGCTCCAATTTTGTCCACGATGGGTTTGGGCGTGCCTTTGGGGAGCGACAGGCCGGACCACGACAAGGCGGAGAAACCGGGGTACCCGGATTCGTGAATGGTGGGCACGTCCGGGAACAGGGGATTGCGCGCCAGGCTGGTCACAGCCAGGGCCCGGAGCTTGCCCGCCTTGATATGCGGCTGCGCCACGTCCTGGTTGATGAACATCAGGGGGATCTGCCCGCCGAGGATGTCCGTCAGCATGGGGCCGCCGCCGCGGTAGGGAATGCCCACCATGAACAGGGGCTTGCAGTTTTCTTTTTTGACGCCGGAGCAGGTGCCGACGGTTTGCTTGAGCAGCTCCATTGCCATGTGACCCGAGGCCGCAGGCACATAGCCGTAGCTCAATTTGCCGGGATTGGCTTTTCCGTAAGCGATCAGCTCCTGGAAGGTATTAAAGGGCGCGGAAGGATGGACCACCAGCACGTTCGGCCCCGAATGGACCTGCGTGATGTGGACGAAATCCTTGTTGGAGTCGTAGCCGAGCTTGGGGTTGAGGCCGTGCGCCACCGCATTCTGGCCAACGCCTGTCTGTATCAGCGTATAGCCATCGGGCGCCGCTCTGGCGCCCTTCTCTGTGCCGATGACCCCGCCCGCGCCGCCGAGGTTCTCTACCACCACGGGCTGCTTCAGGGCTTTGGTCAGCTCTTCCGCAATCATGCGTCCCATCACATCGCTGGTGCCGCCTGCCGGAAACGGAACAATGAGCTTGATCGGTCTCGACGGGTAGTCGGTCTGGGCCTGAGCCGGCAGGGCCAGCAGGCCGGCTGCAGCAGCCACGCACACAAAAGCGGCCATCGAGGCCCCGGTACCCGCAGCGGTTTTAAGAAACCCGCGCCGCACGCGCATAGTGTCCTGACTCATGTTGTCTCCTTTTTTATTTGCCGACGGCAAGGTCGGCGGTCTGCACCTGCAGTCTCAACCAATTTGTTAGCGCTAACAAATGAATGGTAGAGTGAAGGCCCGCCTTGCGTCAAGTCAGGCGCTGGCTCTTTTTACTATGAGAAACCCTAGGTCCCGCACCCGCGCGCCGACGTCGCGATTTTCAGCGACGTCGAGGATGAACCGGGCCGCCTGGCGGCCTATGGACAAGCCGTCGATACGCACCGTGCTCAGGGAGGGATGGGTAAAAGCAGCAAACGGGAGGTCGCCAAAACCCATGACGGCCACATCACCCGGAATGGACAGGCCCAATGCCTGGGCCTCGGTGATGACGCCGTGCGCAATCACATCGGAACCACAAAAAACCACATCAATATCGGGATGGCGCGCGCGCAGATCGGCGAAACCGGCCCTGCCGTTGGCCAGCGATGAAGGTGCGGGCACGGTACAGACCGGGATGCCGTGCACGCCCAGCTCAGCCAGCCGCTCCTCAAACCCGGCGCGGCGGCGCATGGCGCGCTGGTCTTCCGCGATCACCACGCCGGGCCGGCGAAAGCCCTGGCCGTACAGGTAGTCCGCTACCGCCGCACCGACTTTTTCGTGGGAGAAACCCACAATCATGTCGATGGGCGTGGGCGTGATGTCCCAGGTCTCGACGATGGGAATGCCGGACGCCAGGAGGCGCCTGCGCCCTTCCGGTGAATGCATGATGCCGGTCAGCACGATGCCGTCGGGCCGGCGGCCCACGATGGCGTCGATGAGTGCGTCTTCCCGCGCGCCGCTGTAGCCGCTTTGCCCCAGCATCAGCTGGCAGCCGGCTTCGGCCAATGCGTCGGTCAGGGCCTGTATGGTTTCGAGGAACACCGGGCCGGCGATGGTGGGCACCAGGGCCGCGACCAGCCGGCTGCGGTTGGAAGCCAGGCCGCCGGCGATGAGGTTGGGCACATAGCCGCTGCGCGAAATCGCGCTGCGCACGCGCTCCAGTGTGTCGGGCGACACGGCCGCGGGCGTGTTGAGCGCGCGCGACACGGTGATGGCGGAAACGCCGGCCAGGCTGGCCACATCGCTGAGCGTGATGCCGCCCGTTCCGGGGCGCGGGGCGCGCTTGTTTTTTCGAACGGCCTCGGAAGGTGATTTCATGCGCAAATGTTAACGCTATCTTTGAGCTGGAAATGGACTATTTACAGCTCCGAGCGGCCTCAATGCTTGCGCCACCAGCCCATCCAGCCGGAGCGCAGCAGGTCCTGCGGCGCATCGGGCGCCGCGTAAGCCTCTACCGCCACGCGCTCCAGCCGCTCGTCAAGCAGGCCCATGATGGACTGGCCGTCGTTGACCCAGCCCTGGTCGGTCGGCACGGCGCGATGGGTCATGTCCACCACAAAAAAGAGGCCTCCGGCTGCAAGGCCTGCCGTGATGCGGTCGATTTCCTGCGCCGGGTCCAGGCAATGCTGCAGCACCCAGACAGACAAGGCGGCGTCGTAACGCAAGCCTGCGGCCACGAGTGCGGCCAGGCCCTCGGCCCCGGTGGCGATGAAGTTTGGCGCGGCCACGTAGTCGGGCGCCATGCGCCTCATCGAGGCGGAGGCATCGACGCCGATGACGGTCACGTCGCTCTGGTGAACCAGCTCGCGGGACAGCCGGCCCACGCCGCATCCGAAATCCATGACCAGCTGCGCCTGGTTGTCGCGCAGGCTCTGCAGGACTTTGCCTGCGAGATAAGGCGTTTCGCTTTGCCAGCGTTCTGCCGTGCTGCGCCCGTTTTCAGGCGTCAGGATGATGCCCTGCGCTTCTTCAAGCGTGGGGCGTTCGAACACCTGCGGCTGGTAGGTCGCCATGCGGCAGCGTCAATACGTGCCTGGGTAGGCACCGCCGTCGGCGAGCACGTTCTGCCCTGTCATGTAGGCTGCGTGCGTGCTGCAGAGGAAGGCGCAGATGCTGCCAAACTCTTCAGGCGTGCCGAAGCGCTGGGCCGGAATGTTCTTGCGGCGCGAGTCCATGATGGCCTCGATTGGCTGGCCGGTTTTTTGCGCCGCGCCGCTCATGGTGCCGCGCAGGCGGTCGGTGTCGAAGGCGCCGGGCAGCAGGTTGTTGATGGTGACGCCTTGCGCCGCCAGCTTGCTGCGCGCCACGCCGGCCACAAAACCGGTGAGGCCGCTGCGCGCGCCATTGCTGAGGCCCAGGATGTCGATGGGCGACTTGACCGAGCTGGAGGTGATGTTGACGATGCGCCCGAAGCCGCGTGCGGCCATGCCGTCGACCGTGGCCTTGATGAGCTCGATCGGGGTCAGCATGTTGGCGTCGACCGCCTTGATCCAGGCATCACGGTCCCAGTCGCGGAAGTCGCCGGGCGGTGGGCCGCCGGCGTTGGTCACCACGATGTCGAAGTCCTTGCGCACGGCAAATACGGCGGCGCGGCCTTCGGCGGTGGTGATATCTGCCGCGACGTACTGCACGGTGGCGGCAGCGGGTTTGGCTTTGTCCGCCTTCAGTTTGTCCGCCGCGGCCTTGAGCGTGTCCTCGCCGCGCGCCACGATGAGCACATGAACGCCTTCGCGCATCAGTGCCTGTGCGCAGCCAAGGCCCAAACCCTTGCTGGCGCCGCATACCAGCGCCCATTTGCCTGTAATACCCAAATCCATAATAATTCCTTGATACAACCACAGGGGGAGAGCGGGCCATGATACTGAGTAAATCAA
>JAJKJM010000188.1 GCA_021153985.1 Polaromonas sp.
CAGCCCGGGTGGTGAAATTGGTAGACGCAGGGGACTCAAAATCCCCCGCCGCAAGGCGTGCCGGTTCGATTCCGGCCCCGGGCACCACATCCCGAAAGCCGTCCATGACCTTTGTTCATGGACGGCTTTTTTGTTTCCTGCGGGCTTTGCGCCCCTCTCCCCTCTTCTCACGCAGCAGCTTCGAGCCGCCACAACTTGAACACCAGCACCCGCCTGTCCGTCGGGCAGGTCCGTGAGACGGATCGCCCCACATGCGGCGGATCTCCATCAGCTACGACAATGCGGCCGGGCTTGGGCATGACGGCGCTTGTGATTTCATTCTGGTCGTCAAAAAAGACCGTTTCTCCAGCCCAGGCGAGATTCCATTCCCTGTTGCAGTACACCAGCACGGTCACGTGATTGGCGCGCGCGTCTTCTTCCGCAATGTCCTGATGCACCCTTCCTTCCGTGCCAAAGGTGTTGGCGCTCAGCATGCATTCGTAAAGGCGCACAGGGTAGCCCAGGCTCTCTTTGACCCGGCTCCAGCACTCTGTAATGGCCTGCAGGCTTTCATCAAGCGCAAGCAGCTTTGGCTCAACATCTTCAGTGAAAGGCTCTTCAGCAAATGCAATCGGGTAGTACCAATGCATGTCCAGTTCGTGCGACTTGAAACGCTCCCAGCGATTGAGGAAATGCATGGGCATCCATGAAACCGTTTCGATCAACCGGTCCTGGAAGTCGCCCGGGAAAAGGCCGTCAGCGACCCTGACATTCGATCCTAAAAACATACGTAAGCCTCGAAGTAAAGCAAAACTGCGGGATTCGGTGATGCCAGCGACAGCTTGCCATCACCGAGCCGCGTGACTAGCGTTCGATGCGGTCGCCGCAGCCGCCGGAGCCCAAAGGCAAGCCGACCTTATGGGGCAGGCGCACGCGTTGAACGGCGCTCCATTTGCTATTGGAGTTCAGGGGGTTGCCCACAGCGGCAACGTCATGAACGCGGTCAGGCATGCCCTTGGCGGTCTGGGCTTTGCTATTGGTGGTGTTGGTTGGTTTTTTCATGAAAGCTCCTGTGAAAGTTAAGGAAAGGGATGCGGGAATTTTGATCCGGGATGGACACGAGGAACCATTCCCAAAGGTTCTCGTTGATAACCGAAAGAAATGGGCAGCAAACCGGGCACCAGCGCTTTTACCACTGAAAGCCGCGTTCTGCCCTGGTCGACAAAGCAGCGCTCGGGCGTGATATCCACGATGACCGGATGTATGCCTTTGGCTGCGAAACGCTCCACCAGTTGCTGCGTGCTGCCGGCCTTCAAGGTTGCCAGGCGCGCTCCGGTTGCGGGCGTGTCCGGGAAGAGGACGCGGTCCGCGCGCCTGAAATAGCGCTTCAGGCCGTAGAGCTCAAAGTGGTGTTCTGTCGTGCCAACCTCATCGGGCGCTCCGACCTCTGGCTTGTGGCCATGGATCCATGCGTAAACACGCGCCTCGGTTTCGTCCAGCGCACCGCCCAGCGCCACGCTGAAGTCCGCGTGAGCCGAGGTGCCCATGGTGGTGAAGTGCTGTGTAGCATGCTGGGCCGCCACCAGGCAGACCTGTGCCCAGGGGGAGTCCAGCTTCTGGACAACGATCCGGCATCCGGTCTGCTCGAGTGCACGGATCCGGTCGCGAATGTCACCCTTGAACCGGGATGAGGGCACCACGCTGCCACCGGCCTGTGCGAGCCAATGCCGCATGAAGGCATCACGCTCAATAACTTCCAGAAGCGCCCTGCGTGTTGCATCTTCAACTGATGTACTTGCGGCGCATCCGGAAGAGGTCACCTGCGTAAATGGGCGCGCCATCATGGCACCGTGCGCGGCCAGGCCGGAGCGGGGAAATACCAGTTCCGCCAGCACGCGCACCGCACGCCCCGTCAGCAAATCGGTCCCGGCCGTCCAGAGATGAATTGCCTGCGCATCGAAGCGCTGGTAAGGAAAGCCAGGGTCGGCGTATTGCCGGTCGCTGTACTTCACGAACTGCCCCGGGTCGACAGCATTTTTCAGCGAGGCAAAACTGCCTGAGACAAGCTGGCGCGGCTCCCTGAAGCCTTCGCGCTCTATAGCTTCTGCGGCCGCCTTGCGAAAAGCCAGCCAGGGATCGGTATCACGGCCCCAGGTGTGCGGCCTATCGTCACCGGCGGTCACGACTTTTGCGCGCGCCAGATGAAACGGCATCGAGAACCGGGCAGCCTCGGAGTCCACCCAGGCGAAGTCCAGATCGGGTGACCGATCAATCAGCTTGACCTGCCCCGGTGTCGGCTTGGCGCCAAAGATGGCGGAGCCCAAAATCAGCTCGCCATCGAGCCGGCACATTTTGGCGACCGTGGTTTCGTAATAGCCGCCAATCGTGGCGAAGCCCAGGCCGAGTTTGGGTGCGCTCAGCCCGCCGTTGTGCAGGGCCGCACCGGCTTCCATGAACAGGTATTGCAGGGCGCGATTGCGGTAGCGCATCGCCGCGACCTGGGTGTCCGCCGCCAGGAAAATCGCACCGGTGGCGTAGGTCACCTCCCAGGGCTTGCCGAACGCCCGGGGCATCAGCTCATGCCCGCCGCCGAGAAACTCCAGGGCCACCGCCTGCTCATCGGGGTAACGGACCCGGTACATGCCGGCCTTGTAGGCCCCGACCTGCTTTTGCAGGGCCACATACACCTGCACAAGCTGCATGCCACCGGCCGAAGCAATGGTGCGCTGCGGCGTCACATAGCCCACGCGCTCATGCTTGACGCGCACGACGCCGGCAAGTGACCAGAGCAAGGCCAGCAAGGAGCGCTCGGGCACCGGTTTTTCGGAGAAGGTGTAAGTGGAAACACGCTCCGCGAAGTAATGCCGCAGCGGCGCGCCACTGACCCGGCGTGTCCCCGCCGGGAGTTTTTTTGCCGCGCCCGGCTTGTTCCAGAGAAAGCGGCGGCAAATCTGGTTCGTGACAGCAGACGGTGCGGCCAGGCCGAACGGGCTGCCCTGGAAGGCGTAACGCGCCGCGTGGGCCGCGGCCAGGTTGGCGTCAATCAGCGCGCCCTGCGCCTGCAAAAACTCGATGAACTGGCCGAACTCCACGGGATCAAACCTGGGCGGAAGCTGCGCCAGTATTTCGCTCACTGTGCGCGTTCCATCGCACAGCTCGAACACCGTCACGAGCAGATCGCGCGGGGCCTGCACTTCGACATCCTGCATCGCGCTACGCACGATGAGCCGGTTGCCGTCCAGCCGCGAGGCGCCCGCCATCATCGGTGACAGACGTGCTGGATCCAGAAACGCCTGCGTCACGTCCACCGGCGCCGCGTCGTTCAGCACGGTGTTCAACGCCAGGGTGGCAGGCCGTGAAGAGACCGGAGAGAAATCTGCGGCGCTCATGGTTTCTTCGCCGGTCCGAACAGGGACATAAATACCAGGGGATAGCCGTCCGGGGGAAGGATGGGATTGGAATTGATTTCGAGCCACCAGACAGTGCCCTCGTCATCGACCACACCATCAATCGAATACAACACCGGCGCCTTGAACCGCCGCATGGCGGCCTCCGCCGCCTTCACGCCGGCAAGGTCGATTTGACGCCGAACATGTTCCTTGATGCCGCCCAGGTCGTTGTCGGTATCTGCGCTCGTGGAGGAAGGTTTGTACTGCCGGCCATAACGGAAATCAATCCATACTTCGCGCCCTTGCTCAAGAACATCGGCTGGCCGCACCTGCTGGAACGTCAGCGAAGCTTTGAGGTTGCCCTCTTCATCCGGAGTCCAGGGTTTCTCCCCCGCCTTGGCCAGGCGCGCATCGATCAGAGCCTGCACGGTAGAGACACCGTCACCCACGATGGTGGGATAAGGGTGGACGTGCGCATAAAACGCCTTGGCGCCCCAATACCAGACCTTGAGGTTGGTTCCGGTGATGAACTGCTCGGCAAACTTGAGGGCGCCGCCGCCTTTCGTTTGTGCGCCTTCATCCTGGGCTAGTGTGGCCGCGCTGCTTTCACTTTCAGATTGGCGGTGCGGCCCCGCGATCTGATACCCAAATGACCCGTTGGAGAGCTTGACGAGAAAATCGCCGTCTACATCCTCCAGCGCCGGCCACGTCGCCGGACACTTCAGGCCTGCATTGTCCAGAAACTTCTTGAACAGCAGCTTGTCCTGGGAAAGATCCCATTGAAGAACCTCATAGGGCATCCAGCCGATAAATCCCGTCACGTCTTTCACAAGCGAGGTGGAATAGGCTATCCGCCCCTGATTCACGACCAGGAATCTCGGCTTGAGCGTGTAGTAGCGATTGCGTAATTTCACCTCCAGGTTGAAGGTTCTCACGTCCAGGTCAACCTGGGCATCGCAACTGTCCGCCCATGCCTTGACGGCACGGAAATGATTCAGCGTAACGGGGATATAGGACATTGATAAAACAAACGGCCGAAGCTTATTGCCAGTTGGCGGCAATCACCGACGCAAGCGCGGTTGAATAATTGGAAGGCAGGCTTGTTTGCCCTGCCGCCGGCGGCGAGAAAGAGGCCATTGCGCTCACCAGGTTCTGCACCTGGCTGGCCAGCAGCGTCTTGCTTCCGTCGGTGGTCTTGAACTCTTCCACCCTGTATTGCGCACCCAGGTACCAGTTCGCCAGAATGAACTTGTCGTCCGTTCCGACAATGCTGGCCTCCAGGTCGTTGTTGACCTGGCGGAACCAGATCTGGTCGGCAGCCACAGAGGACTGGAAGATTGCGGTGTCGGTATTTCCGGCCGTGCTGTCGTTCTCCACGATGGTGTCCAGATTCGAGCCTCTTCCCAGCAGGTAGCTGTCGTTGCCGCTGCCACCTTCGAGCGTATCGGTTCCTGCGCCGCCGTCCAGCGTGTCACTTCCGCCGGCGCCTTGCAGCAGGTCATTGCCATCACCACCGGACAGCATGTCGTTGCCGGTACCTATATTGAAGCTCGAGAGTATTCCGTAAACGCCGCTTCCGCCGAAACCCACCAGGTCCGCTTTTCCGTCACCGTTGATATCCGCGAGGCGGCGCGGGTACTGGCTGTTGTTGGTCCAGCCCTGTGCATACGTATAGAGAGACGGGAAGAATTGCGGCGTGCTGAAGCCTCCATTGGCCAGGCCGAAAGCGATGGCGGGACCGCTGCTGTCAAAGCCCACAATGTCCGCCCGGCCGTCGCCATTCACGTCGGCCAGCTCCCTCGGCGTAGTGTTTTGAGAGGTCCACCCTCCCCCTGCCGCGCCGGAACCGAATGCGCTCAAAGCCTTGTAAATGGTGCCGAAAGTGCCATTGCCGTTGGCCAGCGCAACATATGTACCGTCAGCGGCAAATCCGACGATGTCAGCCCGGCCATCGCCGTTGACGTCAGCAAGCTTGCGAACGGTCTGGTCATTGTTGGTCCATCCGTCTGCGTCGCTGAAGCTATAGGTTCCCGTGAAAAAGTCCTGAAACGTCCCGTTGGCATTGCCGAGGGAAACGTAGACCGCGTCACCACCGAAGCCCACGATGTCGGCCCGGCCGTCCCCGTTAACGTCCGCCAGTTCTCGCGTATAGCGCGTCTGGGTGGTCCAGCTACCGCCATCTGCCCCGGCTCCGAACCGGCTCAAAGCCAGCTGTGAAGCGTTAAAGCCGCCGCTGCCATTCGCAAGCGCTACGTACGTGCCTGAACCGCCAAAACCAACGATATCGGCCTTACCGTCGCCATTTACATCGGCCAGCTTGCGCAGGTACACATCGTTGCTGCTCCAGCCCTGATTGCTGCCGAATTCTGAATTCACCTTCGTAGCAGTACCGTAGCTACCGTTGGCTTGCGCCAGGCTGACGTAAACACCCACGCTTGAAAATCCCACAATGTCGGCACGCCCGTCCCCATTCACGTCGGCCATCTCGCGCGGGTACAGATTGGTGTTACTCCAGCCATCGTTTACAGCAAACGCCGCGTACAGAAGATTCTGGGAACCAAAAGACATTTCACCATCGTCGCCCTGAAGCACGTCGTTGCCGGCGCCGCCACTCAGGGTGTCATTGCCTACACCCCCCCTGAGGGTGTTGTTCCCGCTGTTTCCCGCCAGCACATTATTGAGGGCATTACCCGTGCCATTGATAGCAGAATTGCCCGTCAATATCAGGTTCTCCAGATCGGCACCCAGGGTGTAACTGAAGTCCGCGCTGACGGTATCGGTCCCTGCGTTGGCGTTCTCCACAATCGTGTCCGATGCATCGACTACATAAGTGTCGTCGCCTCCACCACCGGCCAACGTGTCGGCTCCTGCGCCACCGTCCAGCACGTTCGCCGCGGCGTTGCCTGTCAGCATATTGTTCAGCGCATTGCCGGTCCCATTGATAGCGGCTGTGCCTGTCAATGTCAGGTTCTCCAGATTGGCACCCAGCGTGAAACTGGTAGAAGCATTGACGATGTCCGTGCCTTCGTTGGCGTTCTCGACCACCGTGTCCGCAGCATCGACGATATAGATGTCGTTGCCCGCGCCGCCTGCCAGCGTGTCGGCTCCGGCTCCGCCGTCCAATGTGTTTGCACCAGCGTTGCCGGTCAACACGTTGTCCAGAACATTGCCCGTACCGTTAATGGCCGCGGTTCCTGTGAGCACCAGGTTTTCCAGGTTGGCGCCCAGCGTGTAGCTGAAGTTTGCGTTGACGGTGTCTGTGCCTTCGCCGGCCGCTTCGACAACCGTGTCGGACGCGTCGACAAGATAGATGTCATTGCCCGCACCGCCAGCCAACGTATCGGCCCCTGCGCCGCCGTCCAGCGTGTTGGCACCGGCGTTGCCTGTCAACACATTGTTCAGCGCGTTGCCTGTACCGTTGATGGCGGCGGTTCCTGTGAGGGTCAGGTTTTCCTGATTGACACCCAGGGTATACGTGATGGAAGCATTCACCGTATCGATACCGCCGGAATCCGACACCGTGGTCTGCGCCACCACATTGGGTACCCAGTTGGTTTGCGCCACCATGACGGACACCCAGGTCTGCACATAGACAGGCTGGCCACTTTCGTCGTAGCCGTTTTCCGTATAGACGTAGTAGCCCTGGTCGACATAGGTGGTGACGTACTGCCCCTGGTCGACATACGTCGTCGTTGTCGTCGTTTCAACCACGGTATCTCCCGCGTTGTCGACCACATACACGTCATCACCCGAGCCGCCATCTAGCACGTCTGCACCCAAACCGCCGTCCAGCATGTCGTTGCCTGCCGCAGCCTTGAGCGTGTCGTTGCCGGCCAGGCCATAGAGCCAGTCCCGGCCGGCCGTGCCGGTCAGGGTTTCCGCGGAAGCGGTGCCGTTGATGACGTTGACAATGTCCAATGACAATCCCGCACTGATGGAAGCGCCGGCGCTATCGGTCGCTTTGATCGCCAGGCCCAGAATGCCTGCCGCCGTATCCGGCGGTGTTCCGGACAGCGTTCTTGTTGCCGCATTGAAGCTTAGCCATGAAGGCAATGCCGACCCGTTGGTCAGCGTCGCGCTGAACGACAGGCTATCGCCTACGTCCACATCGCCAAACGTACCCGCCGGTACGACGTAGCTGAAGGCCTGCGTTTCGGCCAGTTGCTGGTTCTGCAAGGCGACAAGCACCGTCGGCGCATCATTGGTGTTGACCACCGTCAGATTGAACGCACTGCTGACCGCCGCTCCTGCTGTGTCCGTGGCGGTCACCTGAAGCGCCACGGTGCCTACATGGGCGTTGAGCGGCGTGCCGCTGAAGGTGCGGGTTGCCGCATTAAACGTCAGCCATGAAGGCAGCGCGTTGCCATCGGCCAGTTTGGCGCTGTATGCAAGAACATCGCCGGCATCCACATCGCCAAACGTCCCTGCCGGAACGACATAGCTGAAGGCCTGGTCTTCATTCACCTGCTGGTTCTGCAAGGCAGCCAGCAGCGTCGGCGCGTCATTGGTGTTGGCCACCGTCACGTTGAAAGTGCTGCTGACAATCGCGCCCGCCGTATCCGTGACGGTGACCTTGAGCGCCAACGTACCGACATGGGCATTGAGCGGCGTACCGCTGAACGTGCGCGTTGCCGCGTCGAATACCAGCCACGAAGGCAGCGCGGCGCCATTGCCAAGGCTGGCGCTGTAGCTCAGCGTATCGCCTGCATCCACATCGCCAAACGTTCCTGCAGGTATGGTGTAGCTGAAGGCCTGGTCTTCGTTTACCTGCTGGTTCTGCAAGGCGGCGAGCACTGTCGGCGCATCATTGGTGTTGGCCACCGTCACGTTGAAGGTGCCGCTGACAGCGGCGCCCTGTGTGTCGGTTGCCGTCACCTTTAACTCCAGCAGACCCACATCGGCGTTAAGGGGCGTTCCGCTGAAAGTGCGGGTCGCCGCATTGAACGACAGCCATGACGGCAGGGCGGCGCCACTGGCCAGGCTGGCGGTGTAGCTCAGCACGTCGGCGGCATCAACATCCGCGAATGTGCCTGCCGGCACCGTGTAAGTCCACGCAGCGTCTTCTGTCGCGCTCTGGCTGGCCAGCGTGCCCACCGTCGGCGCGCGATTGCTCATCGACAACAGGTCGTTGGCCGTCCAGACCGTGCCGTCCGCAAACTCGACGCGTTCGATGCGGTTGCCGCTCGCAACGTTCCAGTCGATGAACAGTTGGTCGGAAGCGCCCAGACTCAGCACCATCTGGGTTGCTGTACGGGACACCGTGATCTCACTGGCAGCGATTCCGGGCTGGATAACCACCGTGTCGATATTGCCGGCAGTCGTGTCGACGTCCGAGATGATGTCGTGGCCATAGCCGCGGCCAAAAATGTACCGGTCGTTGCCCAGACCGCCCGCCAGGACATCGTCACCGGCGCCGCCATCCAGGGTGTCGTCACCGCCCCATCCCATCAGCGAGTTGCCGGCCGCATTGCCGGTCAGGACATTGTTCAGCGCGTTGCCCGCGCCGCCGATCGCATCGTTGCCGGTGAGGTTCAGGTTCTCCTGGTTCACACCCAGGGCAAAAGCGACCGAGGAGTTAATCGTATCAACGCCGCCTGAATCCGACACCGTAGTCTGTGCCACCACGTTCGGCACCCAGGCAGTTTGTGCCACCACGTTGGGCACCCACGTCGTCTGAGCCACCATGACAGGCTGCCAGACCATGTTCGGCTCCCCATTCTCGGTGTAGCCGTTTTCGTAGTAATAGCCCTGGTCTACATACGTCGTGACGTACTGCCCTTGGTCCACGTAGGTCGTGACGTACTGTCCCTGGTCTACATACGTCGTGGTGGTCGTGGTCTCCACCACCACATCACCGGCGTTGTCGACAAAGTAGACGTCATTGCCCGCACCGCCATAAAGCGTGTCCGCGCCCGCGCCGCCGTCCAGCAAGTCGTTACCTGCGCCGGCATTCAGCACGTCGTTTCCGGCAAGGCCGTAGATCAGGTCGCGCTCTGCGGTGCCTGTCAGTGTTTCGGCGGCCGCGGTTCCGGTGATCTTGTTTCCGATATCCAGCTGAAAACCCGTCGACACTGAAACTCCGGCAAGGTCGGTCGCCTTGATGACGATCTTGATCGTCTCGTCGGCATTGGCCGGTGGCGTTCCCGAAAAAGTCCGGGTTGCGGCGTTGAATGCCAGCCATGAAGGCAAAGGCGTCCCGTCAGATCGTGTCGCGCCGAGGGACAACACGTCACCCGCATCCACGTCGCTGAAGGTGTTGGCCGGCAGCACATAAACAAATGCCTGGTTCTTCGCTGACTGCTGGCTCAGCAGCGCCTGCGCCGTGGGAGCGTCGTTCACGTTGGCCACCGAGAACTGGATCAAGGTGCTGCCGATCGCGCCATAAGTGTCTTTGGCATACAGGCGCATCTCGAAAGCCGCGACGTCAGCGTTCTGAGGTAACCCGCTGAATTTTCCGGTGGCTGCGTCAACACTCAACCAGGCCGGCAAAGCACTCCCATTGGCGAGCGTCGCCCAGTAAGTCAGCCCGGAGGAACTGCTACTGAACCAGCCGCCGGCTGATTCGTCGATAAATAACTGGTCTTCTATCGCCGGCTGCAACTGATGAACCGGAGCCGATGCAGGAACGGGAGTAGAGATAATCCTCGACATGACCGCAGCCTGGTCCCAAACCGTGCCATCCGCGAAGCGGACGGCCTCAATGCCGATACCGCCACCATCCAGGCGCTCAATGGCCAGGCGATCCGTGCCATCAAGCAGGTTGAGGTACACATAGTTTGAATCCGCGCTGATCCACACCGTGTCGGCCACTACACCCGCTGTGAACTGCACAACGTCATTGCTGATGCCGGCCTCGGCGGATTCGACAAGGATGTCTTGACCGCTGCCGAGACCGAACATGTAGACATCATCACCAGCGCCACCTGACAAGGTATTGGACGCACCGTTGCCAGTGAGTATGTTGGCGAGACTGTTTCCCATTGCGTTGATGGCGGAAGTGCCAGTCAACGTGAGGTTTTCTACGTTGCTTGCCAACGTGTAGCTCACGTTGGAAAAAACCGTATCAATGCCTTCGGAGGCATTCTCAATGACCAGGTCGTCCAGGCTATCCACAATGTAGCTGTCATTGCCGTCGCCGCCCAACATGGTGTCGCGCCCGCCTGACCCATCCAACAAGTTGTTACCGGCATTCCCCTTCAGCGTATTGGCAAGGCTGTTGCCATGGCCCTCGGTGTCGGCAGTACCCGTCAACGTGAGGTTCTCCACATTGGCGCTCAGGGTGTAGTTCACGCTGGCTTCAACGGTGTCGATGCCTTCCGCAAGCTTCTCCACTATCGTGTCGCCCGCGTTATCGACCACATAGGTGTCGTCGCCCTTCCCCCCGGACATCGCGTCCGCACCTGCGCCGCCGTCCAGGCGGTTGTTGGCCGTGTTGCCCGTCAAGACGTTGGCCGATGCATTACCCGTTGCGTTGATCGCCGCGCCGCCAGTGAGGATGAGCTGCTCAACGTTGTCAGCCAGGGTGTAGCTCACGCTGGCCTTGACGACATCATTGCCCCACTGGTTTGCGGTAAATCCCTCATGGCCGTAGGTGTTGAAGTAATTACTACCAAGGAGGTTTTCGCTGGAAATCACGCCCCCCGCCAGGGCGGCCTGGCTCGCCGTCAGGCCGTTTGCGAGTTCAATCACCTGGTCGCCAGCGTTGTCCACGATGTACACATCGTCGCCCGCACCGCCGGACATCAAATCTGCCCCAGCGCCGCCATCAATATAGTTGTCGCCCTGATTACCGTAGAACGATTCGGCCGCATTACCGCCCAGAGCCTCCAGGTCTTCCTTGCCGCCCAGAATGACACTCTCAATGTTGTGCAGATCTCTCGCATCTACATAAGTGATGACTGTGTCGAGGCCGCCGCCAATAGTCTCTATAACCTCGTCCTGATCATTGCCGACGACATAAATATCATTGCCAGCATCGCCTTGCATGCGGTCCGCGCCGCTTCCGCCGTAAAGCCAATCGTCTCCAGCGCCGCCATAAAGAATGTCGACGCCATCGCCGCCGGACAACACATCATTGCCATCCCCACCGTTAAGCACATCGTTGCCATCATCGCCATAGAGCCAATCCGCGCCGGCATCACCTTCCAGGCGGTCATTTCCGTCATTGCCGTGCAACAGGTCAGCCCCGTCGCCACCGCCGAGCGCATCGTCGCCTTTTCCGCCATAAAGCTTGTCGTCGCCCGTACCGCCGTCCACGATGTCATTGCCGGCATCGCCATGGACGACGTCGTCGCCCGCACCGGCAGCAACACGGTCATCTCCTGATCCCGCGTAGATATTGTCTATGCCGTCCCCACCCCGCACCTTGTCGTCTCCCGCGCCGGTGTTGATAAAGCCGCCTATGGTGATATCGTCCGCAGGATTGACTTCCTGCTGCTCGCTGCTGACGTTGAACTTCACGTCGGCAAGTTTGGCCGTGCTGCCGTCAACCCGCGTATAGCTGCCTACGCCGTAGACGGTGTTGCCCTCAATGGTCCGCAACACGTTGTCGCTGGTCAGGTTGATCGATGAAATCCCTCGCTGGGAGAGCGTGGTCAACTCACCGGTGGTCTGTACGCCGTCTTCATTGATGTCCTGCCATACATAGAACTTGTCCCATTGCGCATCGGCAGCGGAGAGTTTTCCGTCGTTGTTGGTATCGAATGCGGTCAGCCCTTCCAAATCGGTGCGGGCTCCCGCTTTGTAACCTTTGAACCGTATCTCGTCACGCGAGGTGATCGCGCCGTCGTTGTTCGCGTCATAGGCAAGCAAGCCATCCAGACCGGACGTCCAGCCCGTGCGTTCCCGGATGCCGTCACCGGTGAAATCGTAGAAAGCTTGAGAATCCCGCGACGAAATGAAGTGAAAGCCGTTGCCGTTGAGGTCCAGCACGACCGGGGCGCCACCTTCTCCTCCACCACCTTCTCCCCCTCCGCCACCCTCGCCGCCGCCTTCCCCACCGCCCTCGCCGCGCGCAGCCGGCTGAACTCGCTGGGCAATCGTCTGCAACTCAGTTTGCGCCTGCTGCAGCGTCA
>JAJKJM010000189.1 GCA_021153985.1 Polaromonas sp.
AACAAGGAGTTAGCCATGAAAGAACTGCCCAATCCCACCTTTGCATTGTCGCCAGTCGCAATGCCACGGGGGTCACTTCATCAAAGCGGTCATGCTGTCAGTCCAGCCCCTGTTCAAAGGGCTCCAGTGGGGAAAATCTCGGTCAGCTGGGCCCGGCACCAGGACGAGGTCCGGCAGGCGCAGCGCCTGAGGTACCAGGTCTTCGCGCTGGAAATGGGCGCGAACCTGGCCAAGACTTTGCCCGGCCACGACGTTGACCTGTTTGACGACTACTGCGAACACCTGCTGGTGCGCGATGCCGACAGCCAGGAGGTCATCGGCACCTACCGCGTGCTCACACCGACCCAGGCCAAACGTGTGGGCAGCACCTATAGCGACACCGAGTTCGACCTGACCCGCCTGCGCTCATTGCGCGAGCGCATGGTCGAGCTGGGCCGCAGCTGCGTGCATGCCGACCACCGCCACGGCGGCGTCATCCTGGCGCTGTGGGGGGCGCTGGCTGAATTCATGTCGCGCAACCAGCTCGACACCATGATCGGTTGCGCCAGCATTCCGATGCAGCACAACGGTGTCTCGAGCGGGCATGCGGCCGCGAGCATCTGGCGTCAAGTACGCGAAACGCACCTCGCCGCCATCGAATACAGCGTCACACCGCGCCTGGCGCTGCCGGTGGAGAAGCTAGCCGACACGCTGGACGTAGAGCCCCCCGCGCTGATCAAAGGCTATTTGCGCCTGGGCGCCAAGGTGCTGGGTGCGCCGGCCTGGGACCCTGATTTCAACTCGGCCGACCTGCCGATGATGATGCGCATCGCCGACCTGCCGCCGCGCTACCTGAAACATTTCTCCGGCAAACCGGTGCCGGGCAACTCGTCGGAGGCCTGATGCGAAGCATGTTTGACGCGATGGGTGCGCTGGGCAACAGCTTCGGCGGCAGCGGCGATGACCATGATGACGACGATTCGCTGCGCAAACGCTACCGCACCATCTTTATCTCTGACATCCACCTGGGCACACCCGGCTGCCAGGCGGCCGCGCTGCTGGACTTCTTGAAAGCCCACCCCAGCGACAACCTCTACCTGGTGGGCGACATCGTGGACGGCTGGCAGCTGCGCCGCCGCTGGTACTGGCCGCAGTCGCACAACGACGTGGTGCAAAAGCTGCTGCGCCGCGCCCGCAAAGGCTGCCGCATCATCTACGTGCCCGGCAACCACGATGAGTTTGCGCGTGAATTTATCGGCAACCAGTTCGGCGGCATCGAAGTGATCGACGAAGCTGTGCACACCACTGCCGACGGCCGCCAGTTGTGGATCATCCACGGCGACTACTTTGATGCGGTGGTGCAGTGCGCCAAATGGCTCGCCTATGTGGGCGACAACCTCTATGAATTCACGCTCAAACTCAACCGGCATCTCAACAGCCTGCGCGCCCGCATGGGCTTGCCTTACTGGTCGCTGTCGGCCTACCTGAAGCAAAAGGTCAAGAGCGCGCTCAATTACGTGACTGACTTTGAAGAGGCCGTTGCCAACGAAGCGCGCCGGCGCGGCCACCAGGGCGTGGTCTGCGGCCACATCCACCGCGCTGAAATGCGCACCATCAACGGCGTGCTGTACTGCAACGACGGCGACTGGGTGGAAAGCCGCACCGCATTGGTCGAAAACTTCGACGGCACGCTGGAGCTGGTGCACTGGGCGCCCGCGCACGAAACGCAGGGCCGCGGCCATGCAGCGTCCACGGTGACCGCATGAAGGTCGCGCTGGTCACTGACGCCTGGCAGCCGCAAGTCAACGGCGTTGTTACCACTCTGGTGGAGCTGGTGCGCGAGCTTGAAGCGCTGGGCCATCAGGTTGAAGTGATTCACCCGGGCCTGTTCAAGACCCGGCCATGCCCCGGCTATGCGGGCATTGACCTGGCAGTCAGCCCCAAACGGCGCTTGACGGAAAAGCTCGACGCTTTCGGGCCTGAAGCCATTCACGTGGCAACCGAAGGCCCGCTGGGCTGGGCGGCGCGCGGCTATTGCGTCAAGCGCGGCCTGCGTTTTACGACGGCGTTTCATACCAAATTCCCGGAAATCCTTCATGCGGCGCTGAAGGTTCCGCTGTCCTGGGGTTATGCGCTGTTCCGCCATTTCCACAAGCATTCGTCGGGCGTGATGGTGCCTACCCACGGCGTGTTGCGCATGCTGGAGCAGCGGGGTTTTCGCAACCTGCGCAGCTGGACGCATGGCGTGGACACCGGACTCTTCAGCTTTGAGTCCCAGCCGTGCCTGTATCCGCCAATGGGTACGCTGGTGCGCCCGGTCTCCCTGTTTGTGGGCCGGGTGTCGTATGAAAAAAACATCGATGCCTTTTTGAAGCTGGACATTCCCGGTACCAAAGTGGTCTGTGGTGTCGGCCCGCTGGAGGCATCGCTAAAAGAACGCTATCCGCAGGTTCGCTGGATGGGCGTACTGGCGCGCGACGAACTCGCCAAGGTCTATGCGGCTGCGGATGTCTTCGTCTTTCCCAGCCGGTCGGAAACCTTTGGCCTGGTGATGCTGGAATCCATGGCCGCTGGCACGCCGGTGGCGGCTTACCCGGTCGATGGCCCGCTTGAAGTGCTCGGCAAGCCCGACGGAAGCTGTCACGGCGGTGTCATGAACGAAGATTTGCAACAGGCTTGTTACAGCGCGCTGGCTGTGCCGCGCCATGAAGCTCGCGCGCGCGCACTGGACTTCAGTTGGGGCCATGCCGCGCAATTGTTCGAGTCTTACCTCGTGACGGCAGCGCCGGGCAATGTCAAAGCAACCCCGGTAAGCCCAAGGGCAACACTTGTCAGTCCCCTCAGGTAGGTGCAACATCAGTCAAAAGTACTGTCACGCTACTGTCATGAAAGCCGTCAACACTGTGACTTACTTTTACTGACAGATAACTGCCTTGTTGATGCCCACTTCACCCGCCTCGGTGGCCGCCGCCGCGCTACCCGTCCAGTTTTTGGACCGCGACCACAGCATTCTTGCCTTCAATGAGCGGGTGCTGGACTGGGCCAAGCGCCCGGACGTGCCGCTGCTGGAACGGTTGAGGTTTTTGTGCATTGTTTCGTCCAACCTGGATGAGTTCTTTGAGGTCCGCACCGCGCCGCACCTCACCGCCTTCCAGGCCAATGATTCCAAAGGCCTTTATTCGGTTGAGTCGTTCAAAGCCTTGTCAGCCGCCGCACATGACATGGTGGCGCGCCAGTATTCGCTCTACAACGACGATCTGCTGCCGGCTTTCGAGCGGGAGGGCATACGCATCGTCTCGCATGGCGAGCGCAACCCCGCCCAGCGCCGCTGGGTTAAAGAGTATTTTGAAAGGGAAGTGCGGCCATTGCTGATTCCCGTGGGGCTGGACCCTTCGCACCCTTTCCCGCAAGTGGCCAACAAGTCGCTCAATTTCATCGTGCGGCTGAGCGGGCGTGACGCCTTCGGGCGCGAGAACGATATTGCCATTGTCAAAGTGCCCCGTGTGTTGCCGCGGTTCATTCACATGCCGGCCCATGGCAAGGATAAAAGCCGGCTCTTTGTTTCGCTTTCCAGCGTGATCCGGGCGCATCTCACGGAGCTTTTCCCCGGCCGTGACGTAGGCCAGTTTTCGCAATTCCGTGTCACCCGCCATTCCGATCTGGCCGTCGATGAAGACGACGTGAAAAACCTGCGCACTGCCTTGCGCCAGGGCCTGGAGCAGCGCCACTACGGGCAAGCCGTGCGCCTGGAGGTTTCAGCAGGATGCTCCGAGCACCTGGCCAGCTTCCTGCTCAAACAGTTCAACCTGCCGTCGCCGGCGCTGTACCGCGTGCACGGTCCGGTGAACCTCGTGCGCCTGACGCAACTCGTCGATCTGGTCAACGACCCCAAGCTGTTTTTTCCCGGCTACAGCGCTTGCTATCCCACGCAGCTTCAGCCCGGGGAGTCATTCTTTGATCGGCTCAAGGAAGGCGATGTGTCCATTCACCAGCCTTTCGAGAGCTTCGACGGTGTGCTGGCCTTTCTGCGTGAGGCCGTCAATGACCCGCAAGTGCTGGCGATCAAGCAAACCATTTACCGCACCGGCGCCGATTCAGAGCTGATGGTGCTGCTGCGCGAAGCCGTGCGGCGCGGCAAGGAAGTCACCGTGGTGGTGGAACTCAAGGCGCGCTTTGACGAAGAAGCCAACATCAACTGGGCGGAAATGCTCGAGTCGATAGGCGCGCAGGTGGTGTACGGCGTGGTGGGCCTGAAAACCCACGCCAAGATGCTGCTGGTGACGCGCCGCGAAGGCAAGCACCTGGTGCGCTATGCCCATCTTTCCACCGGTAACTACAACCCGCGCACCGCGCGCCTCTATACCGACATTAGCTACCTGACGGCCGACCCCTTGATGACCGCCGACATCGACAATGTGTTTGTGCACCTGGCCAGCCAGAGCCGCCTGCCCAAGCTGCACCATCTGCTGCTGGCGCCGTTTCAGCTGCACCACAAACTGATCGCGAAAATCGACGCACTCGGCGAGGCCGCCTTGCAAGGCAAAGACACACGCCTTGTGGCCAAGATGAACGCGCTGACCGACGAAGACCTGATGCTGGCGCTGGTAAAAGCCGGACAGCGTGGCGTGAAGATCGACCTGATCGTGCGCGGCGCATGCATGCTGCCGGCCCAGGTGCCGGGTGTGACAGACAACATCCGGGTGCGCTCCATCATCGGCCGCTTCCTGGAGCACTCACGGGTGTTTTATTTCCGCTGCGCGGAAGACGAGACCTTGTTGCTCTCCAGCGCCGACTGGATGAACCGCAACATGCTGCGCCGGGTCGAGCTGGCCTGGCCGGTGACCGACCCGGTAATCCGCCAGCGCATCATCGACGAATGCCTGGTGGCCTACTTGCACGATGGACGCGACGCCTGGGATCTGCAGCCCGACGGCAGCTACCTGCGCGTCAATCCGCCGGGCGACCAGCCGCACCACGGGGCGCAAGCCGCCTTGATGGCCCGCTACACGGCCCCCCAACACCAGGACAAATGACATGGACCTCATCCTGTGGCGTCACGCAGAGGCAGAAGACTGGCCCGAAGGTGACCCGCAGGGCGGCAGCGACCTTGAACGCTCGCTGACCTCAAGAGGCGAAAAGCAGGCCGCCCGCATGGCCAACTGGCTGGACCGCCAGCTGCCCGAAGGCGCGCGCATCTTCGTGAGCCCGGCACGGCGCTGCGAGCAAACCGCGCTGGCACTGGGGCGCAAGTACAAAATCCGCAAAGAACTGGCGCCGGACGCCACGGTAGAGCAACTGCTGGAACTGGTGCAATGGCCGACGGCCAAGTCACCGATCCTGGTGGTGGGCCATCAGCCCATGCTGGGCGAAACCATTGCGCATTTGCTGGGTCTGCAGGAAAGCGATTGCCCTGTCAAGAAAGGCGCGCTCTGGTGGCTCCGCAATCGCGACCGTGATGGCGAAAGCCAGACGGTGGTGGTGACTGTGCAGTCGCCTGAGGTGCTCTGAGAAGCGGAGTCGGCGCCAGGGCCATGGCTCAGCGTTGCTGACTGCCACCGTGCTGGCGGCCCCGTGGCCGTAAAGCGGCTCTCGGTGAACGCTCCTGATCAAGGCGAGGCCAGGCGGTAAGTCGCCTTCGAGCGCTCTCGATCTGTCATGATGCTGCGGTCTGGCAAGTCACAGGCTCGCACACAACTCCCTCATTCTTCACCATGATCACTTCCCACCGAAAACCCCAGGTTTGCATACTCGGCAGCGCCGAGCCAGGCTCCCGCGCCTACGAACTCGCCGGCGAGGTCGGCGAGGCGCTGGCCAAACTGGCCATTACCGTTGTGAGTGGCTGCGGCAGCCCCGCAACCCGGATTGCCGCCGAACGTGCGATTCAGGCAAACGGCCTGGTGCTCAGCATCGTGCCTCCAGACGAGATGCCCGCGCCGGACTGGCCCGCCACGGTGGTGCTGCCTTGTGGCATGGGGGACGCGCGCAATTTGTTGATGGCCCTTGCCGGCGATGCCTGCATCGTCATCGGTGGCCGCGCCGGGACCAAATCCGAGGTTCACCTGGCCTGGCTGCACAAGCGGCCGCTGCTTCCTTTAGTGGGCTGCGGCGGGTGGTCTGATGAACTGCCGTCCAACCCTCCCGACGAGCGCGAAAACTCCCCGATCCTGCCCTGGAGCACCGTTGCTGAACTGCAGGAAAACCTGCGCAGTCTTGGCTTGGTCAGGAGTGCGGCTTGACTGGTTATTTAACACTCGCGCTCTGGACAGTGTTTCTTTGTTCCGCCTGTACCGAAACATCGCCGCAATCCTCAGTCGCCGTCCTGCCCGCCGCGCAAGCCGGCACACCCGCATTGCCCAACACACAGGAGGCGACGCAAGCACTGCTTGAGATGCTGGAGATGAAGGAGTACAAAAACGCCGAAGTCAAGCTCGGCACCTGCATCCCGGCTGTTCAGGCCAGGTACCCGGGGCAGGTCGCTTGTACGGTGGCATTGAAGATAGGTGCGGGGTCATCTGAAACCCAGGCCGATTTCTACCGCCGTAGCGGCAAATGGGTAGCTCAGCCGACCACCTCGCAGGATCAGCTGCCATTTCCGGATCCCAAGCTTTGAATGCCATGCTGTTCTCGGCTAAAGAACTTGATCTGCTGCTGGCGCAAGAATGTATTTCGTCCGAGCATCCCTGGAGCACCCGCGACGAGTCGCAGATCGATAGCTACCTCAAGACAGTCTGCAAAGAGATATCTCTCGCAGCGAATACCTTGTCGCGTATCGAGTGGGGGCACTATGGTTCAGGCTATGCATCGTTCGTCGACGCGTGGTTCTACAGGCCGACTCCAGCGTTCGACGTGCCATCTCCGGTGCGCCACGGTGAAGAGCATGTCGGCCTGGTGGTCCTGCTCTCACGCCTCTCGCCCTATTTCGTTTTCATGGAAGGGGAGAAGCGCTGGCACCCCAAAGGAGGCAGCAGCTATCTGCCCGCCTTCGAGGGCGTCGATTCGTTTTTCTCTTCAGGGGTGCTTGACCTGGTGGCGCCGGTTCAGAAAATCCTGGAGGGCCGTGGCTTGCGGCGGTTGGGCAAGGGAGAACTGTCCAGCCTTCTGCCCCCTGGCATACAAGTTCCGACCATCCTCGGCGATCCGCCCTATGTGGAGTTCGATGCGCTATTCCATTGGGAAGACTAGGCGGCATACGGCACGATCACCTCATGAGCAACCCAGCACGCTTGTGGTGCTGGAAGTTGCTTCCAGGCGGCTTAGCTGCCCAGCGTAGGCCGGCCGGTCTTGATGGCGGGAACCTGTTCCAGCGCCGTCAGGAAGGCTGCATCGGAGATGCTGGCCAGCAGCTTGATGCCGGCGCGCAGCAGTTCGCTTTTCTTGGCGGGGCGGGTCAGCCTGGTGGCGCGTTGCTTGAGGTCGTCGAGCACCACATATTCGCCCTTGGGAATGGTGAAGCTGTCGCGGACCAGCTTGGGCTTTTTGATTTTTTCCGGCTTGGCTGGCTTGGCCTGCTTGGCGTTTGCCTGGGGTTTGGCTGCGGGTTTTTTAATGCCGGCTTTTTTCACGATGGGTTTCTTGACCGTGCCTTTGCCGGCTGGGGCTTTGGCGGGAGCCGCCTTTTTCGGGGCCGGCTTGGCGGCGGTCTTCACAGGTGCTTTGGGTGCCGAAGGTGCCGTTGCGGCGGCCTTTGGGATGGTCTTTGCAGTTGCTTTTTTGCTGGTTGCCATGGATTGATCCTTTTAGGTGAGCGGCCAAATAAACCGTATATACAGTTTATATGGTTTTTCCCGACACGGTCAAGCCCTGCCCAGCGAGGCAGAAGGACGCTGCTCAGGGGCCGGGAACGACCAGCGTCCACGGCGTTTTTTGCCACGCCAGAACTTCTTCCTGCAGCAGGTGAGCCGATTGCGGAAAGGCCTGTGCCCAGCCGGCGCGGCAGTTCAGCACAAAGATTCTTCCGGGCTCGGCGGCGCTTTCAAGCTGAAGGCCTTTGAGGTCGGGGTCGCGCCGGGCGTGGCAGAGGATGACAGCCAGGCGCAGGCACAACAGCTGCTGGATGAACACCCGGTCTTCGAAATTGACTTCAAGCTTGCGCAGCTTGCCGCGGTGGCCCAGCACCAGCAGGCTCAGGCGGTGCAGCTCGGGCAGCGCAAAGCCGGGCGCGTCGGCGTTGTCCAGGATGTAGGCGCCGTGCTTGTGATAGTCGCTGTGCGAGATCTGGCTGCCGATTTCATGCAGCTGTGCCGCCCATTCGAGCTTGCGCTGAAAGCGGTCAGATTCCGCCGCAGGCATGCCCTTGGCGGCCATAACGAACAACTGCCTGGCGACTTTGCTGACGCGCTGGGCCTGGGCGCTGTCGGCGTTGAATTTGCCGGCCAGGCGCTGCACGGTGGTGGAACGCAAGTCGGTCAAGTCCTGCTCCCGGTCGACGAGGTCATAGAGCACGCCATGGCGCAAGGCACCTTGCGCGGCTTCCATCTGCGTGATGCCAAGCAGTTCGAACACGGCGCGCAGAACGCTGACCCCGCCGCCGATGACGGCTCGGCGGTCGTCTTTCATGCCGTCGAGCTTGATGCGGTCGGCGCTTTGTGCCTTGAGGAGGCGGTCCAGCAGCCAGTCCAGGCCTTCGCGCGTGACCAGGCCCGCAGGCCAGCCTGATGCGGTCAGCACATCGCTGACGGCGCCAATCGTGCCGGAGGAGCCATAGGCGGTGTCCCATGCATCGGCGCGGTAAGCATTGACCGCTTCGTCGAGCACCGCTTTGGCGGCCACCTCGGCTGTCTGGAAGGCGCGGGCGGTGAACTGGCCATCCGGGAAATACTTCATCGACCACGCGACGCTGCCGACGCGGTAGGACTCCATGGTGCGAGCGTCCAACCCTTTGCCGAGGATCATCTCGGTGGAGCGCCCGCCGATGTCCACCACCAGGCGGCGTTCATCGGACTGCGGCAGCAAGTGGGCTACGCCCTGGTAGATGAGGCGGGCTTCTTCACGGCCCGGGATGACGTCAATCGGAAAACCGAGGATCTTGTGGGCGCGTGCCAGAAATTCGTCGCGGTTGCGTGCCTCGCGCAGGGTTTGGGTGGCGACGGCGCGGACCTGGTATTTCTTGAAGCCGGCCAGGCGCTCGCCGAAGCGCGCCAGGCAGTCCCAGCCGCGCTGCATGGCTTCCGGCGTCAGGTTGCGGTCTGCGTCAAGCCCGTTGCCCTGGCGGACGGTTTCCTTCAGGTATTCGGTGCGGTGTATACGGCCGTGGTCAAAGCGGCCAATTTCGAGGCGAAAGCTGTTGGACCCGAGGTCTACAGCGGCGAGGAGCGTTCCATTTTGCATGCCTGAGTTTAAGAACCTATTTACGATTTATTGGGGGCCGCGCAGGAATCTTTTCGGGATGGGATGCAAGGCGCGGTGCGCCGCCAATAGCCCGCTATTGGCTAGCGCCGCAACGCCGCAGACCGCCCGAAAAGGCTCCTGCCCTCCGGGTTGGGGTGACGCAAACGCGGTCGCGTTTGCATCCCCGTTGGGGCAGCTGCACGACGCCCAGCCGGCCGGCCGGGCGGTCGGGCGATTTGGCGCCCCAGTCTCTTGCATGGGCATGAGCCCATGCGGAGGGCACTGGGTCACCAACTCATCCCGATTACACCCCAACGCGGCCCCCAATAAATCGTAAACAGGTTCTAAGGGCGCGGCATAGTGTTCACGCGGGACTCGCATCAGCATTACTCGTTTTTACCCAATGAGCCGGCCGTCGACCGTCATCATGCTTTGCGTGACGTAGGTGCTGCTGCGGCGCTGGGGGTCGAAGCTGACGGCGAACCCGCCGACGTTCAGGCTGGTGCGGCGCTGAAAGGCGCTTAAAACGCTTGAGCGGTTCAGGCTGCCTTCCACGTCGTTCAGCACTTCATAGGTGTAGCGTGCGGCGATGAATCCGGCCAGGCTCAGTGGCGTGGGCGGCTCGTCAAAGAGGCGGGCGAGTGTTTCGCGGTAACTGCGAACCACCGGCAATGCGGCGTTGACCAGCGGCACGGGCTGCGTGGCAATCACCGGCGTGTTGCGTGCGGCGCCCATTTGCAGCATGGTCTGCAGGTTGACGTCGGCCAGGGCCACGATGTAGCGCTGGCGGGCCTGCTTTTCCATGCCCTGCGTGAACTCGGCCAGCTCCGGCGTGCCGCCCACAAACAGCAGCACGGCAGGGGTCTTGGGGGTGAGCTTCTGGCCCAGTGCGCGCAAGTCGCCCGCCGCCTTGAAGGGCTGCAGCTTGAGCTGCATGCCCGCTGCAATGCGTTCGACGTCTGTGTGATAGGCGGTGTAGTCCTGCGCGGTGGCGTAAATCGCGCCCAGCTCTTTCAGGCCCATGGCGGTGAGGCTTTTCAGGGCGTAGGCGATCTGCTCTTGCCGGGCGGCAAAGATGGGGAAGGTTTTATCGCCGATGTCGAGGCTGGAATTCTGCAGCCACGGCGCGGCGTGGGGGATGTTCAGCCCGCCCTGCACAGAAAGCGCCACGATCTGGCTGGCAACCTGGTCGCCGACGCTGCCCGAAAGAACCACGCAGGAGGCGTTGTCTTTGACCGAATCCAGGGCCGCGCGCAGGCTGGCGGGGGTACCGTCCGTCTCCAGCGCCAGATGCTGGACTTGCCGGCCGCGAACGCCGCCGCGCAGGTTGATGTCCTGCCAGGCGGCGCGTGAACCGATCAGGAAGTCCTTGGACACGTCTTGCTGTGCCTGGGAGAAATCGACCGGCTGCGCCACCACGATGCTTTTGGACGAGGCGCCTTTGCCGGGCTGTGCCCAGGCGGGGCGTGCGGCCGCGGCGGCTGCCGTGATCAGGCTGGCGCGTTGCAGCAGCCGGCGGCGGCTCAAGGCAGGCGTTTGAAATGGCATGAAGGCTCCCTGGTGCGGACGATGCCGCCTCGGTGTGTTTGCTATAAAAACAGGAGCTGCTTGTTCAGGCAGTACCTGGGCTAGAGCACGAAAACGCTATAAATCCAATGAAAAACGGGTCAAACCCTGCGGCTTGACCCGTTGATGTCCCGGCGGGTTTACTTGGCGGGCGGAATCAGGACGGCGTCCACGATGTGCACAACGCCGTTGGTGGCAGAAATGTCGGCAGTCTGGACCATGGCGTCCTCAACGGTGACGAATTCACCGGCCTTGGAGAGGGCCACATTGGCGCCGTTGACGGTTTTGGCGTTGCCGTTCTTGACGTCGGCAGCCATCACCTTGCCGGGAACCACGTGGTAAGCCAGAACTGCCTTGAGTTTGGCGGGGTCATGGGCCAGCGCGTCCATGGTTTTGGCGGGCACTTTGGCAAAAGCCTCGTTGGTGGGGGCGAACACGGTGTAAGGGCCGCCCGACTTGAGCGTGTCGCCCAGGCCGGCTTTGGTGACGAGGCCATTGAGCGTGCTCAGCTGGGATTGGCCGGCAATGGTGTCGGTCACGGACACGGGGGTGGATGAGGTGGCGCAGCCGGCGAGGGCGGCAACAGCGGCGGCAAGGACCAGAAAGCGGGGGGTGGACATGGGAAGTTCTCCTGATTAATCCTGATGAAGACGAGGCCAAGGGTAGGAGAAGCGGATGACAGATTCGTGACGGTAATTTGAAGGTTTTGTGACGCTTCAGAGGAGAAATCGGCAGAAATGACCCCGCGGGCGACTGTCATAGTTGTCACAGCCTTGTCACACAAGATTTCTACAGTCACGGCATTGCTGCTGTTTATCCGTCTTTTTCCCCGTTCAATACCGCTCATTCCGGCTATTCCACTTAACCCTATTTACCCAACCCAAGAGGTGTTCTGATGAATGTGAGTTTTAAAGCTTCCCTGACGACCGTAGTGGGCGTTGCCCTTGCTTCCTTTGCAACCCTGGCCGCAGCCCAGGACGTGACCGGCGCCGGCGCCAGCTTCCCGGCTCCCCTGTATTCCAAGTGGGCCGCTGATTACAACAAGGCGACCAGCGTCAAGATCAACTACCAGTCGGTCGGCTCCGGCGCCGGTCTGCGTCAGATTGAAGCCAAAACGGTCGATTTCGGCGCGTCTGACGCCCCGCTGAAGGACGACGAACTGGCCAAGAAAGGCCTGATGCAGTTCCCCACCGTGATCGGCGGCGTGATTCCCGTGGTCAACATCAAGGGCATCACCCCCGGCCAGCTCAAGCTGAGTGGCCAGGTTCTGGGCGACATCTACCTGGGCAAAATCACCAAGTGGACCGACCCGGCCATCAAGGCCCTGAACCCCACGCTGGCACTGCCTGACGCCGCCATTGCGCCGGTCCGCCGCGCTGACGGTTCCGGCACCAGCTTCATCTTCACCAACTACCTGAGCAAAGTGAATGCCGAGTGGAAGTCCAAAGTGGGCGAGGGCACCGCAGTGAACTGGCCCGTGGGCGCAGGCGGCAAGGGCAATGAAGGCGTGGCGGCATTCGTCGGCCGTCTGCCCAACTCGATCGGCTACGTGGAGTACGCCTACGTCAAGCAAAACAAGATGACGTTTGCCCAGCTGAAGAACGCTGCCGGCAACTTCGTGTCGCCTGAAGACGGCGCCTTCAAGGCCGCAGCCGCAGGTGCTGACTGGTCCAAGAGCTTCTACCAGATACTGACCGAGCAGCCAGGCAAGGATTCGTGGCCCATCACCGGTGCTACTTTCATCCTGATGCAAAAAGTCCAGGACAAGCCAGCCCAGGCCGCCGCTTCGCTCAAGTTCTTTGAGTGGGCTTACAAAAACGGCGACAAAACCGCCGACGACCTGGACTATGTGCCCATGCCTGCCGCTGTGAAGACCATCATCGAAAAAGCCTGGGGCGACATCAAGGACGCGTCGGGCAAAACGGTTGCCTACAAGTAAGCCAGGCAAGCGCCACAAGCTGATTTTCCGCAGTCGTTACACACCATAGGGGTTTCTCACGTGTCCTCTACACTTCCGGCAAGCCGGGCCGCTTTTGACCACCCGGCAAAAGCGACCGGACGCGATATGACAAATCCTCCCCCTGGCAATGCCGTGCGCAGAAGCCCCCTGGCGGACCAGCTTTTTGGCTGGGCTGCGCAGGGCGCGGCCTGGCTGACGCTGGCCTTGCTGGCCGGCATTCTTGTTTCGCTGGTGATAGGGGCCTGGCCCGCCATCAGCAAATACGGCCTGGGCTTTCTGGCCAGCAGCGTCTGGGACCCCGTCAAAGGCGAATACGGCGGCCTGGTCATGATTTACGGCACCATCGCCACGTCGTTGATCGCGTTGCTGATCGCGGTGCCGGTCAGTTTCGGCATTGCGCTGTTTCTGACCGAACTGTCGCCCGCATGGCTGAAAAGGCCGCTGGGCACAGCCATTGAGCTGCTCGCCGCCGTGCCGTCCATCGTCTACGGCATGTGGGGCCTGCTGGTGTTCGGGCCCATCCTGGCAACCTACGTGCAGCAGCCGCTGCAAAGCCTGTTGACCGGTGTGCCTTACCTCGGCGCCCTGGTGTCAGGCCCGCCCGTCGGTATCGGTATTCTTTCGGCCGGCATCATCCTGGCCATCATGATCATCCCCTTTATCGCTTCGGTGATGCGGGACGTGTTTGAGGTGACGCCAGTGCTGCTCAAGGAGTCGGCCTATGGGCTGGGCTCCACCACCTGGGAAGTCGTCTCCAAAGTCGTGCTGCCTTACACCAAGGCCGGTGTGGTGGGCGGCATCATGCTGGGCCTGGGCCGCGCGCTGGGCGAAACCATGGCGGTCACCTTTGTCATCGGCAATTTCAACCAGCTCGATTCGCTCAGCCTCTTTCAGGCCGCCAACAGCATCACGTCGGCACTGGCCAACGAGTTTGCTGAAGCCGGCGAAGGCCTGCACCAGGCAGCGCTGATCTACCTGGGCCTGGTGCTGTTCTTCATCACGTTTGTCGTGCTGTCGCTGTCCAAGCTGTTGCTGGCCCAACTGCGAAAGAGTGAAGGGGTGAAAACATGAGTACCGCGGCACACGACGCACGCCTGGCCAAGTTCGCCCGGCGCAAGCGGGTCAACGGGATCGCCCTGGTGCTGTCCCTGGCGGCCATGTCTTTCGGCCTGTTCTGGCTGGCATGGATTCTCTGGGAAACCATTCGCCTCGGCGTGGGTGGCCTCTCGATGGCTACGCTGACCCAGATGACACCGGCGCCCAATGAGGCGGGCGGCATTGCCAACGCTATTTATGGTTCGTTTTTGATGGTGCTGCTAGCCACGTTTGTGGGCACGCCCATCGGCGTCATGGCCGGCATCTACCTGGCGGAGTACAACACCAAGGGCATGCTGGCCTCGGTGACACGCTTCGTCAATGACATTTTGCTGTCCGCACCGTCCATCGTGATCGGCCTGTTTGTCTACACCGTCGTGGTGTCGCAGTTCAAGTCTTACTCTGGCTGGGCAGGCGTTCTGGCGCTGGCGCTGATCGTGATTCCGGTGGTGATCCGTACCACCGAAAACATGCTGCAACTGGTTCCGCCGGGCCTGCGTGAAGCAGCTTACGCATTGGGCGCGCCGAAATGGAAAGTCATCACCAGCATCACGCTGCGCGCTGCGCGGGCCGGCGTGACCACCGGCATCCTGCTGGCGGTCGCACGGATCGCCGGTGAAACGGCGCCGCTGCTGTTCACCGCCCTGAACAACCAGTTCTGGACGTCTGACTTGAGCCAGCCTATGGCCAGCTTGCCCGTGACGATCTTCAAGTTTGCGCTGAGCCCTTACGAGAACTGGCAGCAGCTGGCATGGGCGGGCGTCTTCCTGATCACGATGGCCGTGCTTGGCCTGAACATCCTGGCCCGCGTATTGACGCGAGCAAAATTATGAACACCCCTGTTGCGAACTCACTTCGTGTAGTCGCCTCCCCCCTCAAGGGGGCAACACCAGCAGTCCGGCAAAGCCGGTCCTGCGGTGTTCACTGACCGGCCGACACTACCAATTTCAGCCTCTAGCCACGCAACACAACAAGGTCACTGATGGATACTCTTACTGCACCACGCGAGCAATCGAAAATTTCGGTCAAGAACCTCGACTTTTACTACGGCAAGTTCCACGCCCTCAAGGGCATCAACCTGGAAATTCCGGAGAAGAAGGTCACCGCCTTCATCGGCCCATCGGGCTGCGGCAAGTCAACGCTGCTGCGCATTTTCAACCGCATGTATGAGCTTTACCCCGAGCAGCGCGCCGAGGGCGAGATCATGTTCGACGGCGAAAACCTGCTGACGTCCAAGAAAGACGTGGCGCTGATCCGCTCCAAAGTCGGCATGGTGTTCCAGAAGCCGACGCCCTTTCCGATGTCGATCTACGACAACATCGCTTTCGGCGTGAAGCTGTTCGAAAGCCTCAACGCTTCGGACATGGACGAGCGCGTGGAGTGGGCCTTGCGCAAGGCCGCACTTTGGACGGAAGTCAAGGACAAACTGAACCAGAGCGGCTCCAGCCTCTCGGGCGGCCAGCAACAACGCCTGTGCATCGCGCGCGGCATTGCGATCAAGCCGGAAGTCCTGCTGCTGGACGAACCTTGCTCGGCGCTGGATCCGATTTCTACCGCCAAGGTGGAAGAACTGATCGCCGAGCTGAAGAACGAATACACCGTGGTCATCGTGACGCACAACATGCAGCAGGCTGCGCGTTGCAGCGACTACACGGCTTATATGTATCTGGGCGATCTGGTTGAGTTTGGCGCTACTGAAGACCTGTTCTTCAAACCCAAGCGCAAAGAGACCGAAGACTACATCACGGGCCGTTTCGGATGACCAAACTTGCCCCCTGTCTCGGCTCACTGCGTGTAGCCGGAATCCCCCTCAGGGGGACGGCGTTTGCGGCCCGGCAAAGCCGGTTCCGCGACGCCCGCTGGGTGGGCACTGACCGTTTCATGCGTTGTGACCTCGGTTGCAGCGGCGAATAACCTCAAGGGAATAACATGCCTGATAAACACCTTTCGACCCAGTTTGACAGCGAACTCAACGGCGTCTCTTCGCGCGTCATGGAGCTCGGCGGCCTCGTCGAGTCACAGATTCGTTTGGCCATCTACGCCTTGTCGCAGTTCAGCGCCGAAAGCGCCAAC
>JAJKJM010000190.1 GCA_021153985.1 Polaromonas sp.
CGTGATCAATGTGCGCAATGATCGAAAAATTTCTGATGTGATTCATCAACGAGAACGCCTAAGTACTTGAAAGTATTGCGAAGAGATTGGACTCAATTCGCAAGGGACCATAAAAAAGGGCGCGTCGAGTAGCGACGCGCCCTGAACCAACAATCTATGGCAACTGCGATAGTTGGAACTTCATTGTAGGCAAAAAGCCAGAGCCGAACAGTCCCAAAATGGCCATATTTTTGTCGTTGCAGCCTAGCAACATGAAACTTATACACAACTTATTCACAATTTTATATTGAATGACTCTGGACAACTTGTGGGTGATCTGTGGATCGATGGGTATTACTTAATAATAAGATCGAAAGCGGGACTTTGTGCCTTCCGATATATCCAAAAGACACAGCACCAAGCCTCTATTCTACCGAAAACCGTTATTGGGTCGCCTTACCGTAAGTAGTCACTAACAAATCAAGTGACCTCCCGCCTCAAAATATATTTTTGTGCGGATACAAAAACAGACCCAATTTGCCAAAAACCCCCAAATCCTGGCGGGATATGGGGGGCTTTGATGGCGGGAGTCTTTCAAGGTGACGCGGCAGATTGCCGCCCCTCCCACGGCTGCCTTGGCGTGCTGCTCATTCTGCCCGCAGAGAGCATGGGGAAGCGGCCGCTCCCTTCAGCGCGACGGACGAATCAACGCGTATTGAGCCCATTCGCCGCGGCGAAACAGGACATTGATGGGTTTGGATTTGTCGATTTTTGCCAGCGCGGCCTCGAACTCCTTGACGCTGGTGATTTCAGAGTTGGCGATTGCGACAATCACGTCACCCTCTTTCAAGCCGGCACGGGCGGCCGCAGCATCAGCCGTGTCCACCTTGACGCCGCCCTTGATCTTGAGCTCTTTCTTTTGCGCATCGGGCACTTCGCTCACGACCAGACCGATCGCCTGGGCAGGACCTGCGACTGGCGGCTTGGGTTCCTGGCCGGAGGCCTTGCGGGCCGGTTTTTCCGGCTCGACTTCGCCGATGGTGACCGACAGGTCCTTGCTGGCGCCACGCCTGAACACCGTCACCACTGCCTTGGTGCCGGGCTTCACGTTTCCTACCATGCGGGGAAGGTCGCTGGACTTCTCGATGGGCTTGCCGTCGAACTTGATGATGATGTCACCCGCTTCTATGCCGGCTTTTTCGGCGGGTGCACCGCTTTCCACCCCTCTAACCAAGGCGCCTTGCGCCTTGCCCAGCCCGATGGATTCAGCCACCTCTTTGGTGACCTGATCGATCTGCACACCGATGCGGCCCCGCGTCACTTTGCCGGTGCTGCGCAGCTGGTCGGAAACGCGCGCGGCTTCGTCGATAGGAATGGAAAAGGAAATGCCCTGGAACCCGCCGGAGCGCGAGTAGATCTGGCTGTTGATGCCCACCACCTCGCCACGCATGTTGATGAGGGGCCCACCTGAATTACCGGGATTGATGGCCACGTCGGTCTGGATGAAAGGCAAATAGTCGCCGGTATCGCGCTGCTTGGCGCTCACGATGCCCGCCGTCACGGTGTTTTCAAGCCCGAAGGGCGAACCAATGGCCATCACCCATTCGCCCACCTTCAGGCGATTGATGTCGCCGATCTTGACGGCCGGCAGACCAGTGGCCTCGATTTTGACGACGGCCACATCGCTTCGCTTGTCGGCGCCGATGATCTTGGCCTTGAACTCGCGCTTGTCGGTCAAGGTCACGATGACTTCATCTGCGCCTTCGACCACATGCGCATTGGTCATGACAAAGCCATCTGCCGTCAGGATGAAACCGGACCCCACGCCACGAGGCTGATCCTCGTCAGGTTGCGGGCTGCGGTCAGGCCGCGGAGCGCGGGGCATGTTGGGCGGAACAGGGATGCCAAAGCGCCGGAAAAATTCCAGCATTTGCTCGTCAGCGCTGCCGGAAGCCGATGCCTTGACTTTCTCCAGCGTGCGGATGTTGACCACCGACGGGCCAACCTGCTCGACCAGGTCGGTGAAATCCGGCAGGGTGCGGCTCTGCGCCCATGCCGGCGCCACCGGCACCAGCGTGGAGACGGCGGCAGCGGCGATCAGCCCCGCAGTCATGCAGGAGCGCAGCGGTTTCCAGTTCAATTCAAGCATCATCATCCTCGTCATAAAAATGTGGTCATCGGGCAACCCGTCTCGCGCGCAGGTCCGGCAGGAAGTCTGCCGCCCTTCGCTGCCAGCCTGCTCCGAGTCGGTATTATTTCTTGCGTTCCAGGCCGTTGGCAAAGAGCTTCAAAGTCGTCATGGGAACTTCGCCCATGATGGTGACCCAGTACGCATCCAGTTGCCGGGTAATGGTCTGCGTAGCTCCCATCGACAGGCTGGACTCTTTGTCATGGCGTTGCCGGTCAAACGGCTCCACAAAAATGGACACCGATGCCAGGCCGTCAGAGAAAATCCATTGCAAGGGTTCCTCGCCGGCCGCCGGACCAGCCTGGCTTGCGGCGACCACCGGACGTTTGTAGCAGCTCATGGGTTTGAACCCGGCCACCGGAGCCTTCAGCATCCAGCCTTCAGCGCTTGCCGTGGTCTTTACCAGGACAGGTTTTTCGACGCGGTAACCGTCCACCTTGCCCATCATATGGAGGAGCTTGTCCATTTTGACGGGCGCATCGAGTTGCAACTCGGAAAACGCCGCCTGCTCGAGCACCTTGCCGTCGGTATCCAGCGTTTGCAGCTTCACGACAAGCCCTTTTTTCTGCTCGGTCCAGACGCGATAGCCAAACCGCATCTGGTCCTTGGGGACCAGCACCACGATATCGGCTTCGACGCCGGCCACGCGATCGGTGCCTTCTTGCCGGACTTTGTAGTAATCAGAAATGCGGTTGTCGGTGGACTGCAGCAATTGGGGAAACATGCCCAGCGATTCACGCTTCTCACTTCGGACCACCTTGTGATCCGGCATGAAAGTGACGACCTGGTCGTTGTGGCGGAAGATGGAGCGCGGCGCACCGGTGAGCGTTTCAACGCGCTCCATCTGCTGGTCGCCTTCACAGACATGCCATATCTTGGCGCTGGACATGGCGCCACCCGACGAAACCACAAAGGTGCCGATATACGAACGCTTCCTGGAGGCCTCGTGCATGCGCATCAACCAGTCGTTGATGCCCCGGGACTCCACCGGTGTAGCCGCAACGGCAGGTGCAGGTGCCTGCGCCGCTACATAATTCATAGCGGGAAGCGCACATCCCGCAAGGGCTAGAAGGCGAAAAAGCTTGAAATTCATGATGCGGCGAAACGCGTGCTGCGCCCCTGTGGCCGTTCAGCGCCCGGCATTGCGCGGTGTCTCAAACGTAGCATTTCGCAAGAACCCGGAGGGCTCCTGCAAGGCCGATGTACCGCCCAGTTGCTTGTGCGCCGCGAGCAACTCTTCAAGGCGCGCGTCACGCACCATCGGGCCTTGCGGTGAAGCAACCACCACCTGCTGGGAGGCCGGCGCCTGCGCAAGCTGCGGCGCCGCTGCGGGCGCCAGCAAGCCGGCGGCGTTCCATGCGATGGCGGACACCGCCGCCAGCGAAGCCAACCCGGCCACCAGCTTCCACCGGAAGTCGCCGTCATTGGCTGCCGCGCCGTGGCGCGAGGACGCATCCACAATAGGAATATGGACAACGCCAGCGACGGGCTCAGGGCTCTTGCCCCGGGAACCCAGGCCCGTACCCACCAAGGGCTCCGCAGCAAGACGCTGATTCAGGCGCGCAAGAAATGCCATGTCCGCAGGCAAGGCAGGTGACGCAGGAGAGCGCAGCGCATCGCCGATCAGGTGATAAGTGTCCCAGCTCGTGATGGCCGAGTCATCTTGCCCGCAAGCGTGGAGCGCGGCCGCAAAGTCTTCTCCGCCCAATTGGCCGTCGGCCAAGGCAGATAGGAGTTCGCTGGTTTGCATGGACGGTTTCATGATGTTCGTGGGCAGCCAGGCTGCTGTTTGGGGAGGCAGAAAATACTTGGTCGGACTCGCGGGTTCATGTATGGCTCCTGGGCTTCTGGGATGCCGCTCACCAGCGCTTGCCGCTCTGGTTCTCCAGCAAGGGCTTGACCTTCTGGGAAATCGCTTCGCGCGCCCTGAAAATCCGCGATCGCACCGTGCCTATGGGGCAATCCATGGCTTCCGAAATCTCTTCATAGCTCAGCCCCTCTATTTCACGCAGGGTGATGGCCTGACGAAGCTCCTCTGGCAAAGCCTCCATGGCCGCATTGATAATTGCGGCGATTTCCTTGCTGGCCAGCACAGCTTCCGGCGTTTCCGAGCTTGTTAGTTCGTTTTCCAGCGGGGAAGTTTCATCGTTTTCGTCGCTTTGCCCGGATTTGAAGGCATTTTCCGAGACGGTCGGGTCGCGTTTGAGGTCCATCAGGGCTTTTTTCGCGGTGTTTACCGCAATCCTGTACAGCCAGGTGTAGAACTGGGCCTCGCCTCTGAACTGCGCCAATGCCCGGTAGGCCCGGATAAATGTCTCTTGGGCGATGTCTTCTACCAGGTCCACGTCGCGGACCATGCGTCCTATCAGGCGCTGTATGCGCCGCTGGTATTTGATGACCAGCAATTCATACGCTTTTTGATCGCCCGCAACCGTACGCTCGACCAGCATGGCATCGCTGTCGGTGGCTTTTTCAGCTGACAAGGGTGGCAGATCGGCACTCATGGATTTTTTTGCGTAGCAGCATCTACAGACCGCACAGCCCCCGATACTGCCACAGCCGGTAGGGGCTCCTGAGGCGTGTCATGGCGCCACGACGGAGAAGGCAGCTTGCGGGGTGAATAAACCGCCCGGCGCAAATCGAGCCAACGCTCCGGCATGGCGCGCCGCTCGACCCAGAGCCATAAACAAGCGCCGTCAGGGTTTTCGAGTCGAAGCAGTAGCAGGTGCTGAAAATCGCCGAGCACGCAGAGTTCGTACTCGACGGTACCAGCCTGATAACCCAGGCTTTCCCAGCGCCAGACTTGACCATCCCAGGCCAAGCGGCCCACCGGCGCGCGCTGCCAGGCAAGGCCTGCCGCAACGCCCGCCCCCAATACCGAGGACCCCATCAGTGCGAAGCGCCAATCCAGTTGGGCAGCACCCTGAAAATACCAAAACAGAACCGCAACAAGGCCGAGAAGCCATAGCCCCAGCAGCAGTGCGCCCAGAAAACGCGAACGCCCCAGCGGATAAATAACCGGCGGGGCGTTATGCAAGGTCAAAGCGTTCTGGGGCTTGGGCAGATGTGGGAACAGGAAATCAGGCGCGCTTGAACACCAGCGTACCGTTGGTGCCGCCGAACCCGAAGTTGTTTTTGACCGCGATCTCAAGCTTGGCATCGCGCGCGGTATTGGCGCAATAGTCCAGGTCACACTCGGGATCCTGGTTGAAGATATTGATGGTGGGGGGGATTTTCTGGTGATGCAGTGCCAGCACGGTAAATACCGATTCAATGCCGCCAGCACCGCCCAGCAGATGACCGGTCATGGACTTGGTCGAACTGACCACCAGCTTTTTGGAGTGATCGCCAAAGGCCGCCTTGATGGCGTTCGTTTCGTTCAGGTCGCCCAGCGGCGTCGAGGTGCCGTGCGCATTCAGGTATTGCACTTCGTCGGCATTGACGCCGGCATTCCTCAGTGCCATGGCCATGGAGCGGCGCGGGCCATCCACGTCAGGCGCAGTCATGTGGTACGCGTCGGCGCTCATGCCAAAGCCGGTCAATTCGGCATAAATCTTGGCGCCGCGCGCCTTGGCGTGTTCGTACTCTTCGAGCACCAGCACGCCGCCGCCTTCGCCCAGCACAAAACCGTCACGGTCTTTATCCCAGGGACGCGAGGCCGTTTTTGGATCGTCATTGCGGGTGGAAAGGGCACGGGCCGCTGCAAAGCCGCCAATACCCAAAGGAGAAACACAGGATTCCGCGCCGCCTGCGACCATGACGTCGCAGTCGCCGTACTCAATCATGCGCGCCGACAAGCCGATCGCATGAAGCCCGGTCGTGCACGCCGTGACGACGGCAATGTTGGGTCCCTTGAAGCCGAACTTGATGGACACATGGCCGGAGATCATGTTGATAATCGAAGCAGGCACGAAAAACGGCGAAACCCGGCGCGGGCCGCGGTTGACCAGCTCCGAGTGCATGTCCTCAATCATCGGCAAGCCGCCGATGCCCGAACCAATGTTGCACCCAATGCGCGTCGCCATCTCGTCACCCAAGGCTTCACCGGTCGGCAAGCCGCTGTCGGCGACCGCCTGGAAGGCCGCGGCCAGTCCGAGATGGATGAAGCGATCCATGTGCCGCGCTTCTTTCTCGGGAATGTAGTCCGAGATATTGAATCCCTTGACCTCACCGGCAAACTTGCAGGCGAAGTTGGCTGGATCAAACTGCGTGATCAGATCGATGCCGGGCACACCGGCAAGCAGGTTGGTCCAGGACTCGGCCACGGTATTACCTACCGGGCTGACGCAACCCAGACCTGTCACGACGACACGACGACGGCTCATTCAGAAATCCTGAGAAGAAACCTGAAAAGCCCTGCTCGGGTTTCCAGGCTTGATGACGGCAGAGGCAGGTAAAACCTTGCCTCAGGCCTTTTGATGGGTGTTTGCGTAGTCAATCGCGTTCTGGACGGTGGTGATCTTCTCGGCGTCTTCGTCGGGGATCTCGATGCCAAACTCGTCTTCCAGAGCCATAACCAGTTCTACGGTGTCAAGCGAGTCAGCGCCCAAATCGGCCACAAAAGCCTTTTCATTGGTGACTTGGCCTTCTTCCACGCCAAGTTGCTCGGCAATGATTTTCTTAACACGTGCTTCGATATCGCTCATAGTTCCCTCTGAGGGTTGTAAATTAATCCGTGATTTTACCGCGTTAGAGTCGTTTCCCTAAGCACCGCGCCGGACGGATAAAAACCGGCTTCGATTTC
>JAJKJM010000191.1 GCA_021153985.1 Polaromonas sp.
GCCCGGCGGCAGCGGCGGCGATCAATCCGCCCGATGTCCCGCGCGGCGGCGATGGCCTCTGCCTGGTTATGCACCACATAACCGGTGACGCCGTGCTCAATTACCTCGGGGACGGAGCCGTGTTCATAGGCGATGACGGGCGTGCCGCATGCCAGCGCCTCTATCATCACCAGGCCAAAAGGCTCCGGCCAGTCGATGGGCATGAGCAGCGCGCTGGCCTGGCCCATCAGTTCGTTTTTCTCCGCGTCGCCGATTTCCCCGAGGAAGGTCACGTCGGCGCCGGACAGCAGTGGTGCAATGCAGTCGTCGAAGTAGGCCTGGTCCGCGGTGTCCACCTTGGCGGCGATGCGCAGCGGCTTGCCGCAGGCGCGAGCGATCTCGATGGCGCGGTCGACACGCTTTTCAGGTGAAACCCGGCCCACGAAGCAGAGGTAGTCACTTGCCTGCGAATGGAAGCTGTAAAGGCCTTCCGGCAAGCCGTGCGGGACGGTGGCCAGCCAGTTGGCCCAAGGCAGCGGCCTGCGCTGGCTTTCGGAAATCGACACCAGGGGGTGCGCCGCGAAACGGCGGAACAGCGGCGCCAGGTCCGGCAGGTCAAGCCGGCCGTGCAAGGTGGTCAAACTGGGAACGGGGCAGCGGCGCGCCAGCGGCAGGTGCAGTACATCGCTATGGAAATGCAGGATGTCGAATTCAGCCGCGGCCTCGAACACCTGGTCGATTAGCAGGCTGTGCCAGACCAGCCAGTCCGCGCGGTAGGGGCTGAGGCGAAGGCTGCTGTCCACCGCGGGCACCAGCCGCGCCGAGGTGACGGAGTCGCCGCTGGCAAAGAGGGTGACATCGTGCCCCAGGGCCACCAGGGTTTCGGTCAGGTAAGACACCACACGTTCCGTGCCCCCATAGGCGTGCGGTGGAACGCTTTCGAAGAGTGGGGCAATCTGGGCAATTTTCATGGAGCGGACGGTGAGGGCTGCGTCTCCATATTTACCGCGCGCGCTTCCAGAGGCCTGTAGGACAACATCGTCCCTGCGGTCCGGCGGGCGAGAGGCGCCCGGGCGTGAGGCTGGTACGGCTCTTGCTGGTCCTTTTGTCCGTCGCGGCAACCGGCGGGCCGTCAGTCCGGTTTGCGGTTTACCCCGTAAAACCGGTCTTATACAATCTGCGGCTGGCTGGGCGGGCTTGCGCATCCGGGCCGCCGTGTGTTTAACCTTCTGTTGTTACCCACCCTTGAGGGAGACTGGACATTATGAAAAAGCATCTTGGCTATCTGGCGATTTCAACCATCCTGCTGGCGGTGCTTGCCGGTTGCGGCAAAAAAGAGGAGGCGCCTGTCGCGGCCACTCCGGCTCCCGCAGCAAGCGCACCGGCCGCCGCTCCCGCCGAAGAAAAGGTGCTCAATGTCTACAACTGGCCTGACTATGTCGCCAAAGACATGATCGCCAACTTCGAAAAAGAAACCGGCATCAAGGTCAACTACCAGACCTTTGAAAACAACGAAGCCCTGCATGCCAAGCTGGTTGCCGGCAACACCGGCTACGACATCGTGGTGCCGGGCGCCGTATTCGCCAAGCCGCAAATCGACGGCGGCCTGCTCGCCAAGCTTGACAAGTCCAAGGTCCCCAACTACGGCAACCTCGACCCCGCCATCATGGAAAAGCTGGGCACCATCGACCCCGGCAATGCCTACCTTGTTCCCTGGGCCTGGAGCTTCACCACCGTCGGCATCAACAAGGCCAAGGTGATGAAGGCGCTGGGCTCCACCCCCATGCCTGAAAACGCCTGGGACCTGGTGTTCAACCCGGTCTACACCGCCAAGCTCAAGTCCTGCGGCATTGCCTACCTGGATTCGCCGACTGAAGTGCTGCCGCCGGCCATGCACTACCTGGGCAAAAACGCCTATTCGAACGACCCGGCCGACCACAAGGCAGCCGCTGAAATGCTGGCCAAGGTTCGTCCGCACATCCGCATGTTCTCCAGCACCATGATTGACGACCTGGCCGGCGGCAAGGCCTGCGTGGCCTTGGCCTGGGCCGGCGACATCAACATTGCCCGTGGCCGCGCCATTGAAAACAAGAGCGGCAACGACGTCGAAGCCCTGCTGCCCAGCACCGGCGGCCTGATCTTCTTTGACACGCTGGCGATTCCGAAAGATGCCAAGCACCCGAACAATGCGCTGGCCTTCATCAACTACTCGCTACGCCCGGAAGTTTCCGCTTCGCTGACCAACGAGCTGGGCTACGCCACCGCCAACAAGGCCAGCCTGGCTAACGTCAAACCTGAAATCGCGAAGGATAAGGCCGTATTCCCCGATGCGGACAACCTGAAGAAAATGGTCTCTCCGGCCAGCTTCAGCAACGAAGCGCGCGAGTCCATGAGCAATGTGTTCACTGCCTTCAAAAAAGGCAAGTGACGTTTTACTGATCTCTGGCAAGCGCTGATTTCAGTGTGACCCCGGCTGTGCATGCAATGCGTTGTGTGCGCAGCTTTTTTTCATCTTGGTAGGGCCTGTTCACAGGCCTTAGGCGACAGGAACCCCTGTTCATGAATCTACCCCTCTCGGCCGGCGACGGATTTTTGCGGACAGACCAGCTGGTCAAGCGCTTTGATGGTGTGGCGGCGGTCGACGACGTGTCGCTGTCCATCCACAAGGGCGAAATCTTCGCGTTGCTCGGCAGTTCCGGTTGCGGCAAATCGACCTTGCTGCGCATGCTCGCTGGCTTTGAAAAGCCCACCGAGGGTTCGGTGATCCTGGATGGCGTTGACATTGCGTCATTTCCGCCCTACGAACGGCCCATCAACATGATGTTCCAGTCGTACGCGCTTTTCCCGCACCTGACGGTGTGGGACAACATCGCCTTCGGCCTCAAGCGCGAAGGCATGCCCAAGGGCGAGATCGAGGCGCGCGTGCAGGAAATGCTCAAGCTGGTCCAGCTGGAGACATTCGCCAAACGCAAGCCGCACCAGCTCTCAGGCGGACAGCAGCAGCGCGTGGCCCTGGCGCGCAGCCTGGCCAAGCGGCCGCAGTTGCTGTTGCTCGACGAGCCGCTGGGCGCACTCGACAAAAAGCTGCGCGAACGCACGCAGTTCGAACTGGTCAACATTCTTGAATCTGTGGGCGTGACGTGTGTAATGGTGACGCACGACCAGGAAGAAGCCATGGCCATGGCCTCCCGCATCGCCGTCATGAGCCACGGCCGCGTGTTGCAGGTGGGCACGCCCAAGGAAATTTACGAGCATCCCAATTGCCGCTTTGTGGCCGACTTCATCGGCAACGTCAACATGTTTGAAGGCGAACTTACGCTGGACCAGGCGGACCGCTGCGAGGTCACGACAGAGCAGGGCGTGGTGAATGTAGGGCACGGCATCAGTGGAACGCTGGGCATGTCGGTGGCCATCGCGGTGCGGCCTGAGAAAATCCATATCGACAAAACCAGGCCGGATGTGAGCGTGAACCTGTTTACCGGCAAAGTGCGCGAGATCGCCTACTTCGGCAGCTACAACACCTTCATTGTGGAAATGCCGGGCGGCCGCAGGGTGAAGATCACCGAGACCAACACCACACGCCATGAAAGCTCCGTGATCACCTGGGAAGATCCGGTCTTCTTCTGGTGGGACGATTCGGCGCCTGTGGTGCTGACCCAATAAGCTGCGACCGTTAATCCAGCGACCGTTAATCCATCTCACCACGGCGATGAAAATCCCTTCCTGGCTTCAGCTCAACCTCGGGCGACGATTCGTGATCGGCGTGCCTTACGTGTGGCTGCTGCTTTTCTTTGTGCTGCCTTTCCTGATCCTCTTGCGCATCAGCGTGACCGACATGGGCAACGGCGTGGATCCGTTTGCGCCGCTGATCGAGACGGTCGAGGGTTCGTGGCACGTCATGCTGCGCTACAACAACTACGCGTCGATTTTCATCGACCACGCGGCCGATGCCGTAGGCGGCTTCGGCAACACCATCTACATGGAGGCTTACAAGACCTCGCTGAAATACGCCTTGCTCACCACGCTGTCGTGCCTGGTGATCGGCTACCCGTTTGCCTACTTCATCGCCCGCTCGCGGCCGGCGATTCGCCCGGCCTTGCTGATGCTGGTCATGCTGCCGTTCTGGACGTCCTTCCTGCTGCGCGTGTATGCCTGGAAGGGCATCCTGGCCGACCAGGGCGTGCTCAACAACCTGCTGATATCGCTGGGCATCATCCAGGAGCCGATGGTGATGCTCTATACCGATGTGTCGATGCTGGTGGGCATGACCTATGTGTATTGCCCTTTCATGATCCTGCCGCTGTATGCCAACCTGGTGAAGATGGATTTCCGCCTGCTGGAGGCCGCCCACGACCTGGGCGCCAGCGCCTGGAAAGCTTTCTGGCTGATCACCGTGCCGCTCAGCAAGTCCGGGATCATTGCAGGCTCGATGCTGGTCTTTATTCCCAGCGTCGGCGAGTTCGTGATTCCTTCACTGCTGGGCGGCGCTGAAAACATCATGATCGGCCGTGTGGTCTGGGATGAGATGTTCAGCAGCAACAACTGGCCACGCGCGTCGGCGCTGGCTGTTGTGATGATCCTGCTGATCCTCGTGCCGCTGGCGTTTTACTACCGCTCCAGCAGCGACCGCGATGCGCAAGGACGGCATTGACATGAACAATGTGCTGAGAACCTTGCTGCGCATTCTTGAAAACAACGTCGGCCGGATCTGGATGGGGCTGGTGTACCTGTTCCTCTACATCCCGCTGATTTTCCTGATCGTCTTTTCCTTCAACAGCACCCGGCAAGACGGTGTCTTCACCGGTTTTTCCCTGCGCTGGTACGAGGCGCTTTTTTCTGACTCGCGGCTCGTCGAGGGTTTTTTCCTGTCGCTGAAAGTGGCGTTGATCACGGGCACCTTGTCCGTGGTGCTGGGCAGCTTTGCCGCCTTTGTGCTGGTGCGTTACTTGCGGTTTGCCGGGCGCACGCTGTTCTATGGGCTGGTCAATGCGCCGCTCGTCATGCCAGAGGTCATCATCGGTTTGGCCCTGCTGCTGTTGATGGTGGCGGTGCAGCGCACCATAGGCTGGCCGGACCGGGGCTTTATCACCATCGTGACGGGGCACACACTGCTGGGCATGGCCTACGCCACGGTGGTGATCCAGTCGCGGCTCAGCGAAATGGACCGAACGCTGGAAGAGGCCGCCATGGACCTGGGCTGCAGGCCTGTGCAGGTGTTCTTTCTGGTGACACTGCCCAGCATCGCGCCGGCGCTGGTGTCGGCCTGGCTGCTCACGTTCACGCTGTCGTTTGACGACGTGGTGATTTCCGAGTTTTTGTCAGGGCCCGGCGTGACGACCTTGCCGCAGGTGATTTTCAGTTACGCCCGGCGCGGCGTGAACCCTTCGATTTATGCGGCCGCCACGATTTTGATCACGGTGGTATCGCTGGGCATCATTGCCTACAGCATCTCGGTGATGCGCCGGCAGAAGCGGCTGGACCGCGAAATCAGTGCGGCGGCCCGGCCTGAGCAGGCCTTCCCGGACCCCGACCCGGCAAAGTAGCCAGCACTACCCCCGCCAGCGCGACGCCGAAGGCGGCGATCTGCGTGGGATTCAAGGTTTCGCCGAGAACGATGACGCCGACTGCGGCGGCGCTGACCGGGAGCATGACGCTAAACACACCGGCCTGGTTGGCGGGAATGGTTTTGAGGCCCGTCATCCAGAGCCAGACTGTCCACACGCTGGCTGTCAGCGAATAAAACAGCAGCAACAGCCAGGACGAAGGCGCCACGCGGCTGAAGTCAAAACTCCAGGCCATCCAGAGACCGAAAGGCGTGACCAACGCAAAACCCCAGAGGTTGATCAGCGCCGTGATGCGCTTGGGGCTGAGCACGCCGGTCAGCTTCTTGCCGATCACCGCATAGGCGGCTTCGCACAGTACGGCGCCCACCAGAAGCAGATTGCCCAGCCAGGCATTTTTAGATATGAAATCGGCCTCCAGCCCATTAGCTGTATGGGCGGGCAGCTCACTTTTTGATAGCGAAACAAGGCCGATGCCGACGACGGCGCAGGCCACCGCGCCCCACACCCGCATGCCGATGCGCTCCCGCAGGAACATCCAGCTCATCAGCGCGACGGCTGCCGGAATGGACGCCATGATGACGCCGGCCGCTACCGCGCTCGTCATGCTCACGCCAAACAACATGCAGATCGAAAACAGGAAGTTGCCGAGGAAAGACTCAAAAAACAGCAGCCGGCCGGTTTGCCTGCTCATGGGCGCTTCTTCAGCAGGCTTTTTCAGCCAGTGCAGCATGGCGGCACCGCCGATGCCGAAGCGCAGCCAGGCCAGCAAAAAGACGGGAAGGGCGGCGACGAGAGACTTGGAGAGGGCTACGTAGCTGCCCACTAAAGACATGCTGAGCGCGAGGCAGGCGTACGCCACAATGCGGTTCATTAAACTGGGATTCCCTGTTGATATGGCCTTGCAGCCTGCCGGTTGGATGGGATTGCATGGCAGTGCCAGGCGCGGGCGAAATCATGCCTTAAATTTTCTTGCATGATCTCAATCCGCAACCCAGGGAACCCCGAACCCCGTCATCCTAACTTTGAGGCCCCCGCGATGCCGCCATCCTCTCCCCGCCATGTTTTTGTCTACGGCACCCTGCGCAAGGGTGAAGAGCGCGACATCAACCGCCTGCAGCCGCCTCCTCGCTGGGTAGGGCGCGCCAGCGTGGCGGGGGTGATCCATCACCTGGGCAGTTATCCAGGCCTGACCCTGACCGGCCCCGGCACCGTGCAGGGCGAGGTCTATGCAGTGACACCCGAACTCGAGCTGGTGCTAGACGAAATCGAACAGGTGTGGCCCCAGCAGACCGGTGAGTACACCAAGCGGGAGGTGATGGTGCAGCTTGAGCCGATATCTGAAGCCGGGCGGCCGTCCGAGGCGCGTGAGCTGATGTGCTTTCTCTATGAGATTGCGCCTGATCGCATTGAGGGCAAGCCCTTGATTACGTTGGGCGACTGGGTGCTGCATCGCGCCGGCGCTGGCGGGAGCTGAACTGCGAAGGGGCTTTGGTCCCTGGGCTGCCGTTGAGGTGTTCCGCCATTTACGCTATTCCCCTACCCATTTTCATATTGCAATAAATACGTTCCGCAATGTGAAAAGTAAAAATGGTGCAATGCAAAATTATTTCTCAATATGAGAGAGCGAATTTTGTATTATGGTAAATATAAAATTTGTCGTTGATTTCATTCAGTTTTATTTTTGTCTTATATAAGACATAAGAGCTTCACAAGGTCTTGTAGAAGACTTAAAGTCAGTCCATCGATTTTGATTTTTTGTTTTCCAACCTAGGAGCCCACCATGCCGCAAACCCTGACCGAACAATTAAGCCGCGACCAGCAGATTTCCGCCCTGGAAAAAGACTGGGCCACCAACCCGCGCTGGAAAGGCATCAAGCGCGGCTACAGCGCCGCCGACGTCGTGCGCCTGCGCGGCTCCTTCCCCATCGAGTACACCCTGGCCCGCCGCGGTGCCGAGAAGCTGGGGGGCCTGTTGCACAACGAGCCTTACGTCAACTGCCTGGGCGCATTGACGGGTGGCCAAGCCATGCAGCAAGTCAAGGCTGGCGTGAAAGCCATTTACCTGTCGGGCTGGCAAGTCGCCGCCGACAACAACACCTATTCGTCGATGTACCCCGACCAGTCGCTGTACCCGGTGGATTCGGTGCCCAAGGTCGTTGAAACCATCAACAACACCTTCCGCCGTGCCGACGAAATCCAGCATTCCAAAGGCATCGATGCCGGCGACCAGGGCTATATCGACTACTTCGCGCCCATCGTTGCCGATGCTGAGGCCGGCTTCGGCGGCGTGCTGAATGCGTTCGAGTTGATGAAGGCCATGATCCGTTCCGGCGCCGGCGGCGTGCACTGGGAAGACCAGCTCGCATCGGTCAAGAAGTGTGGCCACATGGGCGGCAAGGTATTGCTCCCGACCCGCGAGTCCTGCCAGAAGCTGATTGCAGCGCGCATGGCGGCCGACGTTTGCGGCGTGCCTACCCTGGTGATTGCCCGCACTGATGCTGAAGCGGCAGACCTGCTGACCTCCGATTACGACGAGATCGACAAGCCTTTCCTGACCGGCGAGCGCACGGCCGAAGGCTTCTACAAGACGCGCAAGGGCCTGGACCAGGCCGTTGCCCGCGCCAATGCCTACGCCGAGTACGCCGACCTGGTGTGGTGCGAAACCGGCACGCCTGACCTCGACTTCGCGAAGAAATTCGCCGATGCCGTGCACAAGGTTCACCCCGGCAAGATGCTGGCCTACAACTGCTCGCCGTCTTTCAACTGGAAGAAAAACCTGGACGACGCGACCATTGCAAAGTTCCAGCGCGAGCTCGGCGCCATGGGATACAAGTACCAGTTCATCACGCTCGCCGGCATCCACTCCATGTGGTACAACATGTACGACCTGTCGCAAGACTACGTCAAGCGCGGCATGACCGCGTATGTCGAGAAGGTGCAAGAGCCCGAATTCGCAGCACGCGACCGCGGCTACACCTTTGTGTCGCACCAGCAGGAAGTGGGCACTGGGTACTTCGACGAAGTCACCACCACCATCCAGGGCGGCAAGTCCAGCGTGACAGCGCTGACCGGCTCCACCGAAGAAGAGCAGTTCCACTGAGCTGGCTTCGCCGCAGATAAATTACCCAGACGCTTGTGCCTTCACAGGTACGGCTTTAGCCCGGACAGGAACTTAGGGCCTGTCCGGGCTTTTTTGTGGGCGTGTTTTGGCGTAGAGTGCAGTTTGTTACATAAAGCACGACTGAGAACATCAAACCGAGGAGGCTGCCGTGTCGGAATTAACCGTGGGTTTCAAGCGTATTTCGTGCCCTGACTGCCAGGGGTCTGGCGAACTGCGCATCGAAAGTGAAAACATCAACGAGGATTTCGAAGTCGAAAAGCAGACCGTCATCACAGAATGCCCGCGTTGCCTCGGCCTCGGCTTTTTGCCGCCCGGCTCGCCGCAATAACAACAACCGGGCCTGCTTGAACGGCCGATGTGAATGGGGCTTGCCAACCTGCCGTAAAATAACGGCATGCAATCAATCAAGCTGGAAACAGGAAGGATCGTTCGGGTTATGACACCGCGAACTACGACTTCGTCCGTTTTCTGGAGTCATCCAGGGCGCTAGGCCGCACCCCTTGGTGATTGTTAGCTACACATTTCATAGCTTAAATCCAAATCTTCCCCTCAAAAGCGCGGCATGTTCCGCGCTTTTTGTTTGCCAATTTCAATTCTTCCTCAAAGTACATCCCATGATTCAGATCACGCTTCCCGACGCCTCGAAACGCGAATATCCCCAAGCTGTGACGGTCGCTGAAGTTGCCGCTTCGATTGGCGCCGGACTGGCCAAGGCCGCCCTGGGCGGCAAGGTTGATGGCAAAGTGGTTGACACCAGCTATCTGATCGACAAGGACAGCACACTTTCCATCATCACGGCCAAGGACGCCGACGGTCTGGACATGATTCGGCACTCCACGGCGCACTTGCTGGCCTATGCCGTCAAGGAGCTGTTTCCTGATGCGCAAGTCACGATCGGCCCCGTGATTGAAAACGGGTTTTTCTATGACTTCTCGTACAAGCGCCCGTTTACGCCGGAAGATCTGGTAGCGATCGAAAAACGCATGACGGAGCTCGCAGCCAAGGACGAGCCCGTCACACGCCGCGTGCTGCCGCGCGACGAAGCCGTTGCGCACTTCAAGAGCATCGGCGAGCACTACAAGGCAGAGATCATCGCCAGCATTCCCGCCAATGAAGATGTTTCGTTGTACCGTGAGGGCGCCTTTGAAGACCTTTGCCGCGGGCCCCACGTGCCGAGCACGGGCAAGCTGAAATTCTTCAAGCTGATGAAGGTGGCCGGGGCCTACTGGCGTGGCGACCACCGCAATGAAATGCTGCAACGTGTTTACGGCACGGCCTGGGCCACCAAGGACGAGCTGCAGCACTACCTGACCATGCTGGAAGAGGCTGAAAAACGCGACCACCGCAAGCTCGGCAAGGAACTGGACCTGTTTCACATCGACGACCATGCCCCTGGCCTGGTGTTCTGGCACCCCAAAGGCTGGACGGTCTGGCAGGGCGTGGAGCAGTACATGCGAAAGGTCTACCAGGACAACGGCTACCAGGAAGTGAAGGGTCCGCAGATCATTGACAAGACGCTGTGGGAAAAAACCGGCCACTGGGACAAGTACCGCGACAACATGTTCACGACTGAAAGCGAAAAGCGCGAATACGCGCTCAAGCCCATGAACTGCCCCGGCCACATCCTGATCTTCAAGCAGGGCATCAAGAGCTACCGGGACCTGCCACTGCGCTACGGCGAGTTCGGCCAATGTCACCGTAACGAGCCTTCGGGCGGACTGCACGGCATCATGCGTGTGCGTGGATTCACGCAGGACGACGGCCACATCTTCTGTACCGAAGACCAGATCCTCAAGGAGTGCGTGGATTACACGACCTTGCTCCAGAAGGTGTATGCCGACTTCGGCTTCAAGAACATCATCTACAAGGTCGCAACACGTCCCGAAGCCCGCATCGGCTCCGATGAAAGCTGGGACAAGGCCGAGCACGCCTTGATGGAAAGCCTGCGCGCATCCGGCTGCGAGTTTGAAATTGCCCCCGGCGACGGCGCGTTTTACGGCCCCAAGATCGAATACACGTTGAAAGACGCGATCGGCCGCCAGTGGCAGTGCGGAACCATGCAGGTCGATTTTTCGATGCCGGAGCGCCTGGATGCCGAATATGTGGGCGAAGACGGCGCCCGCCACCGGCCTGTGATGCTCCATCGCGCGATTGTGGGCAGCCTGGAGCGTTTTATCGGGATTTTGATCGAAGAGCACGCCGGCGCGCTGCCAACCTGGCTGGCCCCGGAACAGGTTTCGGTCCTCAATATCACCGATTCCCAGGCTGAATATGCCCAGGAAGTTGCCAAAACGCTGCAAAATCAAGGGCTTAGGGTCCACCTGGACCTGCGCAATGAGAAAATTACGTATAAAATACGGGAGCACTCGATGAAAAAGCTGCCTTACATCCTTGTCGTAGGCGACAAAGAGAAAGCAGCCGGAGCCGTTGCAGTGCGCGCCCGGGGTAACAAAGACCTTGGAGTGATGCCTCTCGATGCGTTTGCCCAGCAAATTGCCTCTGACATCGCACAAAAAGCCTGAACCGCTGACGATTCACCTGAATTTGTGAGCATTAAAGCTTCTCGTCCATGTAGGACGGGCGCAAGCCGCTATAGCTTTTATAGCAAGAGTTAAAGGATAGAACCATCGCTACTGAATTTCGTGACCGCCGTCACCGTGAAGAACGCAAGCACCGCTTGAACCGTGA
>JAJKJM010000192.1 GCA_021153985.1 Polaromonas sp.
ATTTCTACGGCTTTACCAGCCGCAGCATTGCGCCCTACAGCAGCGCCCTGCGGCGCCTGCCGGCCTACCTGCAGCAGCTTGAGATGGAGAGCAACGGCAAGCGCGTGGATGCCCAAGGCCAGCTTTTGCCCTATGCCACATCGCCCGTGCTGTGGGGCGAGCCCGGCACCAACGGCCAGCACGCCTACTTCCAGATGCTGCACCAAGGCACGTCAGTCGTGCCGGTCGAGTTCGTCGCCGTCAGGCAAGCCGGGCACAGCCTGCCGGGCCACCACGACAAGCTGCTGGCCAATGCCCTGGCGCAGGCGCAAGCGCTCATGCGAGGGAAGGAAGACAGAGGTGGCCACAAACATTTCCCCGGCAACCGGCCCAGCACCTTTTTGTTGCTTGAGCAACTCACACCCGCCAGCCTGGGCGCGCTCGTTGCGCTGCAGGAGCACCGGGTGTTTGTCAGTGGTGCGATCTGGGGCATCAACAGCTTTGACCAGTGGGGTGTGGAGCTGGGCAAAGTGCTGGCCAAAGACATCGAGCCGCGCCTGAAAAGCGGAGATGTGTCCGGCCTTGACGGATCAACGGCCGGCCTGCTGCGCAAAATCACCAGCTGATTCCCGAAAAAACTGTGCGTTTTTCCATAGCGTTGCCGCGTGGTTCCGTGGTCAACTGCTTCTTCCCGATTCTTCGATGACTTCGCATCATGGCCTCACCCGCTCCGTCTTTCCTGGCTTTCACTCCTTATTCAATGCTCGCTGCGGCGCTCCTGGCCGTGACTTTGGCCAGCGGCTGCGCCACGACCGTACCCGCTGACGACGACGCCGACGTCGAGGAGCCGGCCAGCCAGGGCGGCACCGTGGGGGTGGCGCAAGAGGTGACGGGCACGGCCTGGGCCGAGATGTCGGCGCCGCCCAAAGCCGAAGGACTCAAACCGGACGACCTCAAGTGGGAGATATTCCGCGTGCCTGGCAAGCAGCCGGCCAGCTACAGCTATGTGCGCCATGAAGGCCGCGACGCGGTGCTGGCGAAGGCCGAGGCGTCCGGCAGCATCCTGCGCCATCGCCACCGCATCGAGCCGGACCAGCTCGGCCTCGTGCGCTTTTCCTGGAACGTACCAAACGCAGGTGCGGGCGCCAATCTCACGCTGCCGCAACTCGATGACGTGCCGGTGCGTGTGGTGCTCGCATTTGAAGGGGACCGCTCCCGGTTGTCGATGAAAAACTCCCTGTTGTCAGAGTTGAGCCGCTTGTTGACCGGCGAAGAAATGCCGTTTGCCACGCTGGTTTATTCGTGGTCGCGGGTCAACCAGCCCGGCGAGGTCGTCGTCAATGAGCGCACCGATCGCATCCGCAAGATCGTCGTCGACTCGGGTGATCACGGCTACAACGAGTGGCGCAGCTACGAGCGCGACATCCGTGCCGATTACCGCAAGGCTTTTGGGGAAGATCCGGGCGCCTTGCTCAGCTTCGCGGTCTTTACCGAAGGTGAAAAGAACGAAGGCCAGCTGCAGGCCTTTTACGGGCCGCTGAAGTTGGTACCGGCTTCGGCTGTCGCGCGCAAGTAATCAAAACCGGTAGCCCAGATGCAGGGTGAAGCAATCGGGATCCAGCCCCACATCAATCGTCTGGCCGGTGCTTAGCGTGCCGCGGGTTTTCAGAAAAGTCTTGGCATAGCTGCCTTCCATGAACCATTTCCCGCCCAGGTTCAGCACGCCCCCGATTTGCAAAGTGGGCGTCAGTTTGGATTTAAAGGACACGCCCGTGGGCGGCCCGCCGGGATTGGTGAGTGCGGTCAATGTGGCAGAACCCCGCTCCTTGGAAAACCTCACGTAGGTGAAGCCCGCGCCCAGATAGGGGCGAAACCGGGCGTCAGGCTCCATGAAGCGATATTGGGCCAGCAGCGTGATCGGCAAAGCCCGGGTTTCCGCCACTTTGCCCACGCCGGCCAGAATCCCTGCGCCGTAGACGTCATGCTTGAAACCCAGGCCCAGCGGCAGGTGCAGGCCGATATGGTCGGTCACCATGTAGCCCACAGCGGCCGTCAGCCGGGTGTCGCTGGCGACATCCACCTTTGCATCCTGTATCACGCCCACACCCGTGGGAGACGAAAGGCTGCCGCTGTCCACTGAAGGCGCGATGCGTGTGACGCCGGCCGAGATGGACCAGGTGCCGGCCTGTTGCGCAAGCGCCTGGGCAGTCAGGGTGGCAAGTGCGGCCGCAACATAAAGTTGTTTTGAGGTTGTCATGGCGGGCGATCAGGAAGCCGGCTTGCCGTCGCACCGCTTGGCTGTCGCGGCCGGATCTGCAACGGGTCGCCCGGTTCTTGGCGGGAGTGAGCCATCCGGAGGGTCAGGAGAGTTTCATATTAGCGACAAGCGCCCAGGCTGCGGTGGCTTGGTGTGCCAATCGCTTCGTGCTGTGGTTTTTAAGCGAGACCGGGCTGCAGGCAGTAACGCTTTCTTCTAAGTTTTCGTGCGATGGAGCGGGACAGGGCTGGCCAGCTGTGCTAGCCCGCGGCAGTGCCGGCGGATATGATGGCTCGGGGAATCCGCCCCGTCTGAATCCTGAGGAGGAGAAAACATGAATTTCGGCCAAGCCATTTCCGTTTGCCTGGGCAAATACGCAGATTTTTCCGGTCGCGCAGCCCGCCCTGAGTTCTGGTGGTTCTTTCTGTTCCAAATCCTGGTGTCCATCGTGGCGTCCTTCCTGGGCGGCACGGTCAGCTCGCTGGTGAGCCTGGCACTGCTGCTGCCCGCGCTGGCAGTCGGCGCCCGCCGCCTTCACGACATCGGCAAAAGCGGCTGGTGGCAACTCATTTCGTTCACCGTGATCGGCATTCTGTTGCTGATTTACTGGTTTGCGCAGCCCTCTGCCGAAGGCAGCAACCAGCACGACAAAGAGCCCGCCGCTGCTTGAGCGCCTGAAGTTTTAGCGCCCATAAAAAAACCCGCAGGGCTTGCGCCTTGCGGGTTTTTTGTTGGAGTCGGGACTCTGTGCGGCGTAGCGAGCAGGTGCCAGGCTAGGCGGACGGAGCGCAGGAACCGGAGCGTACCTGAAGGTACGTGAGGATCCCGAGCACCGCCCAACGACGCATGGCGCCTGCGCAGTAGCCGCGGGCCGATTACATGCCCATGTCGCCCATGCCGCCCATTCCACCCATGCCGCCTGGCATGCCGCCGCCGCCAGCTGCTTCTTCCTTCGGAGCTTCAGCAATCATGGCTTCGGTCGTCAGCATCAGGGATGCGACGGAGGCTGCGTTCTGCAGTGCGGTGCGGGTGACCTTCGTGGGATCCAGGATACCCATTTCGATCATGTCGCCGTAGGTGTCATTGGCTGCATTGAAGCCGTAGTTGCCCTTGCCGGCCAGAACCGCATTCACCACCACAGAGGCTTCGCCGCCTGCGTTGTAAACGATTTCGCGCAGCGGAGCTTCGATGGCGCGCAGCACCAGCTTGATACCGGCGTCCTGGTCAGGATTGTCGCCAGCGATCTTGCCTGCAGCTTGCTTGGCGCGCAGCAGGGCCACGCCGCCGCCGGCCACAATGCCTTCTTCCACGGCGGCGCGGGTAGCGTGCAGTGCGTCTTCCACGCGGGCCTTCTTTTCCTTCATTTCGACTTCGGTGGCTGCGCCAACCTTGATCACGGCAACACCGCCGGCCAGCTTGGCCACGCGCTCTTGCAGTTTTTCACGGTCGTAGTCGCTGGTCGCTTCTTCGATCTGGACGCGCACTTGCTTGACGCGTGCTTCGATGTCGGCAGCGGCGCCGGAACCGTCGATGATGATGGTGTTTTCTTTGCCCACTTCGATGCGCTTGGCCTGGCCGAGGTCAGCCAGCGTCACTTTTTCGAGCGACATGCCGACTTCTTCAGCGATGACCTTGCCGCCGGTCAGGCAGGCGATGTCTTCCAGCATGGCTTTGCGGCGGTCGCCGAAGCCGGGGGCCTTCACAGCCACAACCTTCAGGATGCCGCGCAGGGTGTTCACGACCAGAGTTGCCAGGGCTTCGCCTTCGACTTCTTCGGCAATGATCAGCAGCGGACGGCCGGCCTTGGCGACTTGCTCCAGGGTAGGCAGCAGGTCACGGATGTTGCTGATCTTCTTGTCGTAGAGCAGAACAAACGGGTTGTCCAGCAGTGCGGACTGCTTTTCAGGGTTGTTGATGAAGTAAGGGGAGAGGTAGCCGCGGTCGAACTGCATGCCTTCGACGACGTCGAGTTCGTTTTGCAGGGACTTGCCGTCTTCCACGGTGATCACGCCTTCTTTACCAACCTTGTCCATCGCGTCGGCAATGATCTTGCCGATGGATTCGTCGGAGTTGGCCGAGATCGAACCGACCTGGGCGATTTCTTTCGAAGTCGTGGTGGGCTTGGAAGCCTTCTTGAGCTCTTCGGTCAGGGCCAGCACGGCCTTGTCGATACCGCGCTTCAGATCCATCGGGTTCATGCCGGCGGCCACGTACTTCATGCCTTCGCGGACGATGGCTTGAGCCAGCACGGTGGCGGTGGTGGTGCCGTCGCCAGCGTTGTCAGAAGTCTTGGAAGCAACTTCCTTGACCATCTGCGCGCCCATGTTCTGCAGCTTGTCCTTCAGTTCGATTTCCTTGGCGACGGACACACCGTCCTTGGTCACCGTGGGGGCGCCGAACGAGCGCTCCAGAACCACGTTACGGCCTTTGGGGCCCAGGGTTACCTTGACGGCGTTGGCCAGGATGTTCACACCCTCGACCATGCGTGCGCGGGCTTCGCCGCCGAAAATTACGTCTTTTGCTGCCATGATGCAGATTCCTTAAAGTTTATGGATGAAATCGCCTGCTAGCCCATGTAGGACATGTGCCAGCAGCTATCAAATAAATAGCAAATAGCAGGTGAGAAATTACTTCTCGACCACTGCAAACAGGTCTTCTTCTTTCATGACGAGCAGTTCGTCGCCGTCGACCTTGACGGTCTGGCCGCTGTATTTGCCGAACAGCACGCGGTCGCCGACTTTCACGCCCACGGGGCTCAGTTCGCCCTTGTCGTTCTTCTTGCCTGGACCAACGGCCAGCACTTCGCCTTGATCAGGCTTTTCTGCGGCGCTGTCAGGAATGACGATGCCGGAAGCGGTTTTGGTTTCGTTTTCCACGCGTTTGACGATTACGCGGTCGTGCAAAGGACGAAGTTTCATGAGAGCTCCTTGTTTGAGAACAATGGTTTTGGGGAATCAAAAAGCACCCGCTTAAAGTGGGTGCCTGTTAACTTTGGTGATTGCCGAGGCTTGTTAGCACTCAGCGCTATCGAGTGCTAATCATAGGGGCAAACAGGGCTGTTTTCAAGGGCGCACGCCCCAAAACCGCTGATTTGACTGCTTTGTCCTGCGCCCGGCAGGAATTTCGGCTTCACGGCCCGTCCATCTTCCATTCCTTGTGTACGTAGGAATCGGGCCGAGCAAGCCAATGGTGACAACGGAATGGCGCGTCGTCCTACGCCTAACTCAGGCTCCACAAACCCGTTTTTTTGGTGCTGCTGGCTACTATTTATCCAGGTGTTACAAGCCGCTTCCTTGTTTAACTTCTTTAACGGGGTGTTGCGGATTGTTCTTCTCGTGCCATGTCGGCGCACAACCGTATTTCGCTGTAACCATGACATCAAAGATTTCAATTGGGCACAAGTTCCTTTCAACCGGCATCCCGGGCCTGGACAACATCCTGGGCGGCGGCCTCATCAAGGACCGCATCTACCTGATCGAAGGCGAACCCGGCACCGGCAAGACCACCACCGGGCTTCAATTTCTGGTGGAAGGCGCCCGGCAGGGTGAGTCGGTCGTCTACATCACGCTGGCCGAAACCTCCGCAGAACTGGGTGGTGTTGCCGAATCCCATGGCTGGGACATGGAGGGCATCCATATCCATGAGGTCCTTCCTTCTGAAAACCTGCTGACGCCGGAGGCCGAATACACCATGTTCCACCCCTCCGAGGTGGAGATGGGCACCACCACGCAAATGATCCTGTCGGTGATCGAAGAGCGAAAACCGACTCGGGTAGTGATCGATTCCCTGTCCGAATTGCAACTGCTGGCCGACACACCGCTGCGTTATCGCCGCCAGGTGCTGGCGCTTAAACAGTTTTTTGCCAGCCGCTCCTGCACCGTGATGCTGCTTGACGACCGAACGGCAGCGGGCATTGACCTTCAGGTGCGCTCCATTGCCCATGGCGTGATCACGCTGGAGCAATCTGTGAAAGACTACGGCGCCGAGCGACGCCGTGTGCGCGTGGTGAAGTATCGCGGCATCGCCTTTCGCGGCGGCATGCATGACTACGACATCCAGCATGGCGGCCTGTGCGTATACCCGCGTCTGGTGGCGGCCGAGTCGCGCGTGATGGGCAAACGCGTTCAGCTCAAAAGCGGACTGGCCGAGCTCGACGCCTTGCTCGGCGGTGGCCTGGAAGAGGGCACCAGCACCTTGATCGCCGGGCCTCCGGGCACCGGCAAGTCGTCTTTGGCCACCCAGTTCGTCACCGCCGCGGCGGAGCGCGGGCAGACCAGCGCCATGTTCCTCTTTGAAGAAGCCGCCAACAATTTGCTGAACCGCGCGGACGGATTGCGCATGAAGATCCGCGAACCCTACGAAACCGGGGTATTGACCATCCAGCAGATTGACCCGGCCGAACTGTCGCCGGGGGAATTTGCTTCGGTGGTGTGCCAGGCCGCGGACCGCGGCTGCAAAGTCATCGTCATCGACAGCATCAACGGCTACCTTAACGCCATGCCGGACGAACGGTTTTTGACAACGCATTTGCACGAATTGCTCACTTACCTGGGCCAGCGCGGCGTGGTGACCATTCTGGTGGGCGTCCAGCAAGGCATGCTGGGTGGCCAGATGTCCACCACGGTAGACGCCAGCTACCTGGCCGACAACGTGCTCATGCTGCGTTATTTCGAGCACGACGGCGAGGTCAAACAGGCCGTGCCGGTGTTCAAAAAGCGCGGCAGCCTGCACGAGCGCACCATCCGCGAATTCTCCATGACCCGCGATGGCGTGCATGTGGGTGCGCCGCTGCGCGGCTTCCGCGGCATCCTGACGGGGGTGCCTGTCTACATAGGCAGTGGTCCTGACGTGGATGCCGCTCGCGGAGCGAGATAGGTGGAGCGGCGAATAGTCATTTGCGCGCCGACGGGGCGGGATGCGGCGCTGACGGCCAAAGTGCTCCAGTCGGTGGGCATCCACAGCATCGTATGCGCGAACACCGATGAACTCATGAGCCAACTGCCGCTGGGCGCCGGTGCCCTGCTGCTGGTGGAAGAAGTTGTCAGTGGCGCGGCCATGCGGCCGCTGGCCGAGTACGTGGCCTCACAGCCTACCTGGTCTGACATCCCCATCCTGCTTTTGACACGCAGCGGCGCAGATTCGCTGGATGTGCAGCGGGCGGTCGAGCACCTGGGCAATGTGACGCTGGTAGAGCGGCCGGTGCGCACTGTCGCGCTGATTACCGCTACGCGCTCGGCGGTGCGTGCGCGTGAAAGGCAATACCAGGTTCGCGATGCCGACAAGCGCAAGGATGAATTCCTGGCCACGCTGGCGCATGAGTTGCGCAATCCGCTCGCGCCGATTCGCACCTCCATGGGAATTCTCAAGCACCTCTACCCGGATTCCGGCCAGATCACGCAGGTGCGCAACATCGTTGACCGCCAGGTCGCCCACCTGACGCGGCTGGTGGACGACCTGCTGGATGTGGCCCGCATCACCAGCGGAAAAGTCACCCTGAAAAAGGAGCAGATCACGCTGCAATCGGTGGTCAACCATGCGGTGGAAATTTCTGGTTCTGCCATGGAGAACAAGCAGCACCGGCTGGAAGTGCAGGCGCCGGACGGGCTGTATCTGCTGGATGCCGATCATGCGCGCCTGGTGCAAAGCGTGGCCAATCTGCTAGTCAATGCCGCCAAGTTCACGCCGGCGGGCGGGCACATCGTGCTGCGCGCGGAAGTTGACGGGCCGGTGGTGACTTTCACTGTTGCCGACAACGGCATCGGGCTGGAGCCGTCCTCGCTGGCAAAGATTTTCGACCTGTTTGCCCAGACGCCCGTGCCCGGCGAGGCGCCCACCGGCCTCGGAATCGGCCTGAGCCTGGCCAGGCAGTTTGCCGAGATGCACGGCGGCACTCTGCAGGCCAGCAGCAAAGGCCTGGGCCATGGGAGCGAGTTTGTACTGGCGCTGCCTGTCGTTCTGGAGCACGGGCAGCTTGCGGCGCCCGCGCCGGTGGCCGACCACGCCACGTCCGGAAATACCAAAAAAATCCTGGTGGTGGACGACAACGTGGATGCGGCCAACACGCTGGGCGCCTTGCTGGGGATGGACGGGTTTGCCGTGACAACCGCGTATGACGGCGTTGCCGCCGTGGCCGCCGCCAAGGCCCACAAGCCCGACGTTGTCGTCATGGATATCGGGATGCCCGGCATGAACGGATACGAGGCGGCACGCCTGATCCGCCAGGAGGCGGCTGGTGAAAAAATGGTCCTTATCGCGCTCACGGGGTGGGGCCAGTCGAGTGATAAAACCCAGGCCAGCCTGGCAGGGTTCGATCATCACCTGGTCAAGCCGATCGATTACGACAGCCTGATGTCCTGCCTTGCCGACTGACCCGGGAAAGGCATAGACCCAAACGCCGGCTGAGTCGGGCTTGTCCTACAAATATTTCCTATCCGGCTGACGTGTCGCTGCCGGGCTCCAACCTAAAGTCAAAAACCGTCCACTCAAGCCTTCATCGGTGCCGCCATGTTTTTAGACAGCTTTCCCGTGCACACGCCCGAAACGCGGGCGCCACGCCCTCCACGCGAACCTATTGTCGAAGCGGCAAAGTCGCGCGGCGCCTGGCCTTTCGTTGTGGCCGGCAATAGCAATAGCAATGGCATCGACGTTGCGCACGCGGGTCAGTCGTCTTTGGAGGGCACGCAGGCGGCGCGCCCATCACCTTTCCACTCGTCCAGCAGCTTTGTGACCTGACAGTTCCAGCGAAGCACCACGCTTGAGGCCAGGAACCAGCATGAACGCAAAAATCGGCACCCAGCCCGCAAAGCCGACTGGTGCAGGCGCAAAAACGCCTGTAACGGGGCCGGGAAAGGACTCTGCGGGCGAGTTCGGCAGAGAGGGCACCAATAAAACCATTCCCGAGCCGAAGACCGACAACGCACCTTCCGAGGAGTTGGGCAACACCCGGCACGTCGGGAAAACGCCCTATACGCGCGGCTGAATTTTCCTGGGCCTGCGTTAGCGCAGTACTAAACGCCAAACCAAGCTGCACGGTTTCAGCCGGCCGGGCTTTCGGGCTGTTGCCTGCCTGCGCCGCGCAATGCCGCTACAGGCAGTGTGGCCGTGATGGTTGTGCCGGCGGCTGTATTGATATCCAGGCGGCCGCCGGCGGCCTCCACCCGGTGGCGCATGCCCTGCAAGCCGTGGGCCGACAACTGTACGGCCTGTAGATCGAAGCCCTTGCCGTCATCGCGAACCGACACGGTGACATGGTCCTTGTAGCTCAGCAGGTTGATCTCCACATTGTGTGCTTCCGCGTATTTGGAGATGTTGGTCAGGGCCTCCTGGACCAACCTGTAAATCGTCAGCTGGATGGTTTCGTCCAGTTCCGCCGGCTCCAGGTTCACCGTGATCTCCAGGCCCGAACGCTGGCCGAACTCGCGCGTCAGGATTTCCAGAGCGGGTATCAGCCCGAGGTTGGAGAGGGACGAGGGCCGAAGGTCTTCAATGATGCGCCGTTTCAGCGCAATGCCGCTGTTCAGCGTGTTGATCAGGTGTTCGATGCGCGCCGGCAGGTCCCCTGTGTCGCCCGACAGTTTTGCCTTGATGCGGGCCACATCAAGCTTGGCAGCGGTGAGCAGCGAGCCCAGTTCGTCGTGCAGCTCGCGCGCCAGGTGGGCCCGCTCTTCCTCACGAATTTGCTGCAGATGGGTGGCCAGTTCCGTCAGCCGCGCGGTGCGCTCTCTGACCTGGGCGTCCAGCAGGTCGCGCTCGGCCTGCAGGGCGAGTTGCTGGCGCTGGCCCGCCCGGTCCAGGGCATCGCTTTGGCGCAGGTACAGCCAGAAGGCCGCAAAGGCGATAGCCGCCACCAACGTAATGCCGATGCGCGACAGCAGCAGTGAACGGCGAACCGCCGCATAGCCGTTGGCGGTTTGCCGGTTGCTCTCTTCAATCAGCTGGTTGGCGATGGTGCGTATCGCGTCCATCTGCTCCTTGCCGACCTCGGTGGTCAGTACAAAGCGCCAGGCGTCTTCCTTGCCTTCGTTCTTCATGCGGATGGACAGATCCATTTCCGCGAGCTTGCGTTGAACGATGCGGCCCAGCCGTGCCAATGTGCCGGTCTGTTCAGGCTGGAGGACATACAGCTCACGCAGTTGGTCCTGGGTCTGGCCGATGTCCGCTACGGCTGCCTTGTAGGGCTCCAGGTAGGCCGTGTTGTCCGACAGCAGGTAGCCGCGCTGGCCGCTTTCCGCGTCCAGCACGTCGCGCAGCAACCGCTGCACGTGGCTGCGCGCCAGGTGGGCCTGCGCAATGCCGTCCATCGCGTCCACGGATTTTTCATACGACAGTTCGCTGATGCCGATCATGGCGAGCACCGCGAACAACGCGCAGGCGACATTGACAGCCATTTTGGAGAGAGTGCGTGACATGGGGGCTTTCGTAAAAGTTGGCGGGGCGGCGCCAGCGCCCGGTCGGAAACCTGCCCAAAATTGTAATTTCCGGCCCTGGAAACACGCATGAAAAAAGCCACCCAAAGGTGGCTTTGTGTTGCAGGCGTTTGGATGGCTGCGGCGTAGGACGCAGCGCCCTGGGGCTGCCCATCTTTTAGATTCGGCACCGGGCCTTTGGCCTTAACTTCGCGATGCGAAGTTACCCTGCGCTGAAAAACCGAACCGCGCGGCGCGCGGCGGCCTTACAGGCCGGCTGCAGCCTTAAGGGCTGCAGCTTTGTCGGTTCTTTCCCACGTAAATTCCGGTTCGTCGCGGCCGAAGTGGCCGTAGGCTGCCGTCTTTTCGTAGATGGGACGCAGCAGGTCCAGCATCTGGATGATGCCTTTGGGGCGCAGGTCGAAGTGCTCTTGCACCAGCGCGGAGAGTTTTTCGTCGGAGATCACGCCGGTGCCTTCGGTGTACACGGTCACGTTCATGGGTTTGGCCACACCGATGGCATACGCCACCTGGATCTGGCACTGGCGGGCCAGGCCGGCGGCCACGATGTTCTTGGCGACATAGCGGGCTGCGTAGGCGGCCGAGCGGTCCACCTTGCTGGGGTCTTTGCCGCTGAAGGCGCCGCCGCCGTGCGGGCAGGCGCCGCCGTAGGTGTCGACGATGATCTTGCGGCCGGTCAGGCCGCAATCGCCCTGCGGGCCGCCGATGACAAAGCGGCCTGTCGGGTTGATCAGGTAACGGGTGTCCTTGGTGATCATGCCTTTTGGCAGCACAGGCTTGATGATCTCTTCAATGATGGCTTCGGTGAACGAGGCCTTCATCTTGGTTTGCGTTTCGCTCTGGTCGGGGTGGTGCTGGGTGGAGAGCACCACGGTGTCGATGCTGTGCGGCTTGCCGTCCACGTAGCGCATCGTCACCTGGCTCTTGGCGTCGGGGCGCAGGAAGGGCAGGCGGCCGTCCTTGC
>JAJKJM010000193.1 GCA_021153985.1 Polaromonas sp.
CTGTTCTGGATGGAGCCGCGCGCCGACGTGTTTGATCAACTCACGCCGCCGCAGTATTTCGAAGATGTTCGCAGCCGGTACCCGGGTTTTGATGCGAATCTGATAGCGCCGCTGGTGGAAGGCCTGGGCCTGGAACCGCATACAGGCAAGCAGCTATTCATGCTGTCCACCGGATCGAAGCGCAAGGTCTGGCTGACGGCGGCGTTTGCATCGGGTGCTGCGTTGCTATTGCTGGATGAGCCCTTCGCCGCGCTGGATGCGCCCTCGATTGCTTTTGTCAAAGAACAGCTTGTGAAAATCTCTGCCCAGGCAGATCGCGCCGCCGTGATTGCGGACTATTCGGCGCCCAGCGGAGTGCCGCTGGCCGGGGTGATCGACCTCGGCGACTGAGTACCCGCTTGCTATTTGGGCACGAAGGCCAGTTGCTGCGCCACAAAGCCGTCAAAGGCTTTCAGCAGCGGCTGGTATTTTTCAGCACTGCCCTCCCCTTCCAGCTGCGCCAGCGCCGCGCAGGTCGCCTCCAGCGTTGACAGCTGCCCCGGCTCGTGCGCCTTGCGGATCAGGTAGTTCGACACCGGCGCATCGTCGAGCGACAGGCGCGGCAGCAGCCGCAGCAAAGGGCTCAAATGCAACATCTTGCGGCTCTTGCGCCAGGTGCCGTCCAGCACCACCAGCCGCACGCGCGAGGGGTCTTTGAGTTGCACGGCATCCAGGGCGGGTGATTCGTCTTGGGGCGTCTGCGGATACAGGAGCACGGTGTACCTGGGTCCTTTGAACGAATCATGCAGTTCGCGCTCGCCAAAGGCCTCACCCACCAGCATCCGGCTGCGCGACAGGCTGAGGTGCAGCAGGCGGGCGCTGTTCTTGGCATGGTCAACTTCCAGCGGGTGCTGAAGAATCAGCACCTCGGCCTCATTCGCAACCGGCGTGACCCATTCGCAGATGCAGGCGCCTTGCGGGCGCAGGCACGCGATGCAGTGCGGGCGCGTCACGGGCAGGGTTCTCTCAAAGACGCTCCCAAAGATTTTCTCAATGGCGAGGCTCGCCGGCGCCGCCATCTTTATCGCCATCGGCATAGGCGTTTCTCAGGTGCACCGGTTTGGCGGTCTTGCGCCGCATGCGGATATTGAGCATCTCCACCGCCACCGAGAACGCCATCGCAAAGTAGACATAGCCCTTGGGCACGTGATGGTCCAGGCCCTCGGCGATCAACACCACGCCCACGACGACCAGGAAGGACAAGGCCAGCATCTTGATGGTCGGATGGTCAGACACGAAGCGGCCGATGGCTGGGGCGAACAGCATCATCAAACCCACCGAGGCGATCACGGCGGCGATCATGACCGGAAGGCTGTCGACCATGCCGACGGCGGTAATGATGGAGTCCAGCGAGAACACCATGTCCACAATCATGATCTGCACGATCACGGCGGCAAACGTGGCTTTCACGGCACTGGAGGCATGGCCTTCGTCGCCCTCCATCGACTGATGGATTTCACCGGTGCTCTTCCAGATGAGGAACAGCCCCCCGGCAATCAAAATCAGGTCGCGCCCCGAGATTTCCTGTTTCAAAACCGTGAAGAGCGGATCCACCAGCCCGATGATCCACGACAGCACCAACAGCAGGCCGATGCGCATGAACATCGCCATAAAAAGCCCCAGACGCCGCGCCAGCTCCTGCTTGTCCTTGGGCAGTTTGTCCACCAGGATGGAGATAAAGATGATGTTGTCGATCCCCAGCACCAGCTCCAGCGCGGTCAAAGTGGCAAAGGCAATCCACATTTGCGGATCGGTCAGCAGTTCCATCATGGCGTTACTTCTTTCTTTTTAGGGACTTCACGAGCCTAAGAACTCACCGATGGGTTTGAGGTCCTCCACCCGGTCGCAAATCGATTTGACGATCATGAGGATGGGAATGCCCAGGAGCAAGCCCCACACGCCCCACAACCATCCCCAGGCCAGCAGCCCGATAAACACGGCTACCGGGTTCATGCGGCTGGCGCGGCTGGTGAGCCAGGGTGTCAACAGGTTGCCGACAAGGGTATGGATGACCAGTGACGCCCCGCCCACCGCCATCGCCATGTTGAGCGAGCCAAACTGCATAAAGGCCACCAGCGCCGACGCCGACGCAGTGACCAGGGAGCCAACGTAGGGCACCAGGTTCAACACGGCCGCGGCGATACCCCACACCGCGGCGTTATGCAGCCCCAGCGACAGCAGGGCCAGCCAGGTCAGTACGCCCACCAGCGCACTGGTCAGCAGCTGCACCTGCAGGTAGCGCTGGATCTGGCCGGTGATTTCATGGAGTGCCTGCAAGGTGATCTTTTTGCTGCTCAGGCTGTCGCCGGCGAGCTTGAGCAGCTTGCGCCGGAAGGTGTCGCCCGACAGCATCAGGAAATAGGTGAGAAAGATCACCACGGTGGCCTGGCCGATGAGTGCGATCAAGCCTACCGTGCCGGACCACAGATAGTGGGTGATGTTGAAACGCGCCGGCTCCACCACCACCCGCATGGCCCCGCGCGTGGTGGCGGGCGTGCTGCTTTCCTGCGCGGCCTGCTCGATCTGCGCGGCGGCTTTTTGCACGGTTTCCAGCGCGCTGTCTGAGCGGCCTGAGCGCGTTTTCATGGCTTGCCGGAATTTCTGCGCCGCCGCCGGCAGTGCCTCCAGCAAATCTGAGGCCTCGTCGCTGAGCGCATAGCCGGTGGTGCCGATGCCGCCCACAATGGCCAGCAGCAGCACCGCCGCACTCAGCCATCGCGGCACCCGCTTCGTTTCAAGCCAGTTGATCACCGGCGAGAGCGCGTAGCTGAACAGCACGCCGACCATCACCGGAATAAACACGGCCTTGGCCCAGTGCAGCACAAAGAGGAACGCCAGGCCTGCCAGCACCACCAGAGACATGTTGCGGATATCGACCGGCATGTGAAGCAGCACGCGCTCAGCGTCCGCAGCGGCGCCCGGATTCACCGGTGGTTGCGATACGGCTCCTTCTTCGGTCATGCGCTCCCCGTCTTCATTGTTGTGCTGCCGGGCGCGAATAACGAAACTTGCGCGTCGGAAGGCCCAGATAGTACTTACGCAGATATTCAAACCGGGCGGCCCATGAAAAGGTGTAGGACGCTTTCGCCGGAACGTACCAGCTGTTCAGGCCAGTGCGCAAAATCAGCTGGTAGCCGTTGCGGCGCATCAGGGCGTGCTTTTGGTGATGGGTCACGTGGTCCTCAATCAGCACCAGGCGAGGCTGCCAATAAGCAAAGTCGAAGCCCGACAGGGCCACCAGTTCATGCCCCTCGATGTCGATCGACAGCAGATCGAAGCCCACCGGCGCGCTATGAGCCCGCAGCATGGCATCCAGGGTGTCGCAACGCACCTGCACGGTGGAGCGGATCACCGCGCCCAGCGCGATGGGCTGGTCTTCCAGTGTCGAGTGCGGCCCCGCGCGGTTGAGCTGAAGCAGCTTGCCGGCGTTTTCAGGGCTGGAGCAGGCCATCTCGATCACCACGCCTTTGCGGTTCTGGCGCAGCAGTTCGCAGCAGTCCGGGTCGGGCTCCACCAGCAGCCCCGTCCAGCCCAGCAACTCAAGGTGCTGCGACTGGGAGTCGAGTACGGGGTCGTTGGCGCCTACATCGACATAAAAGCCTGTTCCGCCGGCAAAAAATTCCTGGACCAGCTGGCGCTCAATGGCGGGTTCGTTGCTGAAGCGCTTGACGTGGCGTTGAATGAAGTCGACGTGTTTGGACATGGGTGCTGGTTTGATGAAAGCGGGATAACTAAAAGCGGGATCACGCAGGATTAAACGCTGGATAAAAAGCGTTGGGAAGGACGAGAGGGGAGCCTGAGGAGAGCCTAGGTAGGGCCTGAAAAGGGGCTGCAGGAATTTGTGTTGAATCAGCTCGCGATGGCTTCGCGCACCGCGCTGAGCTGGCGCCGGGACACGGCCAGCAGCTCATCGATGCCGTTGAGGCGGACCGCCCAGCCTTCGCCTTCCTCGGGGTCGAAGTGCTTTTCAAGCGCGCGCACGGCCCGTCGCGCGATCAGCGCGTTGCGGTGGATCCGCATGAAGCGGGCGGCATGGCGCTCTTCCAGCTCGCTCAGCGAGCCGTCCAGGATGTAGCTGCGCCCAGCCGTGCGCACCGTGATGTATTTCAGTTCGGCCTTGAAGTACAGCACCTCGGCCAGCGGCACACGCTCGGTCCGGCCCCGGTCCTGGATGATCAGCATCTCTTCAGTTGCACTGACCTGGGGAGCCCGCGCCCCTTGCGCAGCCTGCACCAGCCGCTCTACTTTTTGTAGCGCCTGCTGCAAGCGCTCAAGCCGCACCGGCTTGGTCAGGTAATCAACGGCCTCGAGTTCGAAGGCCTGCACGGCATGCTCGGAATGGGCCGTGACAAACACCACCGCCGGCGGCCGCGGCATCGCGGCAATCGCCCCGGCCAGCGTCAGGCCGTCAGCGCCCGGCATGCGGATGTCGAGCAGCACCGCGTCAAAAGCCTCGCGCTGCAGGGCTTTCATGGCCAGGGCGGCGTCTGCCGCCTCGGCGGCAACCATCGCGGCCGGCGCCGTGCAGTCGCCCACCAGGGTGCGCAGGCGGGAACGCGCCAGCGCTTCGTCGTCAACCACCAGTATCTTGAGCTTCATGCGGGGATCTCCAGCCGTACCTGAAACACACCGTCTTTGAACACGGTTTTGAATTTCGCCTCGACATCATGCAGCAACACCAGGCGTTCCCGCACATTGGCCAGCGCCAGGCCGTGGCCGCGCTCGCCGACGCCGGCGGGTGTGGAGTTGGTGACCTTGACCACGACCGTGCTGCCGCGCTTGAGGGTGGATATTTTCAGCTGTGCACCGCTGGCGCTGGGCTCCACGCCGTGCTTGACGGCGTTTTCCACCAGCGGCTGCAACAGCAGCGGCGGCAGCTTGGCCTCATCGGCTTCGGGGTCCAGGCTCCACTGCACCTGCAGGCGCTCGCCAAAACGCACCTGTTCGATGGCCAGGTAACGCTGGGCCAGCGCGATTTCCTGCCCCAGCGTGACGGACTCGGCCGGGTCGGCCAGCGCATGGCGGAACAGCTCGCTCAGGTCTTCCAGCACCGCCTCGGCCTTGGCCGGCTCGGCGCGCACCAAGGCAATGGCGCTGTTGAGGGTGTTAAAGAGGAAGTGCGGCCGGATGCGCGACTGCAGCTCGGCCAGGCGCGCGGCCGTGGCTGCGGGGGTACGCGCCCTGGCCCGCCAGAAAAGCCCTGCCAGCACCATGGCCGACAGCAACGCACCCGCCGCCGCGCTGGCCAGCCAGGGCGCGGGTTGCAGCAGGGTCATCAGGCTCAGCAGGCCGCAGCCATAGACCCCCGCGACCATGCCCAGCACGGTGCCCGACACCCACTGGCCCGGGGCGCGCAGCCGGTTCAGCCGCGTCTTGAGCGCACACACGGCGATCAGCCAGGCCAGCGTGGCCGGCAGCACACCGCCGGTGAGCAGCGAAAAGCGCAGCAACCATCCCAGCGGCTGCTGGGCCGCGAACATCGCGACCACCGCCACCACCGCTTCCATGAACAACACCACACGCAGCACCACGCCCACCCGGCAGGCATCAAACATGGTGACGCGGTCGGACGGGCGCAAAATGGGCTCATCGCCCTGGATAAAGCTTCCGAGCAGCGTGGATTCACCGAAGTTCTGGAGGTCTGGCACGGGTTTCATGGGTGGCTGGAAATCCTTGGGTCATGTGCGGCGCGCGTCGGCCCGGGGCCGGGAAGCCCGGGATTTCCAGGCCATGCCGGCACGCAGATAAAATCGCAAGGAAGAGTATTGCACCGGTCATGGCCATTCGGCCATGGGTTGAAACACTATTTCAGCCTCCTGGCAGCCGTCTATCCGCCTGAAACAACCATCCAGCCTCTGAAATAACGGCCGGGGTCTGCCCGACAAGAAAGCCTGACGTGAATCAATTCGACAAAAAGTCCCAAGCTTGGTCCGCCTTGTTCTCCGAACCCATGAGCGACCTGGTCAAGCGCTATACGTCCAGCGTGTTTTTTGACAAGCGCCTGTGGCAGGCCGACATTGCCGGCTCGCTCGCCCACGCCGAAATGCTGGCCGCGCAAAAAATCATCCCGGCTGGCGACTACGCCGACATCCAGAAGGGCATGGCGCAGATCACCAGCGAGATTGAATCCGGCGCCTTTGAATGGAAGCTGGACCTTGAAGACGTGCACTTCAACATCGAGGCGCGCCTGACCCAGCTGGTGGGCGACGCCGGCAAGCGCCTGCACACCGGCCGCAGCCGCAACGACCAGGTGGCCACCGATGTGCGCCTGTGGCTGCGCAGCGAGATCGACCTGATAGCCGGGCTGCTGACCGACCTGCAAAAGGCGCTGGTCGACATCGCCGAGACCAACGCCGAAGTCATCCTGCCCGGCTTTACCCACCTGCAGGTGGCCCAGCCGGTGAGCTTTGGCCACCACATGCTGGCGTATGTCGAAATGTTCAGCCGCGACGCCGAGCGCATGCAGGAAATCCGCAAACGCGTGAACCGCCTGCCGCTGGGCGCCGCCGCGCTGGCCGGCACCAGCTACCCGCTGGACCGCGAACGCGCGGCCAAAACGCTGGGCATGGTCGATGA
>JAJKJM010000194.1 GCA_021153985.1 Polaromonas sp.
GGCCTGACGATTGTTCCGCGCGGCGGCGGCACCGGCTACACCGGCGGGGCGATTCCGCTCACCTGGAAGTCGGCCGTCATCAACACCGAAAAACTCGAGGCCATGACCGAGGTCGAAATGGTCTCGCTGCCGGGCGTTGAAAAACCCGTCGCCACCGTATGGACTGAAGCCGGCGTGGTCACCCAGCGCGTGGCCGACGCCGCCGAGCGCGGCGGTTTTGTATTCGCGGTCGACCCGACCTCTGCCGAAGCCTCCTGCATTGGCGGCAACATCGCGATGAACGCAGGCGGCAAAAAGGCTGTGCTGTGGGGCACCGCGCTGGACAACCTCGCCTCATGGCGCATGGTGACACCCGAGGCGCAGTGGCTGGAAGTCACGCGCGTGGGCCACAACCTGGGCAAGATTCACGACGCCGAGATGGCCAGCTTTGAGCTCCAGTATTTCGAAGCCGACGGCAAAACCCCCATTCGCACCGAGCGGCTGGACATTCCCGGCAAAACATTCCGCAAGGAAGGCCTGGGCAAAGACGTCACCGACAAATTCCTGAGCGGCTTGCCCGGCATCCAGAAGGAAGGCTGCGACGGCCTCATCACCAGCGCACGCTGGATCGTGCACCGCATGCCGGCGCACACCCGCACGGTCTGCCTGGAGTTCTTCGGCAATGCCAAGGACGCAGTGCCCAGCATCGTGGAGATCAAGGATTTCATGTTCGCCGAGCAAAAGCGTGGCGGCGCCATCCTGGCGGGGCTGGAACACCTGGATGACCGCTACCTGAAGGCGGTCGGCTACGCGACCAAATCAAAAAAGCACGGCGGCCTGCCGAAGATGGTGCTGTTTGGCGACATTGCCGGCGACGACGCCGATGTCGTGGCACGCGCCACCTCGGAAGTTGTGCGCATTGCCAACTCGCGCCACGGCGAGGGCTTTATCGCCATCAGCCCCGACGCGCGCAAGAAATTCTGGCTGGACCGCAAGCGTACCGCCGCGATCTCCAAGCACACCAACGCCTTCAAGATCAATGAAGACGTGGTGATTCCGCTGCCACGCATGGCGGAGTACACCGACGGCATCGAGCAGATCAATATCGAGCTCAGCCTGGCCAACAAGATACGGCTGTGCGACGAGCTGGAGGCCTTTTTCCTCAAGGGCAACCTGCCGCTGGGCAAATCGGACGACGCCAATGACATTCCTTCGGCCGAGCTGCTGGAAGACCGTGTAGCCCAGGCGCTGGCGCTGGTGACAGAAGTACGGGCCCGCTGGTCCGGGTGGCTCGCAGGCGTGGCCACTTTGTTCCCGCAATTGCAAGACCATTCGCTGCGCGCCAGCTGGAAAACCGATATCCGCGTTCCGCTTCAGGCGATTTTTTCAGGCGGCGCGTTTTTGCCCATCCTGGAGGAGTGCAATGCCATCCACAAGCGCGTGCTCAAAGGCCGCGTCTGGGCGGCGCTGCACATGCATGCCGGCGACGGCAATGTGCACACCAACCTGCCCGTCAACAGCGACGATTACGAGATGCTGCAAACCGCGCATGTCGCCGTCGCGCGAATCATGGTGCTGGCGCGTTCGCTGGACGGCGTGATCTCCGGCGAACACGGCATCGGCATCACCAAGCTGGAGTTTTTGACCGACGAAGAGCTGCGGCCGTTTACCGAGTACAAGCAAAAGGTCGATCCGGAAGGCCGTTTCAACAAAGGCAAGCTGCTACGAAATCAGGAGCTACTCGCCTATGAGGGGCGTGGGCTACAGGCTGATTTGACCAATGCCTACACCCCCAGCTTCGGCCTGATGGGACACGAGTCGCTGATCATGCAGCAGTCCGACATCGGCGCCATCGCCGACAGCGTGAAAGACTGCCTGCGCTGCGGCAAATGCAAACCGGTGTGCGCCACGCACGTGCCGCGCGCCAACTTGCTGTACAGCCCGCGCAACAAGATCCTGGCGACCTCGCTGCTGGTCGAAGCTTTCCTGTACGAAGAGCAGACCCGGCGCGGCGTGAGCATCAAGCATTGGGAAGAGTTCGAAGACGTTGCCGACCACTGCACGGTCTGCCACAAGTGCCTGACACCTTGCCCGGTGGACATCGACTTCGGCGAAGTCTCGATGAACATGCGCAACCTGCTGCGCAAGATGGGGCAAAAGTCCTTCAGGCCCGGCAACGCCGCCGCCATGATCTTCCTGAATGCCACCAGCCCGCAGACCATCAAGTTCATGCGTGGCGCCATGGTGGACGTCGGCTTCAAGGCCCAGCGCCTGGCCAATGACCTGATGCGCCGGCTGGCGCGCAAGCAGACGGCCTTGCCGCCGGCCACCGTCGGCAGGGCGCCCGTCAAGGAGCAGGTGATCCACTTCATCAACAAGAAGATGCCGGGCGGCTTGCCCAAAAAGACGGCGCGCGCGCTGCTGGACATCGAGGACAAGGACTACGTCCCCATCATTCGCAACCCGAAAAGCACGACCTCGGAAACTGAAGCTGTTTTCTATTTCCCCGGCTGCGGCTCCGAGCGCCTGTTCAGCCAGGTGGGCCTGGCCACGCAGGCCATGCTCTGGCATGCAGGCGTGCAGACCGTGCTGCCGCCGGGTTACCTGTGCTGCGGTTACCCGCAACGCGGCAGCGGCCAGTTCGACAAGGCCGAGAAAATCATCACCGACAACCGGGTGCTGTTCCACCGTGTGGCCAATACGCTGAACTACCTCGACATCAAGACCGTGGTGGTCAGCTGCGGCACCTGCTATGACCAGCTGCAGGGCTACGAATTCGAGAAGATATTCCCGGGCTGCCGCATCATCGACATCCACGAATACCTGCTTGAAAAAGGCATCACCTTGCGCACCGACCAACCTGGTGCGGGCTACCTCTATCACGATCCCTGCCACAGCCCGATGAAGCTGCAGGAGCCGATGAAGACCGTCAAGGCCTTGATGGGCGACAACGTGCTCAAGAACGACCGCTGCTGCGGCGAATCAGGTACGCTGGGCGTTACCCGGCCCGACATCTCGACGCAAATCCGCTTTCGCAAGGAAGAGGAGCTGCGCAAGGGTGAAGCCGCGTTGCGGCAGGCCGGCGCCGTGGCTGAGACCGCCAACGTCAAGATCCTCACCAGCTGCCCAAGCTGCCTGCAAGGGCTTTCGCGTTATGGCGACGACCTGCAAAACGGCCTGCTTGAGGCGGACTACATCGTGGTGGAAATGGCCAACCAGATTCTGGGCAAAGAGTGGCTGCCCACGTATGTTGAAGCGGCTAACCACGGCGGCATTGAGCGGGTTCTGGTCTAGGCTGTTTCCCGGCCGCCATGTCAACGGGCTTATTGCCAAAATGCCCATCTTCATGAAGGCCTGATCCGTCCGGCCCTCTCTTTTCAGAAAGCGACTCCTCCATGGCAGGCCTTCAACCCGGTTCACCCACTCCCACCGCGCTAACGGTTCACAGCCAGTCGCGCGTTCTGGAAATTGCGTTCTCCGACGGCGCCGAGTTCCGGATTCCGTTTGAACTCATGCGCGTCTATTCGCCGTCGGCCGAAGTGCAGGGCCATGGCCCGGGCCAGGAAATCCTGCAAACCGGCAAGCGCGAAGTGACCGTGGTGGAGCTCGAACCTATTGGCAACTACGCGGTGAAACCGGTGTTTTCCGACGGCCATGAGAGCGGCATCTTCTCGTGGGACTACCTCTACAAGCTGGGCGCTGACCAGGCCCAGCTCTGGGACGAATACCAGCGCCGCCTGCAGGCTGCCGGCGTTGATCGCGATGCGCCCATGGCGGTAGCCGGCGGCCACGGCTGCGCAAGCCACTGATTCGGCGCGCCGCGCGAGGCGCGATGCCTCGTTGCGCCGATGGGGCTGAAGCCTTTATCGCCCTTATCGCCGTTATCGCGCCACTGTTGTTTTTCCAGCATAAAAGAAGGCAATAAGCCCGCAATGCCCCATGTCAGCTCAGGGTTGTCGGGATCAATGACGCCTTTGCCCTCTAGCATTGATGCATGAGCAGCACCCATTTCGGTTTTGAATCCGTTGACGAGCAGGACAAGGCGCGCCGCGTGCGCGGGGTATTCGATTCCGTTGCGCCCAAATACGACGTGATGAACGACCTGATGTCCATGGGCCTGCACCGGGCCTGGAAGGCTTACACCGTGCTGGTGGCCAATGTCAAAGAGGGCCACCAGGTGCTGGACATCGCCGGCGGCACCGGCGATCTGGCGCTGGCTTTTGCTCCCAAGGTGGGCAGCACCGGGCGTGTGGTCCATACCGACATCAACGAAGCCATGCTGCGCGAAGGCCGCAACCGCCTGCTGGACGCCGGCGTCAGTTTGCCGACGCTGGTGTGCGATGCCGAACACCTGCCGTTTCCCGATGCCAGTTTTGACGTGGTGACCGTCGCTTTCGGCCTGCGCAACATGACGCACAAGGAAGATGCGCTGCGCGAAATGAACCGCGTGCTCAAGCCCGGCGGCAAGTTGCTGGTGCTGGAGTTCTCCAAAGTGGCCAAGCCGCTGGAAAAAATTTACGACTGGTATTCCTTCAAGGTGCTTCCCCGCCTCGGCAAGCTGGTGGCCAATGACGACTCAAGCTACCAATACCTCGCGGAGTCGATCCGCATGCATCCGGGCCAGGACGAACTGAAAGCCCTGATGCATAAAGGTGGTTTCGGCCATGTGGACTATCACAACATGACGGGCGGCGTAGTGGCCTTGCATGTTGGAATCAAGTGTTGAGAACGTATTGAAAAAGTCAGGCGGCCTTGAAACCGCGATAAAGGAGACGGTATGAAAATCTGGTCGGCAATTCTTTCCGCGACGCTCGCACTCACCCTGGTCATGGCGGGCACGGCGGCGGATGCCAAGCGCCTGGGCGGCGGGTCCTCATTCGGCAAGCAGTCGTCCAATGTGACCAAGCGCGAAGCCGCGCCTGGCGGCGCCAATACCGCGACCAACTCCGCTGCCAAGCCGGCGGCTCCCGCGGCTACGCCGGCGCCTGTCGCGCCCAAGCGCCCCTGGGGCGCCATGCTGGGCGGCCTGGCTGCGGGCCTGGGCCTGGCCTGGCTGGCTTCCTCGCTGGGCCTTGGCGGCGCTTTCAGCCAGATCATCATGTTTGCCCTGCTGGCGCTGGTGGTCATGGTGGTGATTGGCTTCATCATGCGCAAACTCAAGGGCGGGGCGGCGAACGCGCAGGGCTCGGCGCCTGGGCAGGCGCCCTTTGCCTTCCAGGGTGCGGGCAACGCCACCACTCCCAAGAACTACAGCCCTGAAAACGTCGGCAACGATGCCTCCGCGCGCCCCTGGGAGCGCAGCAGCATGGCTTTTGACGCCAACAAGTACGACGCGGCCGCACCTGCGGCAGGCGGCTCCATGATTGGTTCAGCCTTGCTGGGCGCCCAGTCCTGGGGTGTTCCGGCCGGGTTTGACGCCGAAGGTTTCCTCAAGGCCAGCAAAGCCAACTTTGTGACGCTGCAAGACGCCTGGGACCGTTCCGACATCCAGAGCCTGCGCGCCATGATGACGGACGACATGCTCGAGCAGATCAAGACCCAGCTGGCGGACCGCGAGTCGCATACCGGCGGCGTGAACAACAAAACCGAAGTCGTCATGCTGAACGCCCAGCTGCTGGGCATCGAGGAACTGAGCGACGTCTACATGGCCAGCGTGGAGTTCTCCGGCATGATCCGCGAAGACGCCTCCGCAGGCGCCAGCCCTTTCCGCGAAGTCTGGAACATGACCAAGCCGCGCAGCGGCGGTGGCTGGCTCGTAGCCGGGGTACAGGCGCTTCAATAGCCCCCACGGTCGCTCACTTCGTGTAGCTTCCTGCCCCCCGAGGGGGCGCTGCGCCTGCGGCCCGGCAAAGCCGGTTCCGCGGCCCCGGCTGGTATTGAGGGGCTTAACCTGCCCGGCAATTTATCCTGCAAAATCGGGGGCGTATGAATACCACGTCCCCCTTCTCATTCCTGGAATCCATTGCTACCCGCTTTCAGCCGCCCGCCTGGGTGGTGGATGAGGGGCAGCAACGGCTGGTGCTGTTCCTGAACCACGTCCTGATGCAGGAAAAACAGGCGCAAGACCGCCTGTTGCGGCAAAAAGGGCGTGTGGTTCACCTTCAGTGGGGCCTCTTCTCCATCGATCTGCTGGTCACCCCTGCAGGGCTTGTAGACCGCGCATCGCCGTCCGCCAAGCCAGACCTCTCCCTGGCCGTTGCCACCGAATCACCACTCGTCGCCTTGCAATCCGTCCTGGCGGGCAAGCCGCCGCCGGTCAAGATCGAAGGCGACGTGCAGCTGGCCGCCGAGCTGGGCTGGCTGGCCGAAAACCTGCGCTGGGACGCAGAAGAAGACCTGTCCCGCCTGATCGGCGATGCGCCCGCCCATGCGGTAGCCGACGCCGGCCGCAAGCTGTTTGAGGGGCTCAAGCAGTTTCTGGCAAAGACCCCGTTGTCTCCGTCGGTTTCTCCTTCATCTTCTTCCTCTGCGGTAACTAGTCCGCAAGCGCCGGCCCAGCCAGGCCCCGCAGCCACAGGTGAGGGCGCGGGGCCTGCGAAGGCGCCCGCATGACCCGCCTCTTTCGAGGCATTTACATCGTCTGGACCGTGCTGCGGTTCGGACTGGACGAGCTGGTGCTTTCCAGCTTCCAGCGCCCCTGGGTCCGCCTGCTGACCCGCATCGTTTCCGTCGGCCGCAACCTGAAGGCGCCGCGCGGCGAACGCCTGCGCGAAGCGCTCGAAAGCCTGGGCCCCATCTTCGTTAAATTCGGCCAGGTGATGTCCACCCGCCGTGATCTGCTGCCGCCGGACATCGCCGACGAGCTGGCGCGCCTGCAGGATCGCGTGCCGCCGTTTGATTCCGTGATCGCCGTCGCCATCATCGAAAAAGCCTTCGGCCGTCCATTGGATCGAATTTTTGCGACCTTCGACCAGACACCGGTGGCCAGCGCCTCGATTGCCCAGGTGCATTTCGCCACCTTGCCGAACGGCCGCGAGGTGGCCGTCAAGGTGCTGCGGCCCAACATGCTGCCCGCCATCGAGAAAGACCTGGCGCTGATGCACATGATGGCCGGCTGGGTGGAAGGCGCTTCGTCCGACGGCAAACGGCTCAAACCCCGCGAAGTGGTCGGCGAATTCGACAAATACCTTCACGACGAGCTGGACTTGCTGCGCGAAGCGGCCAACGCGGCGCAGTTGCGCCGCAACATGCAAAACCTTGACCTGGTCATGATTCCCGAGATGGTTTGGGACTTCTGCATGCCCGATGTCATGGTGATGGAGCGCATGAAGGGCGTTCCCATCAGCCAGGCCCAGCGCCTGCGCGACGCCGGCGTGGACATGAAAAAATTGGCGCGCGACGGCGTCACGATCTTTTTCACCCAGGTGTTTCGTGACGGTTTCTTCCATGCCGACATGCACCCGGGCAACATCCAGGTCAGCCTCGCGCCGGAGACCTTCGGGCGCTACATCTCGCTGGACTTCGGAATCGTCGGCACCCTGACCGAGGTCGACAAGGAATACCTGGCGCAGAATTTCAGCGCATTTTTCCAGCGCGACTACAAACGGGTGGCCGAACTGCATCTCGAATCGGGCTGGGTGCCGCCCGAGACGCGGGTGGACGAGCTGGAAGCCGCCATCCGCGCCTGCTGCGAGCCCTATTTCGACCGCCCCCTGCGCGAGATCTCGCTCGGGCTGGTGCTGATGCGCCTGTTCCAGACTTCGCGCCGTTTCCACGTCGAAATCCAGCCCCAGCTGGTGCTGCTGCAGAAAACCCTGCTGAACATTGAAGGCCTGGGCCGCGAGCTGGACCCCGACCTGGATCTCTGGAGCACCGCCAAGCCCTTCCTTGAAAAATGGATGCTGGAACAGGTGGGTCCCGAAAAGCTGTTGGCCCAACTCAAGGCAGAGGCCCCCGCCTACGCCAAGCTGCTGCCCGGCCTGCCGCGCCTGCTCTCGCAATACCTGAAATCCCCCCCGGGCATCAACCGCCGGGAACTTGAGGAACTGCTGTACGAGCAAAAACGCACCAACAAGCTGCTCCAAAGCCTGATTTACGGCGGGTTGGGCTTTGTTTTGGGCCTGATTGCGATGCAGGTCCTCCTGCGGGTCCGGCTCTTCTAAGGCCGCCGGGGAAGGGCCCTGACGGCCTATAATTGAGGGCTTTGCATCTGGAAGCCTTTTCCAGGCAAATTTCCCCGAAATTTTCCGAAGTTGTCCCCGAATTGTGTCGGGATAGCCCCTCAAAGCCTTAAGCACCTATGCCAATCTACGCCTACAAATGCGAGTCCTGCGGGCATGCCAAGGACGTTCTGCAGAAAATCTCGGATGCACCGCTCACGGTGTGCCCGCAATGCGGCGAGCCCGCATTCAAAAAACAGGTGACGGCCGCGGGGTTTCAGCTCAAGGGCTCCGGCTGGTACGTGACGGATTTTCGCGGCGGCAACAGCACCGGCGTGCCTGCACCCAAAACCGACGGCGGTGAAACCGGCGGCAGCGACAGCAAACCAGCCGACGCCGGCGCAACCGCACCGGCTGGCACAGCCGCTGCCGCTTCTCCCGCTCCTGCACCGGCCGCGCCCGCCAAGGCGTCGGGCAGCGACTCTTCTTCCAAGACCTCCTCGTGATGGCTTCCATCCGCCGATGGCTTCTGGCCGGACTCCTGGTGCTAGTGCCTCTGGCGATCACGCTGTGGGTGCTGGACTGGATCGTCGGTACGCTGGACCAGACGCTGCTGATCCTGCCGGGTTCCTGGCATCCGGACAAGCTGCTGGGTTTTCATATCCCCGGTTTCGGCGTCCTGCTCACTTTGCTGATCGTGTTGCTGATGGGCGCTATCGCCAGCAACTTCTTCGGCAAGAAGCTGGTCCGCTGGGGCAATTCCTTCCTCAGCCGCATTCCCATCGTCCGCTCCATTTACTCCAGCGTGAAGCAGGTGTCCGACACCGTGTTTTCGGAAAACGGCAATGCCTTTCGCAAGGCCCTGCTGGTGCAGTGGCCGCGTGAAGGCGTCTGGACCATCGGCTTTCTCACCGGCGTGCCCGGAGGCGATGTGGTCAATCACCTGCAAGGCGACTACCTGAGCGTTTATGTACCCACCACACCCAACCCGACGGGTGGCTATTTCGTCATGCTGAAAAGAAGCGACTGCATCGAACTCAGGATGAGTGTTGATGAAGCCCTGACTTATGTGATTTCGATGGGCGTTGTGGTTCCGGCCAAAACGGCAACCCCGCCCCTGACCCCACCCCTTTAAACCGCGAAACTGCAAACCCCGCGCGTGAGGCGCTGAAAGTCCGAGTATTTTTATGGCCATCGTTTCCCAAATGCGTTCCAACTATTGCGGTCTGGTGACCGAAGCCCTCATGGGCCAAACCGTGAGCCTGTGCGGCTGGGTCAATCGCCGGCGCGACCATGGCGGCGTGATCTTCATCGACCTGCGTGACCGTGAAGGCTATGTGCAGGTAGTTTGCGACCCCGACCGCGCCGACATGTTCAAGACCGCTGAAGGCGTGCGCAACGAGTTCTGCGTGCAGGTCAAAGGTGTGGTGCGGGCCCGCCCTGAAGGCACGACCAACGACAACCTCAAAAGCGGCAAGGTCGAGGTGCTGTGCCATGAGCTGATTGTGCTGAACCCCAGCGTGACGCCGCCGTTTCAGCTCGACGACGACAACCTGTCGGAGACGACGCGCCTCACGCACCGCGTGCTGGATCTGCGCCGTCCCTACATGCAGAACAACCTGATGCTGCGTTACCGCGTGGCGATGGAAACGCGCAAGTTTCTCGACGCGAACGGTTTCATCGACATTGAAACCCCGATGCTGACCAAGAGCACACCCGAAGGCGCGCGCGACTACCTGGTGCCCAGCCGCGTCAACGAAGGCATGTTCTTCGCGCTGCCGCAAAGCCCGCAGCTGTTCAAGCAGTTGCTCATGGTGGCGGGCTTTGACCGTTACTACCAGATCACCAAGTGCTTCCGCGACGAAGACCTGCGTGCCGACCGCCAGCCGGAATTCACGCAGATCGATATCGAGACGTCCTTCATGGCCGAGCAGGACATCCGCGACATGTTCCAGGGCATGATCAGCAACATCTTCAAGACCGTGCTGGCCACCGACCTGGGTGAGTTCCCCGTCATGGCCTACGCCGACGCGATGCACCGCTTCGGCTCCGACAAGCCCGACCTGCGCGTGAACCTGGAATTCACCGAGTTGACCGATGTGATGGCGACGGTGGACTTCAAGGTCTTCAGCACCCCCGCCACCGCCGTCGGCGGCCGTGTGGTGGCCTTGCGCGTGCCCGGCGGCTCCGAGATGAGCCGCGGCGAGATCGACGGCTACACCGAGTTCGTCAAGATCTACGGCGCCAAGGGCCTGGCCTGGATCAAGGTGAACGACGTGAGCAAAGGCCGCGACGGCCTGCAAAGCCCCATCGTCAAGAACCTGCATGACGCAGCGCTCGCTGAAATCCTCAAGCGCACCGGCGCGCAGAACGGCGACATCATTTTCTTCGGCGCAGACAAGGCCAAGATCGTCAACGACAGCATTGGCGCGCTGCGCCTCAAAGTCGGCCACAGCGAATTCGGCAAGAAAACCGGCCTCTTCACCAAGGGCTGGAAGCCGTTGTGGGTGGTCGATTTCCCGATGTTCGAGTTCGACGAAGACGGCCAGCGCTGGAGCGCCGTGCACCACCCCTTCACCGCCCCCAAAGACGGGCACGAAGACTGGATGGACACCGACCCGGGCCGTTGCATCGCGAAGGCCTATGACATGGTGCTCAACGGCTGGGAACTGGGCGGCGGTTCGGTCCGTATCCACCGCGCCGACGTGCAGAGCAAAGTGTTCAACGCGCTGAAGATCGGCCCTGAAGAAGCACAAGAAAAGTTCGGCTTCCTGCTGGACGCACTGCAGTATGGCGCGCCTCCGCACGGCGGCCTGGCCTTCGGCCTGGACCGCATCGTCACCATGATGACGGGCGCCGAGTCGATCCGCGACGTGATCGCTTTCCCGAAAACCCAGCGCGCCCAGGACTTGCTCACGCATGCTCCGAGCCCGGTCGACGAGAAACAACTGCGCGAACTGCACATCCGCCTGCGCAACCCGCAGCCAGCTTAAGCTAGTCGCTGGATATCGCCAGCCCAGGGGATGCCTTGAAGCCTTTCAAGATCCCCGAATCCGTGCTGGTCGTTATCCACACCCCGCAGCTCGACGTGCTGCTGATCGAGCGCGCCGACAACCCCGGCTTCTGGCAAAGCGTCACGGGCTCCAAGGACACGGCGGATGAACCGCTGCTGCAGACTGCGGTGCGCGAAGTGCTGGAAGAAACCGGCATTGATGCGGCGCCTGAGCAGTTTCGCGACTGGGGCCTTGCGAATATCTATGAGATCTATCCGGTCTGGCGCCATCGCTATGCGGCCGGTGTCACCCGCAACACCGAACACGTCTTCAGCCTGTGCCTGCCCCAGGCGCGCGAGGTGAAGCTCAACCCCAGGGAGCACACCGCCTGGCAATGGCTGCCGCACCGCGCGGCCGCCGACCTCTGCTTTTCCCCCTCAAATGCAGAGGCAGTGCTGCTCCTGCCGAAATTTTTGACCTGAATGGTGAGCGCAAGGCAGAGGCGCAACACTTTGTGAGTTGACGTTTCACTTGATTGGCAAATACCGGCCAGTCGGTTCAAATGGGATGGAACTCCCGCCAACTCCCCACCCCAGGAAAAAAGCCGCCGGCCATGTTTCCACTCCACAAGTCCGGCGCGTTGCAGTTGCTTCAGGGCGGCCGGGATTTTTTCCCCGCTCTCATCAAGGCGCTGGATGCGGCACAAATCTGGATTCAGCTGGAAACCTATATTTTTGATTTCCACGGCGCCGGTGCGGAGATTGCCGAGGCGCTGATCCGTGCGGGCCGGCGCGGTGTGACAGTGCAGGTGCTGGTGGACGGCATAGGCACCAGCCCCTTGCCGGCGGAGTGGCGCCAGAAGTTCGCAGCGGCCCAAGTCGACTGGTGTGTGTATTCCCCCCTCGGCACGGGCCTGAGCGGCCTGGGCCTGCTGCTGCCGGAGCGCTGGCGCAGGCTGCACCGCAAGCTTTGCGCGATAGACCAGCACACGCTGTTTTGCGGTGGCATCAATGTGCTCGATGATTTTTACGATCCCAACCACGGTGAGCTTCAGGCCCCGCGCGTCGACTTTGCCGTCGTGGTGACAGGCCCGCTGGCTGTGGAGGCAGCCGACGCCATGGCCTTGCTGTGGTGGCGCGTGCAGGCAGGCTACAGCGCGCGGCAGCGCCACATGGCCGCGGCGTGGGAGAAGTTCAAGGAAGCAGGCTACGGCGGGCGCACCGGCATTGCGCACTTGGCCGCAGCCCATGAAATCGGCGCCAGTGGTCCGAAGGCGGCGCTGATTCTGCGTGACAACCTTCGCAACCGCAGCAGCATCGAGCGCGCCTACCGCAAGGCTATCGGCAAGGCGCACCAGGAGATCATCATCGCCAACGCCTACTTTTTGCCGGGTGGCAAGCTGCGGCGCGCCCTCATCGGGGCGGCCAGACGCGGCGTGCGTGTCACCCTTTTGCTGCAAGGCCGCTACGAGTACTTCATGCAATACCACGCGGCCCGGCCCGTTTATGGTGCCCTGCTGGCGGCAGGTGTGGAGATTCACGAATACGAGGCCGGTTTTCTGCACGCCAAGGTCGCCGTGGTGGATGGGCACTGGGCCACCGTGGGCTCCTCCAACCTCGATCCCTTGAGCCTGCTGCTGGCGCGCGAAGCCAATGTGGTGGTGGAGGACAAGGCCTTCGCCGAACGCCTGGCGGGTATCTTGCGCGTGGCCATGGTGAGCCAGGGGCGCCGCATGGAGCCCGCTGACCACAGCCACCGGCCCCTGGGCCAGCGCCTGCGGGGCTGGGCGGCCTATGCCCTGGTGCGGCTGGCCTTGCTGGTAACGGGCCAGCGCTACTGAGGAAACGCTATCAAATTCATAGCTACTTGTTCAGGTGCCACTTAGGCTGGAGGCTAAAAACCTTGTCAAATCCCGGACAAGACGGTTTGGAGTCAGGCTGGTAATATCTGGCATGCTTATGAAATCAGACACGCCCCTGCAGGACGCGACCGACGAAGGGACACCCGTCTCCGTCAAGATCCGCGAACGCCTGGCCCAGGCACGCAAGCGCTTTAACGCCAACGACAACATCGCCAAATTCATCGAGCCGGGCGAGCTGGAAAAGCTGCTCGACGAAGTGACCGGCAAGATGCAGGGCGTGCTCGACAGCCTGGTGATCGACACCGAAGGCGACCACAACACCCACAACACCGCGCGCCGCGTGGCCAAGATGTACCTCAACGAGGTCTTCAAAGGCCGCTACGTGGCGCCGCCCACCATCACCGAGTTTCCCAACGCCGAGCACCTCAACGAACTGATGATCGTCGGCCCCATCACCGTGCGCAGCGCCTGCTCCCACCATTTCTGCCCGGTCATCGGCAAGATCTGGATCGGCGTGCTGCCCAACGAACACACCAATGTGATCGGCCTCTCAAAATACGCGCGCCTGGCCGAATGGGTCATGGGCCGCCCGCAAATCCAGGAAGAGGCCGTGGTGCAACTGGCCGACCTCATCATGGAAAAAACCCAGCCCGA
>JAJKJM010000195.1 GCA_021153985.1 Polaromonas sp.
CCGGTGATCCCGCCCAGCATCGGGCTGGTGATCTTCGGCGTGGCGGCCAACGTGTCGATCTCCAAGCTCTTCTTCGCAGCCGTTGTGCCGGGCCTGCTGATGGGCGGCGCGCTCTGGATCACCTGGGCCTGGCTGGTGCGCAGCGAGAAGATCGTGCCGCCGCCGCGCAAGCCGGCCACCGAGATCATGAAGGCCTTCCGCGACGCCACCTGGGCGCTGGTCTTGCCGGTCATCATCCTGGTCGGCCTGCGCATGGGCGTGTTCACGCCCACCGAGGCCGCCGTGGTGGCCGCCGTCTATGCACTTTTTGTTTCGATCTTTATCTATCGCGAACTCAAGCCTGCGCAGCTCTATGGTGTGTTCGTGTCGTCGGCCAAGACCAGCGCCGTTGTGATGTTCCTGATCGCCGCGGCCATGGTCAGCGCCTGGCTGATCACCGTCGCCAACCTGCCGGGAATGGTGGTGGACCTGCTCAAGCCTTTCATGGGCAGCCCGATTGTGCTGATGATCGCCATCATGGTGCTGGTCATGGCTGTCGGCACGGCGATGGACATGACACCCACCATCCTGATCCTCACGCCGGTGCTGATGCCCGTGGTCAAGGCCGCAGGCATAGACCCGGTCTACTTCGGCGTGCTGTTCATCATCAACAACTCGATCGGGCTGGTGACGCCGCCGGTGGGCACGGTGCTCAACGTGGTGGCGGGGGTCGGCAAGATCAGCATGGACGACGTGACCAAGGGGGTCATCCCGTTCATGATCGCCGAGTTCGCGGTGATGTTCCTGATGGTGGTGTTCCCCAAGCTGGTCACGGTTCCGGCAGGCTGGTTCTACTAGGGCCTGTTCACACTATTTTCAGGAGATGCGTTGTGAGTCAAAAGGGCTGTGAGCAAGGCGCAAAACGCAGATGGGGTAAGCCCCATCAAGGCTTTGTAACGCCGCGCACGGCCCTTTTGATCACAACCCGCAGGGAACGGGGTGAAAACAGCGCCACTCTGCGTTGCACTCCTAGGCAAGGCATGAGCCTTGCCGTCGTCGCGCGCCTTGATTGGCGCTGTTTTCACCGCGTTCGCACTCCTGAAAATAGTGTGAACAGGCCCTGGCCATGACACTTTTAGGCAAGGCTGCAGTCGCCATGTGGTGGGACATCCTGCCCGCGCAACGCGAGGAGTTTCAGGAGTGGCACTCCCGCGAACACTTTCCGGAGCGCATGGGCATTGAAGGCTTTCTGCGCGGCTCACGCTGGTCCAACATCGACGGCGGAACCGGTTTTTTTGTGTTGTACGAGCTGGCATCGTATGAAACCCTCACCTCTGCCGGCTACCTGCAGAGCCTGAATAACCCGTCACCATGGTCGGCGAAGATGATGCCGCACCACCTGCACATGGTGCGCAGCCAGTGCAAGCTGCTCAGCAGTTTCGGTGCCGGGCTGGGGCGGGCGGTGCTGACGATTCGCCTGTCACCTGCGGAAGGCCAGGCAGGGCCTTTGCTGGCCTGCCTGGAAGAGCTGCTGGCGCGCCAGGCGGAAAGCAGAGGCATCGTCGGGGCGCACCTGCTGCAAACCCGAACGCCGGAGGCCGCCATGACGCAAGAGCAAAAAATCCGCGGCGGGGATGCCGCCGCCGACTGGATTGTCTTGCTGTCGTCGTATGAGACGCAGGCCCTGCAGCATGCCCTGGCCAACGAACTGTCGCCGCTGCGTCTGCAGGCCGCAGGCGCCCTTGTGGCCATGACACATGACATCTACGCGCTTTCTTATTCACTGGGAAAGCACGACTTGAAGCCTGCCGCGCAGGGCGGGGCAGCGTAAGCCCCCGTCAAGGTGCTGTGGCTGCCGCGCATGGCAGGCTATACCGGGTGAGCCGGCGCTTGAATTGAAGCTTCAGCGTGGCTCAGCACGCTTGGCTTCGCGCCATGCCGCCGGAGTCGACCCCACCTCGCGCCGGAACACGGCATTCAGGTATTGCACCGAGCGAAAGCCCGAGGCCTGTGCAATCTCCGCGATGCCGGTGTCCGTGCGGGCCAGAAGCTCGAAGCAGTGTTCCAGCTTGCGCTGCAGGATCTCGTCGTGCACTGAGCGCTTGAGGTCGCGGCGGAAATACATCTCCAGCGACGAGCGCGACATGCCCATCATCTCGGCCACCTGCTCGGTCTTGATGCCCTGGCAGGCGTATTGGCGTATGTAATAGAGCCCGCGCATCACCGCCGGGCTGTGCTGGACGTCGCGGGCGGTTGACGCGCGGCTGTGCACGGCTGCCGGCGGGACCACGACGCGGGTGCCGCGAACCGGCGAGCCGCTCAGTGCCTGGTGCAGCAACTGCGCGGCACGGCGGCCCATCTCGGCCGTGCCCTGGCTCACAGAGCTGAGTTCGATGCGGGTGAGATGCTGCCCGAGCGTGTCGTTGTCGATGCCGATGATCGCCACCTCGTCGGGCACGGCAATGTCGGCGACGATGCAGGCCTGCAGCAGCTGGCGGGCGCGCGCGTCAGTGACGGCGACGATGCCGATCGGTTTGGGCAGGCTGTCCAACCAGGCGATCAGCTTCTTGGTGGCGCTCCCCCAGGTGGGTGCGCTGGTGGCGAGGCCCCGGTGGATCTCGCCTGAAGCGCCGTTGCGCTGCAGCCATGCCGAGAAGGCCCTCTCGCGCTCCTGAGCCCAGCGGTTGAGCGGGGATTCCGGAAGGCTGTAGCACGCGAACCGCGTCATGCCGGCTTCCACCAGGTGTTCCAGCGCGTGCGCGACCAGCAGCTGGTTGTCGGTGGCCACGTAGGGAACCTGGCCTGGGTAGCTGGCGGGATCTTCGTATGAGCCGCCGACGGCGATGACCGGTACATGGGCGCCGGTGAGCGCCCGCGCGACGGCGGGGTCGTCGTAGTCGGCGATGATGCCGTCGCCTTCCCACTCGTGGATGCCGTCCAGGCGGAAACGGAAATCTTCTTCGAGGAAAAGGTCCCAGGCCACGCGCGTCTGCTTCACATAGTCGCCGATGCCGATGAGGATCTCGCGGTCGTAAACCTTGCTGGCGTGGAACAGCAAGGCCACGCGCAGGACTGCGGGGCCGCTGGTCCGGCCGGGCCGGCGCGTGGTCGGGCTTTTTGTCATGGAGGCCGATCTTGGCACATTGCGCCAATTGCTGCGATGCAGAAAGAAATTTCGTAAGCCGCACTCGGCAATTTCGCAAGTCCACGCATAAGTGCACCCGCTAGCATCGCCACTCTGGTGATTGCGGTGCGGACATCTCCGGGTCCGATCGCGCGGCATCGCGGCTGAACGATTAACGGAAGCCGGCGCCTGAAGGTGCCGCTTTCAAGCGCGCGAGACAGAAAAACGGCTCACGGATAAACCAACGAGGAACCCGATGACTGAGCGAACCCGCTACCCGAGTCTTGACGGCAAAAGCGTACTCATCTCCGGCGGCGCCACGGGGATAGGCGCGGCCCTGGTGGAGCATTTCGCCGCGCAAGGCGCCAAGGTGGGGTTTCTCGACATCGATACGCAAGGCGCCCAGGCTTTGCAAACCAGGCTCGAACGTGAAGGCCTGCGCGGCATCCATTTTGAAGAGTGCGATGTCACGGACATCCCCCGCTTGCGCAGCGCCATTGGCGCGCTGCGCAAGCGCATAGGCCCCATCCAGGTGCTGGTGAACAACGCGGCGAATGATGAGCGCCACCTGATTGAAGAGACCACGCCCGAGTCATGGGATGCCGGCGTGGCGGTCAATCTGAAGCATTACTTTTTCGCCGCGCAGGAGGTTTTCAAGGACATGAAAGCCCTGGGCGGGGGCTCCATCATCAATTTCGGTTCGGTGAGCTGGATGGTCAAGGTGGGCGGGATGCCTGTGTATACGACGTGCAAGGCCGCGGCCCAGGGACTCACCCGAAGCCTTGCGCGCGACTTCGGCCCGCATCGCATCCGCGTTAACACGGTAGTGCCTGGATGGGTCATGACCGACAAGCAGATCCGGCTGTGGGTGACGCCGCAAGCCAAGGCCGAACTGGCGAAGGCCCAGTGCCTGCCCGGCGAACTGGCGCCCGGCGACCTCGCGCGCGCCGTGCTCTTTCTCGCTTCCGATGACAGCAGCATGATGACCGCGCAGGATCTGGTCGTCGATGGTGGCTGGACATGAACGCTCCACCGGCAAGCGCCCTCATCCTGGTGACGGGCGCGACCGGCAAAGTCGGGCGGGCCTTCATTGAGCGCCTGCTGGGCGATGCACGCTACGACAGCTTCAGGCTGCGCGCGCTGTGCCATAAGCGTACCTTGCCTCCGCATCCCCGGGTCGAATCGGTGCAGGGCTCCATCCAGCATCGGGACGACGTGCGCCGCGCGCTGGAAGGCGCAACGCACGTGCTGCACCTGGCGACCAGCAAGGAGACGCCGGACGATGTGATGGACGTGGCGGTCAAGGGAATGTTCTGGTTGCTTGAGGAATGCCGTGCCAGCAGTACATTCCGCCAGTTCCTGCTGGTGGGCGGAGACGCCGCGGTGGGCCACTTCTACTACCCGCATCCCGTTCCTGTCGTCGAGAGCCAGCCGCACAGCGCCTACCCGGGATGCTATGCCCTGTCCAAGGTGCTCGAGGAAGTGATGCTGGAGCAATACCAGATCCAGTACGGGCTCAACGGCTGTTGCCTGCGTGCGCCCTGGATCATGGAAAAGGATGATTTCCGCTATACCTTGTCCTTCGGCGACGACGTTTTCGGTGGTCCCCGCTGGCACGAGCTGGTGGGGGCGGCGAAGGCGCGCGAATACAGGGCCTCCAAAGCCGTCCCGGTGATGCTGGATCCGCAAGGCAAGCCGGTGAAGCGCAACTTCGTGCATGTGGACGACCTGGTGGAGGCGCTTTTGCTGGCGCTCGATTCGCCGCGGGCCAGACACCAGCGTGTGAACGTCTGCATGGATGAGCCCATCGATTACGGCGACCTGGGCGGCTACCTGGCGCGCACGCGTGGAACGCCGCTGGTTCACGTGCCCACTCCCTACCACTCGACATGGCTGGACAACAGCAAGGCGAAATTTCTCCTGGGCTGGCGACCCCGCTACGACATGACGCGGCTGGTGGAGGCCGCATGGACCTACCAGCGTTCCGCCGAAGAGCCCCGGGTCGTCTGGTACCCCGGATAGGAATACGAACACCTGCTTCGCCCGCTGCCGCACCGGGAGGAGCAGGGAAAGCGGAAAACCCAGGTGCCGGCGCGCTTTGACCAAACCAACATTCAGGAGACAGGACATGAGATTTCTTAAGCGACGCACGTTCATGGCAGCCTTGGCCAGCGCCAGCCTGGCGCTGGCATGGAGCCCGTTTGCCCATGCCCAGGCAGCGGGTAAAAAACTGGTGATCGGCTTTGCCCAGACGGGCGCCGAGAGCGAATGGCGCACCGCCAATACCGATTCGGTCAAAGCCGCGGCCAAGGCGGCCGGCCACGAATTGAAGTTTTCCGACGCGCAGCAGAAACAGGAGAACCAGATCAAGGCGATCCGTTCCTTCATCACCCAGAAGGTGGACGTCATCATCCTGGCGCCGCTGGTCACCACCGGCTGGGACACCGTGCTCAAGGAGGCCAAGGCCGCGAAGATTCCCGTGATCCTGGAGAGCCGCAACGTGGTGGTGAAGGACCCCTCCACCTGGACCACCTTTATCGGCTCCGACTTCGTCGAAGAAGGCCGCCGGGCGGGGCAATGGCTTCTCGACAACACGAAGAGCACCACGGGGCCCGTCAACATCGTCGAGCTCCAGGGAACGGTCGGTTCGGACCCCGCGATCGACCGCAAGAAGGGATTCGACGAAGTCATCAAGGGGAACTCGCGCTACAAGGTCATCCGCTCCCAGACCGGCGACTTCACGCGCGCCAAAGGCAAGGAAGTGATGGAAGCCTTCCTGAAGGCCGAGGGCAAAAAAATCAATGTGCTTTACGCGCACAACGACGACATGGCCATTGGCGCGATCCAGGCGATCGAGGAAGCGGGCTTCAAGCCCGGCAAGGACATCCTGGTCATCGGTGTCGACGCCGTGAAGGGCGCTTTCGAGGCCATGATGGCCGGCAAGATGAACGTGAGCGTGGAGTGCAATCCACTGCTGGGTCCGCAATTGATGGAAGCGGCGGCGAAGGCGGCCGCGGGCCAGCCGCTGCCGCGCTGGATCAAGACGATCGAGGGTGTGTTCCCCGCCGAAGTCGCGGCCAAGGAATTTCCCAACCGCAAGTACTAGTGACAGTGACGTACTGGGGAAAGACCAGCGAAACGGTTTTGCATTCGTAGGGCGACAGGAAAGCGGCTGGCCTGGAAGTCGCGGCCCATTACGACCCACCCGCGCGGTTTCACGATCGCGCGCATGCCGCCAGGCCGGCAAAAAACGATCAGGAGACAGCAATGCATACAAGACGAGACCTCCTTGCCGCAAGCGCCGGCGCAGCACTGGCTGGCATTGCGGGGCGCGCGGCGGCGCAAACCTACGAGCCCGCCTGCTTCAAGCCTTTTGCCGCCGGCACCAAGACCATCCAGTACCCCGCCAAGAAGGGCCCCTACCGCATCGCCTTGGCCAACGGCTACGCGGGAAACAGCTGGCGCATCCAGATGATCAAGTCGCTCAAGGCCTACGCGGCGACGCCCGAGATGAAGCCCCACATCAAGGAGCTGAAGGTGGTTTCCACCGGCACCGACGTCGCCGCGCAGCTGGGCGCCGTCGACAACTTCATCAATGCGGGCTTCGACGCCATCCTCACCATCGCGGTGTCGCCCACCTCCTTCAAGCCGGTGATCAAGCGCGCCAAGGACGCGGGCGTGGTGCTGATTCCCTTCGACAACGTGCTGGACACCGACGAGGTCATCCAGGTCAACGAAGACCAGCTCGAGATGGGCCGCCTCATGGGGCGATGGCTGGAGAAAAACGGCGTCACCAGCGGCAAGGTGCTGGAGATTCGGGGACTGCCCGGCAACTCGGTCGACCGCGACCGGCACCTGGGCTTTCGCGAGATCATGGAAAAGCACAAGGGTGTGCAAATCGTCGAGGTCGTCGGCAACTGGGACGACGGCACCTCGCAGAAGGTGGCGGCGGATGCCATCGCCGTGCACGGCCGCTTCAACGGCATCTACACCCAGGCCGGCTCCAACGGCACGGTCCGCGCGCTGATCGAAGCCAAGCATCCTTTCGTGCCGATCGGCGCCGAGGGGGAGAACGGCTTTCGCAAGATGGTCTACGCGCACCACAAGGAGGGGCTCAAGGGTGCTTCGGCCGCGCAGTCGCCCGGCCTGGTGGCGGTGGCGCTGAAGGCGGCCATCGCCGCGCTGCAGGGGCAGAAGCTGCCCCAGTACATCTCGGTGCCCATTCCCTACGTGGAATACCAGCAGATGGCGCCGGGAAAGAATTTTTACCCCGACCTTCCGGACACCTTCTATGTGGCCAATGAGTTCCCGCCCTGCAACATCAACATCACGGCGCCGGACATCATGAAGCAAAGCGAAGGCAACACCTGAAGGAACGCGCATGCCCGACGCCTTGTTGCAGCTCCAGGGAATCTCCAAGCGCTATGCGGGCGTGCGCGCGCTGGACGGCGCGGACCTCACCTGCCATGCGGGTGAAATCCATGCCGTGCTCGGTGAAAACGGCGCGGGCAAGTCAACCCTGATCAAGACCATCGCCGGGGTGGTGCAGCCCGATGCCGGCCGTATCTTGATGGACGGTGCCGAGCTGCGCCTGAGTTCACCGAACGCGGCCCGCGACCAGGGGATCGCCTGCGTGTTCCAGGAGTTGTCCCTGGTGCCGGATCTCTCGGTGGCGGACAACATCTTCCTGGCGCGGCCGCCGCGCCGGCACGGGTTGATCGACGCGAAGGCCCAGCAGGCGCAAGCCCTGGCCTTGCTGGACAGGTTGGGCTGCGGCGACATCCATCCCAGGGAGCGCGTGCGGGACCTGCCCCTTTCCAGGCGCCAGCTGATCGAGATCGCCAAGGCGCTGAGCCTGCAGCCGCGGCTGCTGATCCTGGATGAGGCGACCTCCGCCCTGAGCGGCGAAGACGTAGAGCGGCTCTACAAGCTATTGTTCCAGCTGCGGGAGCGCGGCGTGGGCAGCTTGTTCATTTCACACCGCATGCACGAAGTCAAGGCGCTGGCCGATACCTGTTCCGTGTTTCGCAGCGGCCGGCGTGTGGACACTTTCCCCAACGGAAGCCGCTCCGATGCGGAGGTGGTGCAACTGATGATAGGCCGCGATGTCGCCAAGTCCTATCCGCCGAAAACCGGCCCCGCGCCTTGGGCCCAGCCCGCCATCAGCGTCGAGGGCCTGAGCTGGTTCCCCGAGCTGCACGACATCTCGCTGGAGATCAAGGCTGGTGAGATTGTCGGACTTGGGGGGCTGGACGGGCAGGGGCAAAGGGAACTGCTGCTGGCGCTGTTTGGTGTGCTCAAGGGCGTCCAGGGCAAGGTGAAAGTATTCGGCGAGCCGCGCGAACTGGCACCTCACCGGTGCCGGGACCCGGAGCTGGGCATCGCGCTGATCCCCGAGGACCGCAAGACCGAGGGGCTGATCCTGCCCATGAGCATCCGGGAGAACATGAGCCTGGCCAACCTGCCGGCGTTGGGGCGTCTGGGCGTCCTCAGCGCGGCGGCGGAACGCTCTGCCGTGGCGCGCATGGTGGAGCAGCTGCGCATCAAGATCGGTTCCACGCAAGACGCGGTGCAGACCTTGTCGGGCGGGAACCAGCAGAAGGTCGTGATCGCCAAATGGCTCATGACCCACCCACGCGTGCTGCTGCTCAATGACCCGACCCGCGGCATCGACGTGGCGACCAAGCAGGAGCTGTATGCGCTGCTGCGCCGGCTTGCCGCCGAAGGTGTGGCCGTGCTGCTGTATTCCACCGACTATGAGGAGTTGATAGGCCTGGCCGACCGCGTGCTCATCATGTATGAGGGCCGGATCGCCCGTACGCTGGCCGGCGACGAGATCAGCGAACACGCGATCGTCGCCTCTTCGCTTAATGTTTCGCTCGGCGGCTCGCTCAACGATCCACCCAACGTTTCCTCCGGCGGCGGGGAGGCCGCCATGGCATGACCCGGCGCGGCGAATGGGCCATGGCGTTGCGGCGCAACGGCGGGCCGCTCGCCGCCCTGGCGGTGTTCGCCCTGATGTTCGCGTTGTTCCTGCTGGAGCACCCGCGCTCGATCTCCGTGGCCATCGTGACCACCGCCTCCAACAAGGCGGTGCTCTTGGCCGTCGTGGCGATGGCGCAGACCTTGCCTGTCATCACCCGCGGACTGGATCTTTCCGTCGGCATGGTGATGGTGATGACCGGCTGCCTTGCCTCCACGGTGGTGAACGGGGCGCCCTGGCAGGTGGCCCTGGGCGTCGTGCTGGTGCTGGCCTGCGGCGCGGCGGCAGGTGCCATCAACGGCGTCATTGTGGTGTTCGGGCGCCTTCAGCCCATCATCGTCACGCTCGCCACCGGCGCGGTGTACTTCGGCTTTTCGCTGCTGCTGCGGCCCGCACCGGGCGGCGAGGTCAGCGAGGGCCTGTCGGATGCCCTGACCGGCCGGCTGTTCGGGGTGATCCCCTCCACCCTGGTCCTGCTGGCCGCGCTGGTCGTGCTGGGGTGGATGCCTTTCAGGCGCACGGTGACAGGGCGCGCATGCTATGCCGTCGGCTCATCGGAGCAGGCCGCTTACCTTTCCGGCGTTCCGTCCGGGCGCGCGAAATTCCTCGCTTACACCATCGCCGGCCTGCTGTCGGGTGTCGCCGGGCTGCTGCTGTCGCTGATCGCGCTGTCGGGCGAGGCCAGCGGCCCTCAGGCCGGGCTCTACACCCTCAATTCCATCGCGGCGGTGGTGATAGGCGGCACCTCGCTGTACGGCGGTACCGGCGGGATGGTCGGCTCCATCCTCGGCGCCTTCGTGCTGCGCACCATCGGCGATTTGCTGTTCGTCTTCAACGCGCCGGCGCTTTGGCAGCCGCTGTTCGAAGGCCTGATCCTGCTGGGCGCCGTATGCATGGGCGCGGCGCGCGTGCTGCGCGTCAGGAACCGCCTGGAGCTGTTCTGATGAACGCGGGTGAAGTGATCGCCACGCAGCCTTCGTCCACGGCCTGGAGAGGGCCGGCGCGGCGGCTGCTGCTGAACCCGCCCGCCGTGGTCGCGCTCTGCTGCCTCGCGCTGCTGCTGGCCGGCAGCGCCGTGAACAGCAACTTCCTCATGCCGGCCTACCTGCTGCAGCAACTGCAGATTGCCGCTTTCCTCGGGCTTGCCGCGGCGGGGCTGATGGCCGTCATCCTGCTGGGCCACATCGACCTGTCGGTGCCGTGGACCATCACCACCGGTGCCATGATGGCCGCGGCGGCGGGGGCGGCCTTCGGGCCTGCGTGGGCCATTCCGGCCGGCCTGCTCTGCGGCGCCCTGATCGGGCTGGTGAACGGCCTGGGTGTGGCTGTCCTGCGGATTCCCTCGATGATTTTCACGCTCGGCGCCAATGCCGTGCTACAGGGCCTGATGGTGCTGTACACCGGCGGCCACGCGCCCCAGGACGCCGCCACCCCGTTGATGCGCGACCTGGCCGTCGGCAGGACCGTCGGCCTGCCCAATGCGGTGCTGGCCTGGGCGGCCGTCTCGCTGCTGGTGTACCTGCTGCTGACGCGCACGGCGGCGGGCCGCTATGTCTACGTGATCGGCAATAGTGAGCGCGCTGCCTACCTGAGCGGCGTGCGCACTGCCGGGATGACGGTCGCCTGTTTCATTGCCTGCGGCATGCTGGCCGCGTTCGCGGGCGTGCTGCTGGCCGGGTATTCGGGCAACGCCTACCAGGCCATGGGCGACCCCTACCTGTTGCCGGCGATCGCGGCCGTGGTGCTGGGCGGCACCAATATCCTGGGCGGACGCGGCAGCTACCTGGGCACGGTCGCCGGTGTGGTGTTCATCGTGTTGCTGCAAAGCATGCTGGCGGTCTTGCAGATGCCCGAGGCGGGCCGGCAGATCATTTACGGCGCGCTGATTCTGGCTATGCTGTTCTTGTACGGAAGATCGGCCAAAGTGAAATAAGGTGAGGTAAGTCAGTGAGCATGGGTGAACACTACGGTATCCGCGGCGAGTTCCGCCTGCACGACCCGCGCTTTCGCGGCGTGGTGCCTCCCAATGGCTTTGTCGAGAAGCTCTACACCGGCGCGCTGTGGGCCGAAGGCCCGGTGTATTTCCCCGCGGGCGATTTCCTGCTGTTCAGCGACATCCCCAACAACCGCATCCTGCGCTGGGTGCCCGATGGAGCCGGGCCCGGGTACGTCGTGGAATTCCGCAGGCCCTCCGATTTCGCCAACGGCAACACGCGCGACGGCAGGGGCCGCCTGCTCAGCTGCGAGCATGGCACACGCAGTGTCAGCCGCACCGAACACGATGGGCGCCGCACGGTGATGGCATCCTCATTCCAGGGCAAGAAGCTCAACTCGCCCAACGACCTGGTGGCCGGGCCCGACGGGGCCCTGTGGTTCACCGACCCGACCTACGGCATCCTCTCCGACTATGAGGGCTACACGGCGGAGCCCGAATACGGAGGCAGCTACGTGTTCCGCGTCGACCCCGACAGCGGCCGGGTGGCCGCGGTCGCAACCGATTTTGTCCAGCCGAACGGGCTGGCATTCTCGCCTGACGGAAGGCGGCTGTACATCGCCGACTCCGGCGCCTCGCACGACCCAGAGGGGCCACGCCACATCCGTTCGTTCGAGGTGGCAGAGGAAAAACTGCGGGGAGGCGAGGTGTTCGCCACGGTGGACGCCGGCATCCCGGACGGGCTGCGCGTGGACGTACTGGGCAACGTGTGGACCAGCGCCGGCGATGGCGTCCATTGCTTCACGCCGCAGGGCGAACTGCTGGGAAAGATCCTCATCCCCGAGCCCGTGGCCAACATCGAGTTCGGCGGCCCCCGGGGTAACAGATTGTTCATCACGGCGACGACTTCGCTCTATGCCTGCTACCTGGCGATTTCCGGCGCCGGCACCTGGGCGCCGCGGCGCGGCTGAGCCGTGTGCCGTGTCCCTCGACACGTCGCGCCAATCGCGCAAGTCACGCAAGTTCGTGCCAATTGCTGCGATGCAGAAAGAAATTTCATAAGCCGCGCTCGCCAAATTCGCAAGCTTGCGCGGCGGCGCAAGGGCTAGCATCGCCTTTTTGATTGTTCTGACGCAGACATGACCTCCTTCGAATCCCTACCCCAGGTCCGCTATGAGGGCCCGCAGTCGACGAATCCGCTGGCCTACCGCCATTACGACGCCAAGGAGCGCGTGCTGGGCAAGACGATGGAGCAGCACTTGCGGCTCGCCGTCTGCTATTGGCATACCTTTGTGTGGCCGGGCAACGACGTGTTCGGGCAGGGGACCTTCGCGCGGCCCTGGCATGTGCCCGGCGACGAGCTGACGCTGGCGCGCCGCAAGGCCGACGCCGCCTTCGGCCTGGTCTCGCGGCTGGGTGTGCCCTTCTACACATTTCACGACACCGACGTGGCGCCGGAGGGCGCCAGCCTGGCGGACTACCGCAGCAACCTTTCGGCCATGGTGGACGTGCTGGCGCAGAAGCAGCAGGAGACGGGGATCCAATTGCTGTGGGGCACGGCCAACCTGTTCAGCCATCCGCGCTACGCCGCCGGTGCCGCGAGCAATCCCGACCCGGAAGTCTTCGCCTATGCCGCGACCCAGGTCTTCAGCGCGCTCAATGCCACCCACCTGCTGGGCGGCGCTAATTACGTGATGTGGGGCGGCCGTGAAGGCTACGACACGCTGCTCAACACCGACCTGCGGCGTGAGCGCCGGCAGCTCGGGCGCTTCATGCAGATGGTGGTGGAGCACAAGCACAAGATCGGCTTCCAGGGCCAGCTGCTGATTGAGCCCAAACCGCTTGAGCCCACCAAGCACCAGTACGACTACGACAGTGCCACGGTCTATGGTTTCCTCAAGGAATTCGGCCTGGAGCACGAGATCAAGCTGAACATCGAGGCCAACCACGCCACGCTGGCGGGCCACAGCTTCCAGCATGAAATCGCCACGGCCGCTTCGCTGGGCATCTTCGGCAGCATTGATGCCAACCGCGGTGACCCGCAAAACGGCTGGGACACCGACCAGTTTCCCAACAGCGTGGAAGACCTGACCCTGGCGATGTACGAAATCCTGCGCGCCGGCGGTGTCGGCAGCGGCGGCTTCAACTTCGACGCCAAGGTGCGCCGCCAGAGCATGGATCCGGAGGACCTGCTGCATGGGCACGCCGGCGCCATCGACGCGCTGGCTCTGGCACTCAAGAGCGCCGCGCGGCTCATCGAGGCCGGCGAGCTTGAGCGCTTTCGCGCCGAGCGTTATGCCCGTTGGGAGGGCGACCTGGGCCGCGGCATCCTGGGCGGGGACATGAAGCTCAGCGAGGTCGCCGAATATGCCTTTGTCCAGGACATCAGGCCCAAGCCGGTGAGCGGGCGGCAGGAGTGGCTGGAAAATCGCGTGAACGCCGCAATCTTCGATCCCGTCGTTTGAGGTGAGGGGCCTGTTCAATGTCTAAACGAGGCCGCGCAAGTACCTTCTCGGGATGGGATGCAAGGCGCGGTGCGACGCCCATAGTTCATCTATGGGCTAGCGCCGCAACGCCGCAGACCGCCCGAGAAGGCACTTGCCCTCCGGGTTGGGGTGAAATCGGGCGATTGAGCCACCCAGGCCCTTGCATGGGCATTAGCCCATGCGGCGTGCCCGGTCGACCCACTCATCCCGATTGCACCCCAACGCGGCCCCGTTTAGACATTGAACAGGCCCTGAGGCAGGAGCGCCCACCATGAACCCGGCCGTTGGCTTCCAGCAGGTGACAAAGCGCTTCGGCCCCGTGCAGGTGCTGCATGGCGTGAGCTTTGCCTTCGCGCCCGGCCGCGTGTACGGCGTGCTGGGCGAGAACGGCGCTGGAAAGTCCACGCTGATGAAGATACTGGCCGGCTACGAACAGGCCAGCGAGGGTTCGGTGGAAATTGCCGGCCAGGCCGTGAGTTTCCGCGGCCCGCGCGACGCCGAAGCCGAAGGCATCGTGATGATCCACCAGGAGTTCAACCTCGCCGACGACCTGACCATCGCCCAGAACATCTTCCTCGGGCACGAGTTGATACGCCACGGTTTTCTCGACGAGGCAGAGATGGCGCGCCGCGCCGAAGCGGCCATGCGCTCGGTGGGGCTCACTTGCAGCCCCGCACGGCGTGTGCGCGACCTGATCGTGGCCGAGAAGCAACTGGTGGAGATTGCCAAGGCGCTGAGCCGCAATGCCCGCGTGCTGGTGATGGACGAACCCACCGCCACGCTCACGCCGTCGGAAACCGACCGCCTGTTCGGCCTGATCGCGCAATTGCGCGAGCGGGGCGCCACGGTGCTGTACATCTCGCACAAGCTGGATGAAGTCGAGCGCATCACCGACGAGGTGCTGGTCATGCGCGACGGCCGGCTGGTGGCGCAGCGTCTCACGGGCGATGTGACCCGGCACCAGATGGCCAGCCTCATGGTGGGCCGTGAGCTGAGCGACCTGTTCCCCCCACGTCAGCCTGTGCCGGACGGCACGCCGGTACTGCTGAAGGTTGAGGGCCTGCAGGTGCCCGGCTGGGCGAAGGACGTGAGCTTTCAGGTGCGCTCCGGTGAGATCCTGGGTTTCGCTGGGCTGGTCGGCGCCGGGCGAACCGAGTTGTTTGAGGGCTTGCTTGGCCTGCGCCCGTCGAGCTGCGCGGCGGTGGAAATCAAGGGCCGCCCGTGGACGCGGCGCAGCCCGCGCTCGGCCGCGCGCCTGGGGCTGACCTACCTGAGCGAAGACCGCAAGGGCCGCGGCCTGCACTTGCGCATGGGCCTGGCGGAAAACCTCACGCTGATGGCGCTGGAGCACTACGCCCGGCCCTGGCTCAATCCGGCTGCGGAGCGCGCGGCCCTCAAGCAGGCCAGCGAAGCCTTCGGCATCCGCGCTTCGGCCGGTGTGCCGGCATCGGCGCTGTCCGGCGGCAACCAGCAGAAGCTGGCGCTGGCCCGCGTGCTGCAACCGCAGCCGGAAGTCGTGGTGCTTGACGAGCCCACGCGCGGCGTGGACGTGGGGGCCAAGCGCGACATCTATTTCCTGATCCAGCGCCTGGCCGCCGAGGGCCGCGCCGTGGTCATCGTCTCGTCCGAGCTGCTTGAACTCATCGGCGTTTGCCACCGCGTCATCGTCATGCGCCAGGGCAAGCTGGCGGCCGAGCTGCCGCAGGACCAACTCACTGAAGAATTGCTGATCGCCCATGCAACTGGAACCCACTAAGCCCATGGCCGGCGCAGCGCCGGCGCCCATAACCGCGCGGCGATGGACCGGCCTGCGCGGCGGCGGCCCGCTGGTAGGCCTGGTCCTGGTGTGCCTGCTCGGCGCCCTGCTGAACGAGAACTTCGCCAGCCTGGACAACGTCATGAACGTCCTCACGCGCACGGCCTTCATCGGCATCATCGCCGTGGGCATGTGCTTCGTGATCATCTCCGGCGGCATCGATCTTTCCGTGGGCTCGATGGCGGCATTGATCGCCGGCACCATGATCCTGCTGATGAACGCCGCCGCGGGCGCGGGCTGGCCGCCGCTGGCCGCCATCCTGGCCGGCATGGCCTGCGCCATCGCGCTGGGTGCGCTGTTCGGCCTGGCCCATGGCCTGCTGATCACCAAGGGGCGCATCGAGCCTTTCATCGTGACCCTGGGCACGCTGGGCATCTTCCGCGCCTACCTGACCTACTTTTCCAACGGCGGCGCGATCACGCTCGACGGCTCGCTCAACAGCGCCTACGGCCCGGTGTACTACGGCAGCTGGCTGGGGGTGCCGGTGCCGGTATGGGTTTTTGTCGTGGTCGCGCTGCTGGGTGGCCTGATCCTGAACCGGACCGCCTACGGCCGCTATGTGCAGGCCATAGGTTCCAACGAACAGGTGGCCCGCTACGCGGCCGTGGAAGTGGACCGCGTCAAGGTGCTCACTTATATGCTGCTGGGCATCTGCGTAGGCGTCGCCACCGTGCTCTACGTGCCGCGCCTGGGCTCGGCCTCGCCGGCCACGGGCCTGCTCTGGGAACTCGAGGCGATCGCGGCGGTGATCGTCGGCGGGACGGCTCTCAAGGGCGGCGCCGGCAGCATCACCGGTACCGTGATCGGCGCGGTGCTGCTCTCGGTGATCAGCAACATCCTGAACCTCACCAGCATCATCAGCGTGTACCTGAACGCCGCGGTACAGGGCTTCGTGATCATCGC